>JAJDOL010000107.1 GCA_022340195.1 Chromatiaceae bacterium
GTGCGCCGTGGCGATGGTGATGCCGCGCTCGCGCTCTTCCGGGGCATTGTCGATCTGGTCGAAGGCCTTGACCTCGCCGCCGTGCTTCTCGGCCATCACCATGGTGATCGCCGCCGTCAGCGTCGTCTTGCCATGGTCCACATGGCCGATCGTGCCTACGTTTACGTGCGGCTTTTTGCGCTCGAATTTCGTTTTGGACATCCCGCTCTACCCCTGTCGCTGATTACTGTTTCTTGGAGATGGCCTCGGCAATGCTGGCCGGGACTTCGTTGTACTTCCCAAACTCCATGCTGTAGGTTGCGCGGCCCTGGGTCGCCGAGCGCAGATCCGTGGCATAGCCGAACATCTCCGCCAGCGGTACCTCGGCGCGAATGACCCTTCCCGACGGCGCGTCCTCCATGCCCTGCACCATGCCGCGGCGACTGTTCAAATCGCCCATGACGTCCCCCATGTAATCCTCGGGAGTGACGACCTCCACCTTCATAATCGGCTCGAGCAGAACCGGCTTGGCCTTGGCGGCACCTTCCTTGAAGCACATGGAGCCCGCAATCTTGAAGGCCATCTCGCTCGAGTCCACCTCGTGGTAGGACCCGTCGTAGAGGGTGACCTTCACATCCACCACCGGGAAGCCCGCTATGATTCCGCCGACCATGGCCTCCGCGACGCCCTTGCCCACCGCCGGAATGTAATCTTTGGGCACGACACCGCCGACTATCTCGTTGACGAACTCGAAGCCCGCGCCGGGCTCCTGGGGCTCGATGCGCAGATACACGTGACCGTACTGACCACGGCCGCCGGTCTGGCGGACGAACTTACCTTCCTGCTCGACCTTGTTACGAATGGTCTCCCGGTAGCTGACCTGGGGCGCGCCTACGTTGGCCTCGACACTGAACTCGCGCTTCATGCGGTCGACAATGATCTCCAGGTGCAACTCGCCCATGCCGGAGATGATGGTTTGACCCGACTCCTCGTCGGTACGTACGCGAAAGGATGGGTCCTCCTGCGCGAGCTTCGATAGGGCGATGCCCATCTTTTCCTGATCGCTCTTGGTTCTGGGCTCAACCGCAACCGAGATGACGGGCTCGGGAAATTCCATGCGCTCCAGGGTGATGACCGCTTGTTGCGCACAAAGAGTATCGCCGGTTGTAACATCTTTCAGGCCAACCGCAGCGGCGATGTCGCCGGCACGAACCTCCTTGATCTCCTCGCGATCGTTCGAGTGCATCTGCAGAATGCGGCCAACGCGCTCGCGTTTTCCCTTGACGGAATTGAGGACGGTGTCACCCGACTTCAGTACTCCCGAGTAGACCCGGAAGAAGGTCAGGGTCCCCACGTAGGGGTCGGTTGCAATCTTGAACGCAAGGGCGGCAAAGGGTGCCTCGTCGCTCGACGGGCGCTCCTCCTCACCCTCGACACCGCCGTCCGTCGTGCCCTTGATCGCAGGGACGTCCGCGGGGGAGGGCATGTAGTCGATGACCGCATCCAACATGGCCTGTACGCCCTTGTTCTTGAACGCAGAGCCACACAGGATGGGAACGATCTCGTTGCTTAAAGTCCGGGAGCGCAGGCCGGCCCTGATCTCCTCCTTGGAGAGCTCCTCGCCCTCAAGGTATTTCTCCATGACATCTTCGTTGGCCTCGGCGGCGGCCTCGATCATGTGCTCTCGCCACTCGGCGCAAAGGTCGACCATATCCTCTGGGATGTCCTGGAGCTCGAACTTCATCCCCCTGGACTCCTCGTCCCAGAGGATAGCCTTCATCTCAACCAGGTCGACGACGCCCTTGAAATCCTCCTCAGCGCCGATAGGCAGCTGAACAGGCACGGCGTTTCCGCCCAGGCGGTCCTTGACTTGCCCTACGACGCGCAGGAAGTCCGCACCCATGCGGTCCATCTTGTTTACGAATGCGAGGCGCGGCACGCCATATTTGTCAGCTTGGCGCCAGACCGTCTCGGACTGGGGCTCGACACCGCCAACGGCGCAGAAAACGGCGCAGGCGCCGTCGAGAACTCGCAGGGAACGCTCTACCTCGATAGTAAAGTCCACGTGCCCAGGGGTGTCGATGATATTGATACGATGCTCCGGATGCTGCATATCCATGCCCTTCCAGAAGCAAGTTGTCGCTGCGGACGTGATGGTAATACCACGCTCCTGCTCCTGCTCCATCCAGTCCATGGTGGCAGCGCCGTCGTGCACCTCTCCGAGCTTATGGGAGATGCCGGTATAAAACAGGATGCGCTCGGTAGTAGTGGTCTTTCCGGCATCGATATGCGCCATGATGCCGAGATTGCGATACCTGTCTATTGGTGTACTGCGTGCCACGAGTCTATCCGCCCTTAATGAACCCGCCTACATGAACCCGCGTCCGCCGCCGGGATCACCACCGATAGTGAGAGAAGGCCTTGTTGGCCTCGGCCATGCGATGGGTGTCTTCCTTCTTCTTAACGGCGGTCCCACGCGAATCCGCCGCATCCATCAACTCCCCGGCAAGACGCAGGGCCATGGATTTCTCGGAACGTTTTCGCGCCGCATCGATGAGCCAGCGCATCGCCAGCGAATTGCGACGCGTCGGACGCACCTCAACCGGTACCTGATAGGTGGCACCGCCGACCCGGCGGGATTTGACCTCCACCACCGGGCGCACGTTCTCCATGGCCTGATCCAACAGCTCCAGGGGCTCCGCACCCTTCTTCTCGGCGACCTGATCGAGAGCACCGTAGATGATGCGCTCGGCAACCGATTTCTTGCCGTCTTCCATGAGCATATTGATGAACTTGGCAAGCAAGTCGCTTCCGAACTTGGGATCCGGTAGGACCTGGCGGCGGGCAACTATGCGTCTTCTCGGCATGACTGAAGGCTCCGACCCCTGTAATCAAACTAAAACCAAGCGCGAGCTCAGCTCTTTGGACGCTTGGCGCCGTACTTGGAACGGCCCTGACGCCGGCTTCCCACCCCAGACGTATCCAGGGTTCCTCGGACGGTGTGGTAACGGACACCGGGTAGGTCCTTCACACGGCCGCCGCGAATGAGCACCACCGAGTGCTCCTGGAGATTGTGCCCCTCACCACCGATATAAGAGGTGACCTCGTAACCGTTGGTGAGGCGAACGCGGGCAACCTTGCGCAGGGCGGAATTGGGTTTTTTAGGCGTCGTCGTATAGACGCGCGTGCAAACACCCCGCTTTTGCGGACAAGCCTCCAACGCGGGTACATTGCTCTTGGCAACCTTGCGCTTTCTTGGCTTGCGCACCAATTGGTTGATTGTCGCCATTCCTAACCATCTCCACCGGCACCGGGGCGCCTTCACGGAAAAAACAATAGGCAAAACCGACTTTGCCGTAGAGCTGCCTTGGCGGCAACGGCATCAGGCCTCTCGCGGTTTACCTTAGAGCGACCCGGGCGTTGGTCACCCGGATTCGAAAACAAAGCGAGCCGGCGGAAGTCGCCGGCTCAGCTAAGACGCGGAAGTATAGTAGGGGGTAACGATAGTGTCAACCGCTACTCCGTCTCTGAGGTATTCAGCTCCTGCTTGAGGGCCTCTTCGATGTCCTCCGCCGCCATCTCCACCTTGCCCTGGCCCTGGGCTTCGGCCTCCAACGCTCGCTCTTCTTGGCGCCGGCGCCGGCGCTCGTTGTGATAGGCCAAGCCAGTCCCGGCCGGGATAAGGCGGCCGACAATGACGTTCTCCTTCAAACCCGTGAGGTGGTCGGTGGAGCCGCGCACGGCCGCCTCCGTGAGGACCCGGGTCGTCTCCTGGAAGGATGCCGCCGAGATGAAAGACTCGGTCGCGAGCGATGCCTTGGTGATGCCCAGCAACAGCGGCTGGTATTGCGCCGGGTATCTGCCCTCCGCCATTACCCGAGCGTTCTCCTCTAACACGGCAGCGTGCTCGGCCTGCTCACCGCGCAGCAGCCTCGTATCCCCAGCGTTGGTGACTTCCACCTTGCGTAGCATCTGACGCACGATCACCTCGATGTGCTTGTCGTTGATCTTGACACCCTGCAGACGATATACATCCTGGATCTCCTTAACCAGGTACTCGGCTAACGCCGTCACTCCCTTTAGACGGAGGATATCGTGGGGGTTGAGCTCGCCGTCGGAAATCACCTCGCCCTTCTCCACGAGCTCGCCTTCGAACACATTGACGTGGCGCCACTTCGGGATCAGCTCTTCAACCGCCTCTCCCTCATCCGTGGTGATGATGAGCCGCTGCTTGCCCTTGGTGTCCTTGCCGAAGCTGACGGCCCCCGATGCCTCGGCGAGCAAGGCCTGCTCCTTGGGCTTGCGAGCCTCGAAGAGGTCCGCAACACGTGGCAGACCACCTGTGATGTCGCGCGTCTTGCTCGACTCCTGTGGGATGCGTGCCAGAACGTCCCCCACCCCCACGTCCGCGTTGTCGGAAACGCTTACGATGGCGCCTGCCGGCAGAAAATAGCGCGCGGGCATCTCCGTACCGGCAATGTTGAGCTCCTGATCATTCTCGTCGAGCAACATGACCATGGGCCGCAGATCCTTGCCGTGTGACGGGCGCTGCTTCGGGTCTATGACCACCAGCGAGGTGAGCCCCGTCACCTCGTCGGTCTCGCCCTGCACAGTTACGCCGTCGATGAAGTCCTCGAACCGCAAACGCCCGGCTACCTCGGTGATGACTGGATGCGTATGTGGATCCCAGGTCGCCACCACTTGGCCGCCCTGTACAGCATCACCGTCGCCGATCCGCAGGGTCGCGCCGTAGGGGACCTTGTAGCGCTCCTTCTCCAAGCCCATGTCGTCGGCAACCGTCAATTCACCCGACCGCGAGACCGCCACCAGGTTACCGCTCTGGTGCTCGACTGTCTTGATATTGTGAAGGCGCGCCGAGCCCGCGGATTTGATCTCGATGCTGTTGACCGCCGCCGCCCGCGAGGCGGCACCGCCGATGTGAAAGGTGCGCATGGTAAGCTGGGTTCCGGGCTCGCCGATGGACTGGGCAGCGATGACGCCCACCGCCTCGCCCATATTGACCCGGTGCCCCCGCGCCAAATCGCGACCGTAGCACTGGGCACAAACGCCGATTCGTGCCTCGCAGGTAATGGGCGAGCGCACCCGCACCTGATCGATGCCGGCGGCCTCGAGGACAATGACTCGGGCCTCGTCGAGCAGGGTCCCGGCGGGACAGATCAGATCATCCGTCAAGGGTCTGTAGACATCAGCCGCGGTAATCCGTCCAAGGATCCGTTCGCGCAATTCCTCGACCACGTCGCCACCCTCGATGATGGGGGTCATCAACAGACCTTCCTCGGTCCCGCAATCCACTTCAAGGACCACCATGTCCTGGGCCACGTCTACCAGGCGCCGAGTGAGATAACCGGAGTTGGCGGTCTTCAGCGCCGTGTCCGCCAAACCCTTGCGCGCACCATGGGTGGAGATGAAGTACTGGATGACATTCAAACCCTCGCGGAAGTTGGCTGTAATCGGAGTCTCGATGATAGAGCCGTCCGGCTTTGCCATCAGGCCTCGCATACCGGCGAGCTGCCGGATCTGTGCGGCGGAGCCGCGGGCTCCCGAGTCGGCCATCATATAAATGGAGTTGAAGGAATCCTGCCGACGCTCTTGCGCGATCTGCAGCTCGGGAGCCGCAAGCACACCCTTCACATACTTCTTCAAGTTTTCCCACCGGATAGAATCGAGATCGACGAGGCTTTCGATCCTCGGCCGGTAGTCGCCTAGCGCTGAAAAGGCCTGCCGGCGAAATGTATCAACGTCGATCTCGCCCGCATCCAGTTTATCTCCCGCCTGCTTGACCCCTGACTGCAGCTCGTTGAACAGACACTGAACCGTCGCTCGATTTTGGTCTTCGACGACGCTGAGCGCGCCTTGGCGGTACAGACCCAACACGCGCTGGGCCTCGAATAACGAATCGACGCGAGCCAGGTCGCCGCCTAGCTTGCTCATCATGGCCTTCGCAACCTGGTCGTTGGTATGCGACCAGATGTCCACGACCTTGTTGTAGCGCTCGCCGTTAGTTACCAGGCCCGACGCGTACTGCTCCTCGATCTCCTTGACCTGCCCCTCGGCAGCAGCCAATATGACTGCCTTCTCCTCCGGAACCTCCATGTCGCCAAGACCGATAGAAACACCCGCCCGAGTAGCCATCCGGAAACCGAGGTACATGAGCTGATCGGCGAAAACCACGGTCTGCTTCAAGCCCAAAACCCGATAGCAGCGATTGATGAGCCTCGAGATCGCCTTTTTTCCCAACGCTTGGTCGACCAGATCGAAGGGCAGGCCATCCGGCACAATCTCGAACACCAGGGCACGCCCAAGCACCGTGTCCTTGATGGAAATGACCTCGTGTCGGGTGCCGTCTTCCTCGGCCAGCACCTCCCGAATACGTACCCTTATACGAGCGTGCAGGTCCGCTTTCCCGGTTTCGTAGGCCCGTCGCGCCTCGTCTATGCCGGCAAAGACGCTGCCCTCGCCGCGCGCGCCCACGCGATCCCGTGTCACAAAGTAGAGGCCCAGCACCACGTCCTGAGAGGGCACGATGATGGGCTCGCCATTAGCCGGCGAGAGGATGTTGTTGGAGGCCATCATCAGGGCGCGGGCCTCCAGCTGTGCCTCGAGCGACAGGGGTACGTGGACCGCCATCTGGTCGCCGTCGAAGTCGGCATTAAACGCGGTACAAACCAAAGGATGGAGCTGGATAGCCTTGCCCTCGATGAGCACCGGCTCGAAGCCCTGGATACCAAGGCGATGAAGGGTCGGGGCCCGGTTGAGCATGACGGGGTGCTCGCGGATGACCTCCTCGAGAATATCCCAGACCTCGGCCGTACCGCGTTCCACCATCTTCTTGGCCGCCTTGATCGTCGTGGCCAAACCGCGCAGCTGCAGCTTGCTGAAGATAAAGGGTTTGAAGAGCTCCAAGGCCATACGTTTGGGCAGACCGCACTGATGAAGCTTCAGGGTCGGGCCGACCACGATAACCGAGCGACCGGAATAGTCGACACGCTTGCCCAGCAGGTTCTGGCGGAAACGCCCCTGCTTGCCCTTGATCATGTCCGCCAGCGACTTGAGCGGTCGCTTGTTCGTGCCGGTGATGGCGCGCCCCCGCCGGCCGTTGTCAAGTAGGGCGTCGACCGATTCCTGCAGCATACGCTTTTCGTTGCGCACGATGATATCTGGGGCGACCAGATCCAACAGCCGCTTGAGGCGGTTGTTACGGTTGATGACACGCCGGTACAGGTCGTTCAGATCCGAGGTCGCAAAGCGCCCGCCGTCCAGTGGCACCAGGGGCCGTAGCTCCGGCGGCAGCACGGGCAACACCGTGAGGATCATCCACTCCGGGCGGTTCCCGGAGTCCTGTAGTGACTCCATCAGCTTGAGGCGCTTGGTGAGCTTTTTGATTTTGGTCTCGGAATTGGTGGCCTCGATATCCTCGCGCATCCGGCGTATCTCCGAGGGCAGATCGATGGTCCGCAACAGCTCGTATACAGCCTCAGCGCCCATACGGGCGTCAAACTCGTCCCCATTCTCCTCGAGCGCCTCCAGATACTGCTCGTCGGTGAGCAGTTGTCCACGCTCCAGTGTCTGGACCAACCCCGGGTCCACGACCACAAAGGACTCGAAATAGAGGATGCGCTCGATATCGCGTAGCGTCATATCGAGCAGCAGGCCGATACGGGAGGGGAGCGACTTGAGGAACCAGATATGGGCCGTGGGGCTCGCCAAGTCGATATGACCCATGCGCTCGCGGCGCACCTTGGCCAGGGTAACCTCCACCCCGCACTTCTCGCACACCACACCCCGGTGCTTCAGACGCTTGTACTTGCCGCACAGGCACTCGTAGTCGTTGATGGGACCGAAGATCTTGGCGCAGAAGAGACCGTCGCGCTCAGGTTTGAAGGTCCTGTAGTTGATGGTCTCCGGCTTTTTGACCTCACCGTATGACCAGGATCGGATCATATCGGGGGATGCCAGACCGATCTTTATGGCATCGAACTCCAGGGCCTGACCCTGTTGCTTCAGAATCTTAAGAAGGTCTTTCATTCGATAGCTCCGCTATGGAGGGCCGAGGGCCTAAGAAGAGGAAACGGACGCGGTAGAGGCAAAGGTCGTTGTTCCTCGACCCTTGAACCTCGAACCCTCCTAATCCTGTTCCAATTCAACATTGATGCCCAATGAACGGATTTCTTTCACCAGCACATTGAACGACTCCGGCATCCCCGCCTCCATTCGGTGATCACCATCGACGATATTTTTGTACATGCGCGTTCGTCCATTCACGTCGTCGGACTTGACGGTGAGCATTTCTTGCAGCGTATAGGATGCGCCATAAGCCTCCAGTGCCCATACCTCCATTTCGCCGAAGCGCTGGCCGCCGAACTGCGCCTTACCCCCCAGAGGCTGCTGGGTGACCAAGCTATAGGGTCCGGTGGAGCGGGCATGCATTTTGTCGTCCACCAAGTGGTTGAGCTTTAGCATATACATGTAGCCTACCGTAACGGGACGCTCGAAAGCGTCGCCCGTTCGCCCGTCGTGAAGTAGCGTCTGGGCCAGAGGGATACCCGAATCGCGGTTGTCGCGACCCGCCAAAGCAAGCATGGCGACTATCTCTTCCTCGGCTGCCCCGTCGAACACGGGCGTAGCCAAGGGCAAACCCTTGCTCAGATGCTTTGCCAGCGTGAGGATTTCCTTGTCGCTCAGGCTGTCCAGATCCTCGGGCTTACCGCTGCTGTTGTAGACCTTATCCAAGAAGGCCCTGACTTCCGCGACCTCCGCCTGGGCACGTAACATCTTGCCAATTCTCAGTCCAATTCCGTTTGCCGCCCAACCCAGGTGCGTCTCCAGAACCTGGCCCACATTCATGCGAGAGGGCACGCCAAGGGGATTCAACACGATGTCCACAGGCTCGCCGTCGGCAGAAAAGGGCATGTCCTCCACCGGGACTATCATGGAGATGACGCCTTTGTTGCCGTGGCGGCCCGCCATCTTGTCACCCGGTTGGACGCGACGCTTCACGGCCACATAGACCTTGACCATCTTGAGCACACCGGGAGCCAAATCGTCACCCTGGGTGATCTTGCGTTTTTTCACCTCGAAGCGCTCACGAAAGTCCTCGCGCTGCTGGCTGATCTGATGCGCCACCGCTTCCAACTGACTGGCCGACTCCTCGGCACGCAGCCGAATCTCCAACCACTTCTCCTTGGAGTCGCTCTCGGCCAGGTCGTTCAGATAGGCCTTTGTGATCTTCGCGCCGGCCCTGAGGCCGCGGGGACCCCCATCGGCCACCTTACCGCTCAGCATCTTCTCTACACGCTGAAAGGTATCGTTCTCCATGATGCGCAGTTGATCAGCCAGGTCTTTGCGCACCCGCTCGAGCTCCTGCTCCTCGATCTGCAGGGCGCGCTTGTCCTTCTCCACGCCGTCGCGCGTAAAGACCTGCACGTCCACCACCGTGCCGGCCATTCCCGATGGCAGGCGCAACGAGGTGTCCTTCACATCCGAGGCCTTCTCGCCGAAGATCGCTCGTAGCAGCTTCTCCTCCGGTGTGAGCTGGGTCTCACCCTTCGGTGTCACCTTGCCTACCAGGATATCGCCGTCACACACCTCCGCGCCGACATAGACGATGCCGGACTCGTCAAGCTTCGACAGGGCGGACTCGCCCACGTTGGGGATGTCACCCGAGATCTCTTCCGGTCCCAGCTTGGTGTCCCGGGCGAGGCAGGTGAGCTCCTCGATATGGATGCTGGTGAACCTGTCCTCCTGGACAACGCGTTCCGAAATGAGGATGGAATCCTCAAAGTTGTAACCATTCCAAGGCATAAAGGCTACCCGCAGATTCTGGCCGAGCGCCAGCTCGCCCATATCGGTCGAGGGCCCGTCGGCCAGAACGTCACCGCGACCGATGGCATCGCCGGGCGACACCAGGGGGCGCTGATTGATGCAGGTGTTCTGGTTGGAGCGCGTATATTTGGTGAGGTTGTAGATATCAACACCAGGCTCGTCCGGCGTCTTCATCGCCTCCTCGTCGTGGACCCGTACCACGATACGTGCCGCATCCACGGACTCAACTGAACCGCCACGCCGGGCGACGACTGTAACACCCGAATCCTTGGCTACCACGCGCTCCATACCAGTACCTACCAGGGGCTTCTCCGCGCGCAACGTGGGTACGGCCTGGCGTTGCATGTTGGAACCCATGAGGGCACGGTTGGCGTCATCGTGCTCCAGGAAGGGGATCAGAGATGCCGCGACCGAGACGATTTGGCGCGGAGAGACGTCCATATACTGAACCTCGTCCGGCGCCTTGAGCGTGAACTCGTTCTGGTGCCGGCAGGAGACCAGGGCATCAGTGAGCTGCCCGTTGTCGTCGAGTGAGGCATTGGCCTGGGCAATGACAAAGTTGCCCTCCTCGATCGCCGACAGATAATTGATCTCATCGGTGACGCGACCACCGTCCACCTTGCGGTACGGCGTCTCGAGGAAGCCGTACTTGTTGGTTCGCGCATAGACCGCAAGCGAGTTGATGAGGCCGATGTTCGGCCCCTCCGGGGTTTCAATGGGGCACACCCGCCCATAGTGCGTCGGATGCACATCGCGTACCTCGAAACCAGCACGCTCTCGCGCCAAGCCGCCCGGACCCAGCGCCGAGACGCGGCGCTTGTGTGTAACCTCGGATAGCGGGTTGTTCTGGTCCATGAACTGGGAGAGTTGGCTTGAGCCGAAGAACTCCTTGATCGCCGCCGAAACCGGCTTGGCGTTGATCAGCTCCTGCGGCATAAGGCCCTCGGATTCCGCCAGGGACAGGCGTTCCTTGACCGCCCGCTCCACGCGGACTAAGCCTACGCGGAACTGGTTTTCCGCCATCTCGCCCACGCAGCGGATACGGCGGTTGCCCAGATGATCGATGTCGTCCACGTTGCCGCGGCCGTTGCGGAGCTCGACCAACACTTTCAGAGCATCGATGATATCGGAGAGATCGCCCACCTCCTCGAAGAGCCGCTTGGAGAACTCGTCACCGCGTTCGGCGAAATAACATCCATCGTAAAGAATACCGGGCCCCCCCTCGGACTCCCGCTGCAGGCGCCGATTGAATTTCATGCGCCCCACCGCGGACAGGTCGTAACGATCCGGGGAGAAGAACAGATTGTGAAACAGGTTCTGCGCTGCCTCCTTCGTGGGCGGCTCGCCCGGGCGCATCATGCGATAGATCTCTACCTGGGCCTCCAGCGCGTTGGTCGTCGGATCGATGCGCAGCGTCTCGGAGATGTAGGGTCCGTGATCGAGATCGTTCACGAACAGGGTCTCGATATTAACGACCTGTTTGTCGGACAAAGCCTCGACCAACTCGTCGGTCAGCTCCGTATTGGCCTCGGCAAGCACCTCTCCAGTTTCCGCATCGACCACAGTCCGGGCAAGCGTACGTCCCAGCAGGAACTCCGACGGAACCAGGAGGCGCTCCACGCCCGCCTTCTGCAGATCGCGGATGTGGCGCGAGGTCACCCGCCTTCCCGCCTCGACCAGGACCTGGTCGCCGATGCCGATGTCGAAGCCCAGGGTCTCGCCACGTAGTCGCTCGGGTACCACATCGAGCTCGATGCCCTCTTCGCCCAAGTGGAAGCTGTCGGTATCGAAGAAGCGCTCCAGGATCTGCTCGGTCGAGTAGCCTAGGGCACGCAGCAGGATAGTCGCGGGCAACTTGCGACGGCGGTCGATGCGGGCAAAGACGTTGTCCTTTGGATCAAACTCGAAATCGAGCCAAGAGCCTCGGTAGGGGATCACTCGGGCGGAAAACAAGAGCTTGCCCGAGGAGTGGGTCTTGCCCTTGTCGTGATCGAAGAACACACCCGGAGAGCGGTGAAGTTGGGAGACGATGACCCGCTCGGTGCCGTTGATGATGAAGGTGCCGGTCTCGGTCATGAGCGGCAACTCGCCCATGTAGACCTCCTGCTCCTTTATGTCCTTGACCACTTTGGAACCTGCCGGAGCCTCCTTGTCGTATATCACCAGGCGCAGCAGTACGCGGAGCGGCGCGGCAAAGGTAGCACCGCGAAGATGGCACTCGCGCACATCGAAGGGTGGCTCACCGAGGCGGTAGCTCACGTACTCGAGCACAGCATTCCCCGAGTAGCTCTCAATGGGGAACACGGTCTTGAATGCCGCATGCAGACCAATGTCGCCGCGCTTGTTCGACGGCGTGTCTTCCTGAAGGAAGGCGCGGTAGGAATCGATCTGGGTTGCCAGCAGGAAGGGTACGTCCAAGATGCTGGGACGCTTTCCGAAGTCTTTGCGAATACGCTTTTTCTCGGTGAACGAATAGGCCATACTGCCTTCCCTCGAAGTGCTGTTAGAGGTCATTTGAAGTCCGCGAAGGACAACCCAACGCGGACATCCAGGCGATTCAGGCGACAGACCCGCAGCTTGCCGCTCCGGCGCCATAGGAAAGAGCGCGGCGATCTAAGCAAGACCGAACGGTCGTTTCAGAAGCGGCAAAAGGCCGGCGGCATAACATACCGCCAGCCCCTCTTCTGCGCTTTAGGCATAGAATCGCAGCAACACCATCAGAAGATCTGCGGAACAAAGAAGATTTACCAGGTTGCGCCGAATCTCCGTTCCCATTTGTGATTCGCCGGCAGGCCCCTAGAAACCTAGAGAGTCGCTGGCGCAACTTGTATGCCGGGCAAAAAAAGGCAAACCAGCCGTGTACTCTGTCGGCAGCAATTGCCTTACTTGACTTCGACAGTCGCGCCAGCCTCTTCCAACGCCTTCTTGGCCGCTTCTGCCTCATCCTTAGGCACCGCTTCCTTGATGGTATTCGGCGCACCTTCCACTGCGTCCTTCGCTTCCTTCAGACCCAGCCCGGTAAGCGCGCGCACGGCCTTTATGACAGACACCTTGTTGGAGCCATAGGACGCTAACACCACGTCGAACTCGGTCTTCTCCTCTTCCGGTGCGGCCTCCGCGCCGCCACCGACAGCAGGCGCGGCGGCTACCGCCGCAGCAGCGGTTACACCGAATTTCTCTTCCATCGCGCTGATCAACTCCACGACCTCCATAACGGTCATGTTGGCGATAGCGTCCAGGATTTCGTCTTTCGAAACACCCATTTCATTTCTCCCGAATCTGAATCTCTTCGTTTGATGCGTCGTCCGAACCCATGCAGACCGTCGCTCAGGCCGCGTCTCTGGCATCGCGGACCGCAGCGAGGGTGCGGACAAGCTTACCCGGTACCTCATTCATGGTCGCCGCGAGCTTTTGGACCGGCGCCTTCAGCACGGCCATCAGCTGACTGATCGCCTCGTCGTAGGTCGGCATTTTTGCCAGCGTACTCAGCTCCGATGCGTCCAACAGCTTGCCCCCGATGGAGAGCAGCTTGACCTTGAACTGATCGTGTCCCTTTGCAAAGGCCTCGGCGACGCGCGCTGCTGCCCCCGGGTCCTCCTGCGAGAAGGCAAAGAGAAGGGGACCTTTAAGCTCGTTCGTGGTGCAGGAAAAATCGCTATCCTCGAATGCGCGCTTCGCAAGCGTGTTTTTCACGACGCGGACGTAAACGCCGGCGTTGCGTGCTCGAACACGCAGGTCGGTTAGCTCGTCCACGCTCAAACCACGATACTCGGCACCCACGAGCGAGTAGGCACCTTTAGCTACCTCCGCGACCTCGGCGACGATCGCTTCTTTTTGGGCAAAACTCAGTGCCACAGTCGTCACCTCCAGATTTGACATTTCTGAGGGCACAAGCCCTCGGTTTAGCCGGCAGTTACCCACACGCTCGCCGGTCCATAGGCTGCATATAGATCCTGCCCGTGCACCGTCATCAGGGGGCAGCAGGCGCTTTCACACCGAGGTGGCCAATCTGATTCGGGAGCAGCGTCTGCGCAGGCCCACTGGAATTAAGCCAAGCTGCCGGAACCTCCTTCCCGGCGGCAAGGCACCTGCGGTCTTTGACGGCCGCCGACACAATTGCCGGTGCCCCAAAGTCCCTGTCGAAACAAGTTGCCCGCGTTGAGCAACCGGTTCCAAATCCGTCTTTTTACGACCGGTTATCTTGTTCGCGCCCTTTTGGCCAGTCCGTAGCAGACTCGCGAAACAGCCGATCTCTTCTCGTCCGTCGCACCTTCGCTTGAAATATCCGCCCTAGAAAGAGAGCGAAGAATAATCGACCGCGAGACCCGGCCCCATTGTCGTAGAGACTGTGACACGACGCATGTAAACACCTTTTGCGGTGCTCGGCTTGGCCTTCATCAGGTTGCCCAGCAGCGCCTCCAGGTTCTCGCGCAGAGCCGCAGGCTCGAAATCCGCCTTACCCAAGGGACAATGGATGATGCCCGCCTTATCGGTACGGTAACGAACCTGACCGGCCTTGGCGTTCATCACGGCATCGGCCACATTGGGGGTGACCGTCCCCACCTTGGGATTAGGCATCAGACCACGGGGCCCTAAAATCTTGCCGAGCTGCCCGACCACACGCATGGCGTCCGGTGAGGCGATCACCACGTCAAAGTCCAAATTCCCGGACTTGACCTCCGCGGCGAGGTCGTCCATCCCGACCTTGTCGGCTCCTGCCTCTGTCGCAGCCTCGGCATTCCCGCCCTGCGCAAAAACAGCCACGCGCACCGTCTTGCCGATACCGTTGGGTAGGACCGTGGAACCGCGCACGACCTGATCGGACTTTCGCGGATCGACACCCAGATTGACCGCTACGTCGACGTTCTCGGTGAACTTGACCTTCGAGAGAGCCTTAAGCAGAGCGAACGCCTCTTCGGCGCCGTAGATTTTGCCTGACTCGACCTGCTCGCGGATCGTCCTCATCCTTTTCGACAGCTTGGCCATTATTCCACGCCCTCCACGTTCAAACCCATGGCGCGCGCACTACCCGCGATGGTTCTCACGGCCGCGTCCATGTCCGCAGCGGTCAAATCAGGCATCTTCGTGTTCGCAATCTCCTCGAGTTGGGCTCGGGTAACGGTCCCGACCTTGGTGACGTTCGGCGTGCTGCTTCCCTTCGGCACCCCGACAATCTTCCTGAGCAGGACAGACGCGGGTGGTGTCTTGGTGATGAAAGTGAAGCTGCGATCCGCATAAACGGTGATGACCACCGGGATCGGCAGCCCCTTCTCCAGGTTCTGGGTCTTGGCGTTGAACGCCTTACAGAACTCCATGATGTTGACGCCGTGCTGTCCCAGCGCCGGGCCAACCGGCGGACTCGGATTCGCCTCGCCCGCCTTGACCTGCAGCTTTATGTACGCCGATATCTTCTTTGCCATTCGCTTCTCCTGTGGGTGCAAACGCCGAACTCTTATGATCCGGCTCCCCGCTCCGATCGCCTTGCTCTCGAAGACCTGATGTCGAAATATGAGATGAGTTGTATGGCTTCCAACCTGTTGGTCAAGGTACTACCGAGTACCCTGAACGCGTCGTCCCTACAGAGGTCAACCTTTTTCGATTTGGCCGAACTCCAGGTCCACGGGGGTGGAGCGCCCAAAGATGAGAACCGAAACCTTGAGCCGGCTCTTCTCGTAATCCACCTCTTCTACCACACCGTTGAAGTCCGTGAAGGGACCGTCGATGACCCTTACTACCTCGCCGGGTTCGTAGAGCACCTTCGGGCGAGGCTTTTCCACGCCCTCTTGGACCCGCTGGAGAATTGCGTCGGCCTGCTTGTCCGGAATTGGCGCGGGCTTGTCACCGGTACCACCGATGAAGCCCATGACCTTCGGAACACTTTTTACCAAGTGCCAGGTGTCGTCAGTCAAATCCATTTTCACAAGCACATAACCGGGAAAGAACTTGCGCTCGCTCTTGCGCTGCTGGCCACCCCGCATTTCCACGACTTCCTCGGTCGGCACGAGAACCGGACCGAAAAGATCCTCCATACCGGCTCTCCGGATCCGCTCTTCGAGGGAGCGCTTGACCTGTCCCTCGAAACCCGAATAGGCGTGGATTACGTACCAACGCTGGGTCATCCTCAGCCTCCCTGCCCGGTAAGGAACCGCAGTATCCCCATGAGCATCATGTCGAAAAGCCAGAGGATGATACCCAGAATGAGCACCATCACAATAACGACCAGGGTCGTTTGCAAAGTCTCCTGGCGTGTCGGCCAAACGACCTTACGCACCTCGGACCGTGCGTCGCCCGCAAATTGCCACAAGCGGCGGCCCGGCTCCGTCTGCAGAGCCACAGCAACGGCGACGCCGCCGACCAACAATAAGCCCAAAACCCTTAGCAGAGCAGAGTACGCAGCGAAGTGGTAAAAGCCGTAAATACCTGCGACTAACAAAACAGCCGCCGCCGCCAGTTTGACCCTGTCCAAACCGGTGGCGCCGGCCTCTGCTCTTGCATTCATCTAGCTAGCGCTGCCTGCGGGATATAAGGCGAATTCTGTCAAATGACATACCGGCCTGCTCCTCTTCGCGTCCGTTTTCCGTATCGTGCCGGCCTTTACATAGCCCGCTATGCGCCAACTGGCACGCCTTGAAGACGAGCGAAAAACTCGGCGCATTCTGGTATGTCATCTTCCGATAATCGCATAAATATGGCAGGCCAGGAGGGACTTGAACCCCCAACCTGCGGTTTTGGAGACCGCTGCTCTGCCAATTGAGCTACTGGCCTGGAAATCATAGCCCCGAACCGGGGCTCCGGGTCGACAACAAGCACGCGCAGCCACCTTCGCATGCTCGGCCAAGAGGATTACTCGACAATCTTGGAGACCACGCCGGCACCGACCGTTCGCCCGCCCTCGCGCACCGCAAAGCGCAGCCCCTCTTCCATGGCGATCGGAGCGATCAGGTTGACGGTCATCTTTACGTTGTCGCCCGGCATCACCATTTCGATGCCCTCG
>JAJDOL010000121.1 GCA_022340195.1 Chromatiaceae bacterium
TCTGGAGGTGCGCTGGGGACAGCTGCGAATCGAGGAGGCGGCGCTGACGACCCATCCCCGCGTCGAGGCCAGAGCACGCGAGCTGCTCGGAATGCGCCTCCCCCAAAGTCAGGACGTGCGGGTGATCAATGGAGGCCGTGATGGCCTCTAGAGACCAACGCCGCAAGCGTATCGAGCGTGTCGAGCGCTTGGGCGTGGGACCCAATTTCAGTGTGCGACGCCGGGCGTTGATCAGCGCCCTTGGCGTACTGCTGTTCGCCATCATCTGGAGCGCCTTCGACCGCCAGGTAATGGACAGGGATTTCCTTCGCAACGAGGGTGAGCGCCGCTACCTGCGCGTGCGTGAAATCCCCGCCCGACGCGGCATGATCCTGGACCGCAACGCAGAGCCACTCGCCGTCAGCACCCCGGTTTCCACCGTGTGGGGCGATCCACGCCAGCTTGTTGGACAGCCACGGGTGGTGGGCGACTTAGCCGGGGCCTTGCATATCGACGAACGCGAGTTGATGAAACGGCTGACGAGCAAGCGCGAGCGTGCCTTCATCTATATCAAGCGACGAATCGGCCCGGATGAGACCGTTGCGGTGCAGCGCGTGATCGATGAGCACAAACTTCAGGGTCTGGGTATGGAATCCGAATACAGGCGCTTCTACCCTAGCGGCGAGATCTTCGGCCATGTCATTGGTTTCACCAACGTAGATGACCGAGGAATCGAGGGCATGGAGCTGGCATTCGATTCCTGGCTGCGGGCGGAGCCAGGCAAGCGGCGCGTCATCCAGGACGGCCGCCACCACGTCGTTGCCGAAGTCGAGCGCGTCAAACCGCCTCGTCACGGCAGGGATTTGACGCTGAGTATCGATCGACGCTTGCAGTTCCTTGCCTATCGTGAGCTCAAGCGGGCAGTAATTAAGCATCGGGCCGTATCCGCCTCCGCAGTGGTTCTGGACGTTCGGAATGGTGAGGTTCTGGCAATGGTCAACCAACCCGCCTACAACCCCAACGCCAAGCTGGGCGGTGCGGAAAACACCCGCCGAAACCGCGCCCTCACCGATGTCATGGAGCCAGGTTCCACGGTCAAGCCCCTGGTCGTAGCCGCGGCGCTCGAGGCGGGACTGGTTGGGCCGCACACGCCCATCGATACAAATCCGGGCACCCTGCGCATCGGTCGAGATAGGGTCAGAGATATACACAACTATGGGTTGTTGGATACCACGAGCGTCATCACCAAGTCGAGCAACGTAGGCGTGGTCAAGTTGGCCATGCGTATGGACAAGGCAGCGCTGTGGGGTCTCTACGACGGGCTCGGATTCGGCCGCCCAACCGGGATCGAGTTCCCTGGAGAGGTCGCAGGAAGGCTGCGTCCGTTCAAGAACTGGCGGCTGTTCGAGCATGCCACACTGGCATTCGGTTACGGGCTGTCCGTAACCCCTCTGCAGCTTGCCCAGGCTTACGCCGTTTTGGCAGCCGACGGCGTCAAGCGGCCAGTCAGCCTGCTCAAGCGCCAAAAGCAACCTGCCGAAGAGCGGATTCTCTCTGCCGATACAGCGCGCAAGGTGCGTGCCATGATGGAGACAGTGGTCTCTGCCAAGGGTACCGCCAAGCGGGCCGCCATTGAAGGCTACCGTGTCGCAGGAAAGACGGGCACGGCCAAAAAGGCGGTTAGGGGTGGCTATGCCTCCAGGCGTTATCAGGCGGTCTTCGCCGGTATGGCGCCTGCGTCCAGGCCCCGTTTCGTCATGGTGGTCATGGTGGACGAGCCACGCGGGAAGTATTACTACGGCGGCTTGGTCGCCGCACCCGTGTTCGCCAGCGTTATGACCGGGGCTCTGCGCCTGTTCAACGTACCGCCCGACGATCCCGGCGAGAGCCTGCTGCTGGCAGGGACGGAGTCCCCGAAATGATGTGGATGCTGTCCGAAGCTGCCGTCCACACAGGAGGCCGTGTAGAGGGCACCGACGTTCCCTTCGACTCGGTCGGCAAAGACAGCCGCGGCGACTGCGCAGGAAAGCTCTTCGTGGCCCTGCGCGGAGAGCGCTTCGACGCCCACGACTTTGTAGCCCACGCGTGGCACCAGGGTGCCGCAGCGGCACTCGTAGACCGCCTTATCGACGTAGACATTCCGCAGCTGGTGGTCGAGGACACACGCCTGGCACTCGGACGACTGGCCGCCGCGTGGCGGAAGCGCATTACGGGCCGGGTAATCGCTTTAACCGGCAGCAACGGTAAGACGACCTGCAAAGAAATGATTGCTGCCGTGCTGGCTCAGGTCGGCACCGTGGGCGCCACCCGGGGCAACCTGAATAACGACATCGGCATGCCCTTGACGCTGCTGGCTGCCCGCGACGAGAAGTTCCTGGTCGTGGAGATGGGTGCAAACCATCCGGGTGAAGTCGCCTATCTGACGGATATCGGCCGTCCGGAAATAGCCGTCATCACCAACGCGGGACGCGCACATCTGGAGGGTTTCGGTAGCGTCGAGGGAGTGGCCCGGGCCAAAGGGGAAATCGCCTTGGGCCTGCCACCGGATGGAACATTCGTCGTGCCCTCGGACTCGCCCTGGACCCCGCTGTGGAGGGAGCTCGCGGCCGGTCGCCCCTTACTGACCTGCGGCCTTGATGCCTCGGCGGACGTCCGCGTCCAGGCCGATGTTGTCGCCGGTGTCTGGGACTCGGGCGGCTTCCGCACGAGCTTCAGGGTCCGCGTCGGCGACTCCGAGCTGGATCTGGAGCTGCGCCTGGCCGGCATGCACAACGTACGCAACGCCCTGGTCGCCGTGGCGGTTGCATCGGTCCTGGGGATTGAGCCGGAGGCGATTCGGACCGGGCTCGCCGGCTTGAAACCCGTGCCGGGGCGTCTTGATCCCAGGCTGGGTCCGGATGGATTGCGTCTGATCGACGACAGCTACAACGCCAATCCCGACTCGGTGCGGGCAGCGATCGATGTATTGGTAGACCTACCGGGCCGCCACTGGTTGGTCCTTGGCGATCTGGGAGAGCTCGGGCCTGATGCCGAGGCGCTGCACCGGGGACTGGGGGAGACAGCGCGCGCCGCCGGGGTGGACGCCCTGTACACGGTGGGACGGCTCAGCGCCCTGGCTGCGGCGTCCTTTGGCTCCGGGGGAGTGCACTTCTCGGATCAGGCATCCCTGATCTCTGACCTGCGCAGGCATCTCGGGCCGGGTGATCTGGTGCTCGTCAAGGGATCACGCCTCGCTGCCATGGAGCGCGTTGCCGATGCCCTTTGCGCTGGGGGAGCAACCTGAAATGCTGCTCTTTCTGACCGATTGGCTTGGGAAGTTCGACAGCGCCTTCTTCGTCTTTCGTTACCTGACGCTGCGAGCAATCATGGCGGTGCTCACCGCCCTACTCATCTCCTTTCTGGTCGGCCCCCCTATGATCCGACACCTGACCCGGTACAAGATTGGTCAGACCATTAGAGACGACGGGCCCCAGAGCCATCTTTCCAAGGCAGGCACTCCCACCATGGGAGGCGCTTTGATGCTGGTGGCCATCGGGATCGCCACCCTATTGTGGGCCGATCTGTCCAACCGCTATGTCTGGCTGGTGCTGCTGGTCACACTGGCCTGTGGCGCCATCGGGCTCGTGGACGACTACCGGAAGCTGGTGCTCAAGGACGCGAGAGGTCTCGCCTCCCGCTATAAGTTTCTCGGTCAGTCGGTGGTGGGGCTGACGGCCGCTGGTTATCTCTATGCAATCGCGTCGACGCCTGCCGAAACGGCCCTGCTGGTGCCCTACCTGAAGGACGTCTCATTCCAGCTCGGCCCTTGGTTCATGCTCCTTACTTATCTGGTCATAGTCGGCTCGAGCAACGCCGTGAACCTGACGGATGGACTGGACGGGCTCGCCGTGTTGCCCACTGTGTTGGTCTGCGGTGCTCTGGCGATCTTCGTTTACGCGTCCGGGCACGTGGACTTCGCGGGCTATCTCAAGATCCCGCACGTACCCGGCATGGGCGAGGTCGTAGTCTTCTGCGGCGCCTTGGTCGGTGCCGGGCTCGGTTTTCTTTGGTTCAACACCTATCCGGCCCAGGTTTTCATGGGTGACGTAGGCGCTCTATCGCTGGGCGCGGCCCTGGGCATAGTCGCCGTAGCCGCTCGCCAGGAGCTGGTGCTACTGATCATGGGCGGTGTCTTCGTGGCGGAAACCTTGTCGGTGATGTTGCAGGTTGCCTCTTTCAAGCTCACGGGCAAACGCATCTTTCGCATGGCGCCCCTGCACCACCATTTCGAGCTCAAGGGCTGGCCGGAACCGCGGGTGATCGTACGCTTCTGGATACTGACGGTGATTCTGGTCCTGATCGGGCTGGCGAGCCTGAAGATCCGTTGAGGCTCGAGGCGTGAAGAACGAGGTTCTCAACGCAGAAACGATCGCTGATGCAGCGCAAGCAACAAGATCGACACGCGAAATGTCAGGAACAACCCGGATGACAGAACCTCGCAACTCGAGCTCGGAGTCTCGAGCCGTGCCCAAGACCCTGATCGTGGGTCTTGGCAAGACAGGTCTGTCCTGTGCACGCTTCTTACGTAGCCAAGGTGTTCCTGTTGCCGTGGTCGATTCGCGCCCCACGCCGCCTGGATTGGAAAAGGCGCAGCGGGAGATGCCAGATCTGGCTGTGCTCGCGGGCGGCTTCGATCCGGAGGCCTTTGCCGCCGCCGAGCGGTTGATTGTCAGCCCCGGCGTATCCCTGCGTGAGCCTTTGATCGCCGCCGCCGTGGCACACAGGGTGCCCGTGATGGGGGACATCGAGCTGTTTGCGCAAGCGACCGGCTCGCCCGTGGCCGCCATTACGGGCTCTAACGGCAAGAGTACGGTTACCACACTATTAGGCCAGATGGCTCGCTTGGCGGGGGTTCGCGTGGCGGTAGGGGGAAATCTAGGACTACCGGCCCTCGATCTGCTCAGCGATCAGGTGGAGCTTTATGTTCTGGAGCTTTCGAGCTTCCAGCTCGAGTCCACCTGGTCCCTCGAGCCGAAGGTGGCGGCTGTGCTCAACGTTTCCGCGGACCACATGGACCGCTACGATAGCCTGGCCGATTACGCCGCGACCAAGGCCCGGATTCTCTCGGGTGCCGAAACGGCCGTCCTGAATCTCGATGATCCCCGGGTGCGGGCAATGGCTGGACTCGCAGAAACGGACACGGGCTTCAGGCTCGGCGTACCCGAACGGGAGTCCGTATTTGGATTGATTCAGCACGGCGGTGAGCCCTGGATCGCCCGTGGCAGCAGTCCCTTGTTGCCAGCCCGAGAGGTCGCCGTGAAGGGGCGCCACAACCTGGCGAATGCTCTGGCCGCGCTGGCCATGGGTCAGGCCTGCGCCCTTCCCGAGGTAGCGATGCTGGAGGCGCTGCGCTCGTTTCGCGGGCTGCCGCACCGCGCGGCCCTGGTGGCCCGAAAGGGAGGCATTGACTGGTATGACGATTCCAAGGGAACCAACCCCGGTGCCACTGTTGCAGCATTGAACGGGCTCATCGATCCCGCGGGATCGGCAAGGGCCGTGCTCATTGCGGGTGGCGATTGCAAGGGAGCCGACTTCGCGCCGCTGGCGTCGGTCGTGGAGCAAGCGGCACGCGCGGTGGTCCTGATCGGGCGCGATGCGCCCTTGATCGAACAGGCGCTCGACGGCCGGGTAAAGATCCTGCACGCGCATGACATGACTGACGCCGTGCGTCTCGCATTCGATACGGCGCTGCCCGGCGACTCCGTTCTACTCTCTCCGGCCTGTGCCAGCTTCGATATGTTCGAAAGCTACGCGCATCGAGGCCGTGTGTTCGCAGCGGCCGTAAAGGAGCTGGAGCTGTGAGCGTCCCGGACCAGGATCAGCAACGCGGAACCGCGAAGCAACCGAAGCGAGGCCCCCGTGTGCGCGAGCTCGGTCGCCGGCGCGTCGGCAGGCTGCCGGATATGGACTGGCCGCTCCTGTTCTGCGTGCTGCTGCTGTTGGGATTCGGTTTCGTGATGGTCGCGTCCGCTTCCATGTCCATCGCCGACCGCACCTTCGACGAGCCCTTCCATTTCGTGATTCGCCACGCCTTGGCCTTGGGGCTGGCCCTGGCCGCGGGATTCACTGTTTTTGGCTTGCCCACGACCTGGTGGGAGAGGTCCGGGACCGCCCTGTTTTTCGTGGGTATAGCGCTGCTGGTCCTGGTTCTGATCCCGGGCATCGGACGCACGGTCAACGGAGCGACTCGTTGGATCCCGCTGGGGCCGCTCAACCTCCAGAGCTCGGAATTCATGAAATTCTTCGCCGTTATTTATATATCGGGCTACCTCGTTCGCCAGCGCGAGAACGTGATCACCAGCCTATGGGGCTTCCTCAAGCCGATGATCCTGATGGTTATTGCCAGCGCGCTGATCATGCGCCAGCCGGATTTCGGCACCACTGCGATCCTGCTGGCTACGATAATGAGCCTGCTGTTTCTAGGTGGTGTTCGGGTCACGCATTTCGCTGCCCTGTTTGGGATGTTGGCAACGACCGCTGCCGTATTGGTGGCCCTGGAGCCCTATCGGCTGCAACGCGTCACCTCTTTCGTCGATCCCTTCGCTGATCCCTTCGACACCGGCTTTCAGCTTTCCCAGGCGCTCATCGCCTTCGGCCGCGGAGAGTGGCTCGGGGTAGGACTGGGCAACGGCATTCAGAAGCAGTTCTTTCTTCCTGAGGCCCATACGGACTTCTTGATGGCCGTCGTCGGCGAGGAGCTTGGCCTGGCCGGCACCCTGGCGGTAATCGCGGCCTTCGGCTTTTTCATGTGGCGGGCGCTCCAGATCGGTGCTCGTGCCGAGCAGGCAGGATACTGGTTTGCCGCCTACGCCGCTCATGGGCTCGGGCTGAGTATCGGGCTGCAGGCATTGGTAAACATCGGTGTCAATCTGGGTCTTCTTCCGACCAAGGGATTGACCCTCCCCTTCCTGAGCTACGGAAGCAACAGCCTCATCGTGGCCTGTATGGCCGTTGGGCTTCTGCTGCGCATCGACCTGGAGCTGCGGATCAATGCCGTCGAGCAGGGGCCCGTGAAGGGGATGAAATGGGCGCGCGCCTAGCTGTCATGGCCGGTGGGACGGGTGGCCACGTCTTCCCAGCGCTGGCGGTGGCCAAGCTTCTGCGCGAGCAGGGCATGGAGGTGTTTTGGATTGGCACCAGGCGCGGCATGGAGGCACGATTGGTCCCATCAAGCGGCTTTTCCATGGAGTGGATCAGCATCGAAGGCTTGCGGGGGAAAGGCATGCGTCCGATCCTTTCCGCCCCTTTCAAGCTCCTGGTGGCCTTGCGGCAAGCGACGAGTATCTTGCGCCGGCGTCGTCCGAACCTGGTTTTGGGGATGGGCGGCTTCGCCTCCGGACCCGGCGGTCTCATGGCGAAGATCCTTGGCATCCCGCTCGTGATTCAGGAACAGAACCGAGTGCCGGGAATCACCAATCAGTGGTTGTCGCGTATAGCCGCGCGCGTCTTCGAGGCCTTCCCGGGCTCGTTTCCGGAAGGACGGGGAGCCATCGCCAGCGGCAACCCGGTCAGGCCGGAGATCCTGGCCCTGCCGCATCCGAAGGAGCGGTTCTCTGGTCGGGCGGGGCCAGGTCGTTTACTGGTCGTGGGCGGGTCCCTGGGAGCGAAGGTTCTGAACGAGACCGTAGCAGGAGCGGTGGCCTCACTGCCCCTCGGGCAAAGGCCTCGAATCCGCCACCAAGCGGGCGAGCTCACATTGGAAACCGCCCGCAAGGCCTACCTGGATGTGGACGTAGAGGCCGAGGTAATCCCCTTCATTGCCGACATGGCCGAGGCCTATGCCTGGGCGGACCTGGTCGTTTGCCGCGCGGGTGCGCTGACCGTTTCCGAGCTCGCGGCGGCAGGGGTAGGCTCGATCCTGGTTCCCTATCCGTACGCGGTGGACGATCACCAGAGCGGAAACGCCCGTTTCCTGTCTGATGTCGACGCCGCCATCCTCATACCGCAAAGCGAGCTCTCGGCGACCAGCCTTTGCGCCGCGCTCGCGGGGCTGTTCGGCGATCGGGCACGACTGATCGCGATGGCGAGCGCCGCCCGGAGCCGGGCGGCGCCCGACGCGGCCGAGCGAATCGCTCGGGCCTGCTGGGAGGTCAGCGGGGCATGAGCGTGACGATGCGTTTCGGAGCCAGCCACATGGGGCGGATACGCCGCCTGCACTTCGTCGGCGTCGGTGGCTCCGGGATGAGCGGGATCGCCGAGCTCATGGCCAACCTCGGGTACCGCGTTTCGGGTTCGGACAAGCGGGCGAGCGAGGTGACCAGACGCCTCGAGAGCTTGGGCGTAGCGGTTTCAATCGGACACAGAGCCGAGCAGGCAAGGGGCGCGGACGCCGTCGTGGTCTCCACCGCTATCGACGCCGACAACCCGGAGATTCAGGCCGCCCAAGAGCATCGCATCCCAGTCGTACGCCGTGCCGAGATGCTGGCCGAGCTGATGCGTTTCTACTATGGGGTGGCCGTGGCCGGGACCCACGGCAAGACCACGACGACCAGCCTCATCGCAAGCGTTCTGGCCGAGGGCGGACTGGATCCCACCTTCGTCATCGGAGGGCTCTTAACCAGCGCCGGCGCCAACGCGCGGCTCGGAACCAGCCAGTATCTGGTTGCCGAGGCCGACGAGAGCGATGCCTCTTTTCTCTATCTGCAGCCAATGCTGGCAGTGCTCACGAACATAGACGCCGATCACATGAGTGCCTACGGCAACGACTTCAACCGCCTGCGCAACACCTTCATGGAGTTCCTGCACCATTTGCCCTTCTACGGACTCGCAGTGCTGTGCGTCGACGACAAGGAGGTTCGCACCCTGCTGCCACTGATTCCGCGACCGGTACGCACCTACGGCACCGGACCGGACGCCGACGTGCGGGCCGAGGACATCCGCCAGGACGGCCTGCGCATGTTTTTTTCCGTGCACAGGAATGGCCAGGAACGGCCTCTGCAGGTGGAGCTCAATCTGCCCGGGCGCCACAACGCGCTCAACGCCCTGGCCGCCATCACCGTAGCCCTGGAGCTTGGAGTAGAGGAGGCGGCTATCAAGCGTGCGCTGCGCGGCTTCCAGGGAATCGGCCGGCGATTCGCCGTCAGGGAGCTAAGCGTAGGGGACGGTCGCGATCTGATCCTGGTGGACGATTACGGACATCATCCGCGGGAGGTGGCCGCCACTCTCGACGCGGCACGCCACGGCTGGCCCGGTCGGCGGCTGGTGCTTGTTTTCCAACCTCACCGTTTTACCCGAACTCAGGAGCAGTTCGAGGATTTCGTAGAGGTACTGTCCGGCGCGGACGTGCTGCTGTTGTGTGATGTCTATCCGGCAGGGGAGGAGCCCCTGCCGGGTGCGGAGGGCCGCACCTTGAGTCGTGCGATCCGGGCTCGGGGCGAGGTGGATCCCGTGTTCGCTCGCGATCTGAACGACGTACCGCGAATCCTCAGGACTCTGCTCGAGGACGGCGATCTTGTCCTGACCATGGGAGCTGGCGACATAGGGGCTCTGGCGGCCCGTCTACCGAAGCTGTTGCGGGAGAGGGAATAGGACCGAAGGGCCTGAAGAGAGAAACGAGCTATGACTGCTAACAAGACAGTGAACCGATTACCCGCCGCTATCGGGAGAATCCGGAGCAGGTTATTCCTCGGCCCCGGCTCCTATTTCCCTTCTCCATCTACCGGAGGAAGCCATGCGTCATCCGACCAGACCTAAACTGCACATGGGCTGCGGCGAACCCCTGAGCGGCGGCCTACGCCGGCTTCGCGATCTGACGCGGCGAGGAAGAGACCATGGTGCCGGCAGGCGGCCGTCTCGGCTGCCAATCGGAGAGCCTATCGGCCGATGACCGCTCAGGTTGACGAGAGGGCGGAGCTGCGCGGTGAGCTGCGTCTGGACGAGCCGCTTGCACGCCACACCAGCTGGCGAGTGGGAGGGCCGGCGCGCCGCCTCTATCGTCCAGCGGATACAGCCGACCTGGCGGTCTTCCTGCGCGGCCTGGACCCGGAGGAGCCCATGCTTTGGCTCGGGCTCGGCAGCAACCTGCTGGTGAGCGACGAGGGCTTCGCCGGTACGGTGGTGCAGACCCAAGGCTGCCTGAGCAGCCTGGAGGCTTCCGGAGATCAAGGCATCCGGGCGGAGTGCGGCGTCTCCTGCGCCAAGGCCGCACGCTTCGCGGCCAAGCTCGGCCTGACCGGCGTGGAATTTCTCGCCGGCATCCCAGGGACCATCGGCGGTGCCCTGGCCATGAACGCGGGCGCCTATGGTGGGGAGACCTGGGGCCGGGTACGGCGCGTGCTCACCATCGATCGACGGGGCGAGGTGCGCGAACGCTCTCCGGCGGACTTCCGCATCGGATACCGCGCGGTCAAGGGATCGCCGGGTGAGTGGTTCGTGGAGGCGGAGCTGGAGCTGGAGCCGGGCGACGCCGCGGCCAGCCTCGAGCGCATCCGCGATCTGCTCGAAAGGCGCGGCCAGGCCCAGCCCATCGGGCTTCCGAGCTGCGGTTCCGTGTTCCGCAATCCCCCGGGGGATCATGCGGCACGACTCATCGAGGCGGCGGGACTGAAGGGGCTGCGTGAGGGCGGTGCTCAGGTTTCGGAGAAGCATGCGAATTTCATCGTCAACACGGGAGCTGCCAACGCCCGGGACATCGCTCGGCTTATCGAGCGGGTCCAGTCGGAGGTGGAACGCACAAGCGGCGTGCGTCTGAAGTCAGAGGTACACCGAGTCGGAGGCTGGAGATCATGATTTCTGAAGCGAAAGAGTTCGGCAAAGTGGCCCTGCTCCTCGGCGGACGGTCGGCGGAGCGCGAGATTTCGCTCAAGAGCGGTGCTGCCGTGTTCGCTTCATTGGAGCGCCGAGGCGTAGATG
Organism: Chromatiaceae bacterium; assembly: GCA_022340195.1. Lineage (GTDB taxonomy): Bacteria > Pseudomonadota > Gammaproteobacteria > Chromatiales > Chromatiaceae > Thiosymbion. Next base: position 10,870 of record JAJDOL010000121.1, read on the forward strand.
TGCATTCCCTGGATCCGGCACAGGCCGGCACGCTGGAGCGGCTTCGCACTGGACGCTTCGCGCGTGTATTCATAATCCTTCACGGACGCGGCGGCGAGGACGGACAGATCCAGGGTGCTCTCGAGACTATCGGGTTGCCTTACACGGGCTCGGGGGTACTGGGTTCGGCCTTGGGTATGGACAAGCACCGCTGCAAGAACCTTTGGCGGGGCATTGGTCTGCCGACTGCGGACTTCGCGCTGATACGGTGGGAGAGGGACCTGGATCAGGCAGAAGCCCTGGGGTTCCCTCTGATGATCAAGCCCGCCCGCGAAGGCTCCAGCATCGGGATGGCACGGGTGGACGACCCGGATGCTCTGGCCGCCGCCTGGCGTGCGGCCGCCGAGTACGACGCCGAGGTCCTGGCCGAGCGCTGGCTCGGCGGTCCCGAATACACCTGCGCCGTCCTGAAGGGCGAGGCCCTGCCGATGATCCGCCTCGAAACGCCGCACGTCTTCTATGACTACGAGGCGAAGTATTTTGCCGATACAACCAAATACATCTGCCCCTGCGGTCTGGAGCCAGCGGACGAGTCACGCCTCCAGCGTGTGTGCTTGGATGCCTTCGAGGCAGTCGATGCCGCCGGCTGGGGCCGCGTGGACTTCATGCTGGACGGCGAAGGGCAGCCCTATTTGTTGGAGGTGAACACAGTGCCCGGCATGACGGACCACAGCCTGGTGCCCATGGCTGCCAAGGTCCACGGATTGGATTTCGACGCCCTCGTATGGCGCATTCTCGAGACCAGCCTTGAGCGCTCCTGAACAAGCCGCGGACAGGGATCCCGTCACCGATCAACCAAGTCGGGGGCGGCGGCTGGTGCGCTTGATCTGGGCGCTCGGCTTGCTGTCGCTGCTAGGCGGCAGCGGCTACCTCTTCGTTCTCATGGAGCCCCAACTGCTACCGGTGCGGGTGGTAACGGTAGACGGGGCGGTCAAGCGCTTGTCGCCGCGACAGCTTCAGGAGTCTGTGATCACGCACCTGCGCGGGGGGATCCTGACGCAGAACCTGGCGGCGCTCAAGACTGCGGTCGAAGCCATGCCCTGGGTGCGGTCCGCGAACCTGCGGCGACATTGGCCGGATCGGCTGGAGCTCGTGGTCGTGGAGCAGGAAGCCCTGGCGCGTTGGGGCGAGGACGCACTCGTGTGCTCCGATGGCGTGGTCTTCACGCCCGATGACGGCGCTTTTCCGCGCGGGCTCTCCAAGCTCTCTGGCCAGGACAAGGATGCCCGCACGCTGGTGGAGCATTTCCTGGCCTGGGGACCGCGGCTCCGGACCCTCGCCCTGGAGATCGAAGCGCTGGAGCTGGACGCCCGCGGTGCCTGGACCTTGCGCCTGAGCGCCGGATTCACCTTGGCGCTTGGAACGGGTCCTGTCGAAGAGCGGATTTCCAGGTTTATCCGGGCTTACCCCACATTGGTTGCGGCCGGAATGCCGTCGTTGGTGGACATGCGCTACAGCAACGGGTTGGCGATCCGCTGGGCAGATGTCGGAGGCGATTCCGAAGGGCCGGTCGCGGTCGAAGCCGTGCGCTCGGCCAAACTGAAATCCAGGGCCTCAAAGCCCTCCAGGAGTTGAGCTCAATGGCGAGACGAGGCGAAAAGAACCTCCTGATCGGGTTGGATATTGGAACATCCAAGATAGCCGCTCTGGTAGGCGAGGTGAAGGACGATGAGGGGATCGAGATCATCGGAATAGGCACCCACCCATCGCGCGGGCTGAAGAAGGGGGTAGTGGTGGATATCGAGTCCACGGTGCAGTCCATCCAGCGGGCGGTCGAAGAGGCGGAGCTCATGGCCGGCTGCGAGATCCACTCCGTCCATGCCGGCATCGCAGGCAGTCACATCCGCAGTCTCAATTCCCACGGCATCACCGGCATCAAAGAGCGGGAGGTTTCCCAGGCGGACGTAGACCGTGTCATAGAGGCGGCGCGGGCGGTAGCGATTCCGGCCGATCAGAAGATCCTCCATATCCTGCCGCAGGAGTTCATCATCGACGACCAGGAGGGCATCCGCGAGCCTGTCGGCATGTGTGGGGTGCGGCTGGAGGCCCGGGTCCACATGGTCACCGGCGCGGTCAGTGCGGCCCAGAACATCGTCAAGTGTATCCGCCGCTGCGGGTTGGAGGTCGACGACCTCGTCTTGGAGCAGCTCAGCTCCAGCTTTGCGGTCCTCGGTGAGGACGAGAAGGAGCTCGGCGTCGCCCTGGTCGACATCGGCGGCGGCACCACGGACCTGGCGGTCTTCACCGACGGTGCCATCCGCCACACGTCCGTGATTCCCATCGCAGGCGACCAGGTGACCAACGACATCGCCGTCGCTCTGCGCACTCCCACCCAGTACGCCGAGCAGATCAAGATCAAGTACGCCTGCGCCCTGACCCAGCTCGCCGGGAGCGGCGAGACCATCGAGGTTCCCAGCATCGGCGAGCGCCCGGCCCGGCGTCTCGCACGCCAGACCCTGGCGGAGGTCGTGGAGCCCCGCTATGAAGAGCTTCTAAGCCTGCTCCAGGCGGAGCTGAGGCGTAGCGGTTTCGAGGACCTGGTGGCTGGGGGTGTGGTCATGACCGGTGGAAGCTCCAAGATGGAGGGACTCATCGAGCTTGCCGAGGAGGTCTTCCACATGCCGGTCCGCCTGGGTGCTCCCCAACACGTGACCGGTCTTCAGGAGGTTACGACTGATCCCATCTACGCGACCGGGGTGGGACTGCTCATGTATGCCCAACAGCACAGGTTCGCAAGGCGCCCGGAGCTGTCCGAGTCCCGTGGGCTGAAGGTGGTTTGGGAGCGCATGAAGAGTTGGTTTCAAGGCAATTTCTGAAACGCGAAAATTCCGGGGAAGTGTCTCGGGGAAGGAACCGAGCAGTAACCAGCGCGGGGTTTCGCCGAGATCCCGCAGAAATCAAACCGAAAGCAGTTACAACGAGAGCGAGAGAGGAGAAAACCTATGTTCGAGTTAATGGATACCCACACCCAGAATGCCGTAATCAAGGTGATAGGTGTCGGCGGCGGGGGCGGCAATGCCGTCAACCACATGGTGGAGTCGTCCATCGAGGGCGTGGACTTCATCTGCGCCAATACGGACGCCCAGGCTCTGAAACATTCCAACGTCAAGACCATCCTGCAGTTGGGGGCGGACATCACCAAGGGATTGGGTGCAGGTGCCGATCCTGCGGTCGGAAAGGAAGCCGCGCTGGAAGACAAGGAACGCATCCAGGATGCCCTGGATGGGGCCGACATGATCTTCATAACGGCCGGCATGGGTGGTGGGACCGGAACTGGCGCAGCACCCGTCGTTGCCGCGGTGGCGCGGGAGTTGGGCATACTGACGGTGGCCGTCGTGACCAAGCCTTTTCCGTTCGAGGGCACCAAAAGGATGAAGGTTGCGGCAGAAGGAATCGCAGAGCTGGGAGCACACGTCGACTCCCTTATCACCATCCCCAACGAGAAGCTTCTCGCTGTGCTCGGCAAGGAAATGAGCCTGCTGAACGCCTTCAAGGCCGCTAACGACGTGCTTCTGAACGCGACCCAGGGCATCGCCGAGCTCATCACCCGTCCCGGTCTCATCAATGTGGACTTCGCGGACGTGAAGACCGTCATGTCCGAGATGGGGCAGGCGATGATGGGCACAGGCGCCGCAAGTGGCGATCAGCGGGCCCGGGAAGCGGCCGAAGCGGCCATCAACAGCCCTCTGCTGGAGGACATCGATCTGGCCGGTGCCAAGGGCATTCTGGTCAACATCACCGCTGGTATGAGCCTGTCCATCGGTGAGTTCGACGAGGTAGGCAATACGGTGCGGGACTTCGCGGACGACGACGCCACCGTTGTGGTCGGTACTGTCATCGATCCGGACCTGAACGACGAGCTGCGTGTGACGGTGGTTGCAACCGGTCTCGGAGCCGGACGCCGGGCACAGGCTTCCAAGACGGCCCTGGGCGAGCCACCAATCCACCTCGTAGCGCACGGACTTCCCGAGTCGGTCACTCCCGATTATCGGGAGATGGACCGTCCAGCGGTCTACCGTAAGAGCCACGGTTCCGCCGCGGTCGCGCAAGCTCAAGCGGATCCGGCCGGCGATACAGACCTGGATTACCTGGATATTCCCGCGTTTCTGCGCCGCCAGGCCGACTGACTAGGGTAATCCCCGAACGAGGATCACGAAGAAAATCAATAGACTTTCTTGCAAAGTCGATGCGTACCTGATTAAATTGCGGGAAAACCCTAACCGGGGAAGCGCAAGATCGCCCTAGTGTGCCCGATACCGGGTGGCCTAGGGGGCAATAAAGGCAACCGGTCAGGGCACCACGGATCTCCGGGCTGGTGTTATGCGGCTCGGACATTCCCCAGGGGAGCGTCCCGAAAGGACTGGAGGGCGCTCCCGCGGGATCTCCGGGAAGTATTTGGACTGCGACAGGAGATACAGCAATGATCAGGCAGCGAACCCTGAAAAACGTGATCCGGGCGACCGGCGTCGGACTGCATACGGGCGGCAAGGTCTGCCTGACCCTGCGTCCGGCTGAGCCTGACTCGGGGATCGTGTTCCGCCGCGTCGATCTGCCGCAGCCCGTGGAGATCAGCGCTTGCCCCAAGAACGTGGGTGATACCAGCTTGTCGACTACGCTGGTGAAGGGGGACGTGCGTATCTCGACCGTGGAGCACCTGCTTGCCGCTTTCGCCGGCTTGGGTATAGACAATGCATACGTGGACGTAAGCGCTCCGGAGGTACCTATCATGGACGGGAGCGCGGGGCCGTTCGTGTTTTTGATCCAGTCGGCCGGCGTAGAGGAGCAGAATCGGGCGAAGCGCTTCATCCGCATCAAGCGTAGAGTGGCTGTGGAAGATGGCGACAAACACGCCGTCTTTGAGCCGTTCGATGGATTCAAGGTGGATTTCTCCATCGATTTCGATCATCCTGCCTTCATGTCACGGATCCAGACGGCGAGTGTGGACTTTTCCAGCAGCTCCTTCGTCAAGGAAGTCAGCCGCGCGCGCACATTCGGCTTCCTACGCGATGTCGAAGCCCTTCGTCAGAAGAATTTGGCCCTGGGCGGTAGCATGGACAATGCCGTCGTGGTGGACGATTACCGGGTACTCAACGAGGAGGGTCTGCGCTACGAGGACGAGTTCGTCAAGCACAAGATCCTTGACGCCATTGGTGATCTGTATTTGCTGGGCCATTCGCTGATCGGCGCCTTCCGCGGACATAAGTCGGGCCATGCCCTCAATAACCACCTGTTGCGTGCGCTGATGGCGGACGAGACGGCCTGGGAACAGGTCACTTTCGAGCACTCAGATCGGTCGCCGATCTCATACATGCAGCCGCTGGCCGTTTCCTAGCGGTCTCCTGCGCCGGCCTTCGCCAGCCGGCGCAGGGCGGCTGCTATCTGCAGGTCGTCGATTCCTTCGGCCGCTTCCATCAAATGCTGTGCCGCCCTTGGCGACAGCATGGTTTTACGGGTCGATTCAGTAACCCCTGAGGAAGCACGGGCGTGGGGTTGTACGCGGATACGGCACGAGGCGATGGAGCCATGAAGCGAGAACAGGTCGCGCTCGAGCTCCGGGCCAAAGAAGCGCAGGCGCGACGACCACACGGGAGAGTCCGTCACCAGCGTCAGTACGCTGGACTCGAGGGAAGCATGTAAACAGTGCTCATCCAAGGGGAAGGGCAGGATGCTTCGGATTTCGCGCAACAATCGTGCATCGCGTTCGATCGCGGTGAGATATCCGGCGATTTTCTCGTTGCGCTGGAGAAAGCGGCAGGCGTGCTGGAATTTTTTCGGCACAAGTCGAGAGGAGATTCAGCTGATCAGACCTGGAGAAATCTTCCGCGTGTCTGTTAGCATAACGCCATTTTTTGGGTTGAGGAAAACACATATGCATCGATTTGCTTCGCATCAAAATGGGAAACGTACGGGCATTGTGGCCCGCGCGATCCTTGGAGCTTTCACGGCCACAGCGGTTGCTGCCGCAGCAGGGGGCGCCGGCTACTGGTACGGCCAAGAGAGTGCATCGAAGCAAATCGAATCCAGTCAGACAATTGCCACGCTCGAAACCATGTTCGAGCAAGAGCGGAAGACACTCGATGCGGCTGGACAGGAGTCCGAAGCGCAGCTCGATGCTTTCGCAGGTCGGGTTGGCGAGATGCAAGCGGAGATCCTGCGTCTAAATGCCTTGGGCGAGCGGCTGGTCGAGATGGCCGATCTGGACGCCGAGGAGTTTGATTTCGAGAATCCGCCCGCCATAGGCGGTCCTGACGATGCGGGATTGACCCGGGACACGAGCTATTCGGAGCTAATGCTGGATATGACGGACATGCTGAGCCTTATCAGTGACCGCAAGCGGAAGCTGAAACAGCTCGAGCTGTCGATCATGGAGAAGGATTTAAAAGAACATGCCACGCCGTCCGGTTGGCCGGTCCGCTCCGGTTACATCTCATCCAAGTTCGGGTATCGCAAGCACCCGATCTACCGGAAAGCCAAGTTCCATGCCGGTATCGATTTTGCGAGCAAGCGGGGGGAGCCGGTGCTTGCCACGGCTGACGGTGTGGTAACCTATAGCGGTTGGCGGTCGGGCTACGGCCGTTTAGTCGAGCTCCGTCACGTGGATGGCCTCGTTAGCCGGTACGCCCACAACCAGAAGAACCTCGTGAAGCAGGGCGAAATGGTCAAAAAAGGTCAGACCATCGCAAAGCTCGGCTCTACGGGACGCTCGACAGGGCCGCATGTTCATTTCGAGGTGCGCAAGGACGGCGAGGCCGTCAATCCCTTGAAATATGTCGGCAAAAAACCGCACAAAAAGAGCGGTTGAGCGAAGGCGGAATCGCGGATTCCGCTTTTTCATATCAGATATCTTTATTTAACTTACCTTCGCGTCCGCCACGGCCGCTCCCTCGATCCGAGCAACTTGCCTCGGGTTACTTGGCGCCAAGCCTCTTCCAGTTGTTACATCAACTGCGTTGCGTGGGATGTTGGGGTATCATCCCGCTATTTTTACCTTCTCGGTAACATCAATCGATGGTCAGCAATCTGCTCAGGAAAGTCTTCGGCAGCCGCAATGAACGGCTTATCAAGCGGATGTCGAAGAAGGTATCCCAGATCAATGCGTTGGAGTCTGGGATCGAGCAGCTATCCGACAGCGAGCTCCAGGCGAAAACGTTCGCGTTGCGCCAGCGCATCGAAGAGGGCGCTACGCTGGAGGACCTTCTCCCGGAGGCGTTTTCGGTTGTGCGCGAAGCGGGTCGGCGCGTGCTGGGCATGCGTCACTTCGACGTACAGCTCATCGGCGGCATGGTCCTGAACGACGGCAAGATCGCCGAAATGCGAACCGGCGAGGGCAAGACGCTGGTGGCCACCCTCGCCGTATACCTCAACGCCCTGCCCGAAAAGGGTGTGCACGTAGTTACAGTGAACGACTACCTGGCCCGCCGGGACGCCGAGTGGATGGGCAAGATCTATCGCTTCCTGGGGCTGTCGGTCGGTGTAATCAACTCATCCGGCGGTATGGGGCCGGATGCCACGTCCTATCTCTATGATCCGGAGTACGAGCCGCCCGCCGGTCAAGGGTACCGCCACATGCGCCCGGTGAGCCGCAAGGAGACCTACGCTGCGGACGTCACGTACGGCACCAACAACGAGTTCGGTTTCGATTACCTGCGCGACAACATGGCCTTCGTGGCCGAGCAAAGGGTGCAGCGTGATCCCTATTACGCCATCGTGGACGAGGTCGACTCCATCCTCATCGACGAGGCCCGCACGCCACTGATAATCTCCGGCCCCTCCGAGGGCAATATCGACCTCTACACGCACATCGACAAGATCATTCCGAGCCTCACGCGCCAGGCACCTATAACCAACGAGGAGGGGCAACCGGATTTCGGCCCCGGTGACTTCTCGGTGGACGAGAAGGCACGCCAGCTCTATCTCAGTGAGGACGGCCACCAAAAAGTAGAGGAAATGCTGGCCGACATCGGTCTGCTCGGCGAGGGAGAGAGCCTATACGACCCCTCCAATATCGCCCTGATGCACCATGTCTATGCCGCCCTGCGTGCGCATGCCCTGTTCCAGAAGAATGTGGACTACATCGTCAAGGACGGCCAAATCATCATCGTCGACGAGTTCACGGGCCGCACCATGCCAGGGCGACGTTGGTCGGAGGGGCTGCACCAGGCCGTCGAGGCAAAAGAGGGAGTACCGATCCAGCAGGAAAACCAGACCCTGGCCTCCATCACTTTCCAAAACCTGTTCCGCCTCTACCCTAAACTCTCGGGCATGACGGGAACCGCGGATACCGAGGCCTTCGAGTTTCAGCAGATCTATGGCCTCGAGGTGGTTGTCATCCCCACCAACGTGCCCATGATTCGCAACGACATGGGGGACTTGGTCTACCTTACCCAGAAGGAGAAATATCAGGCCATCATCGAGGACATCCGCGACGGCGTGAAGCGTGGACAACCGGCTTTGGTGGGTACGGCCTCCATCGAGACCTCCGAGCTCATCTCCGGACTCCTGATCACGGAGAAGATACCTCACGAGGTGCTGAACGCCAAACAGCACGAGCGCGAGGCGGGCATCATCGCCCAGGCCGGTCGCCCGGGCGCGGTCACCATCGCCACCAACATGGCCGGCCGTGGGACGGACATCGTCCTCGGAGGAAACCTCGAAGCCGAGCTCGAGGACAGCGCCGATCCGGATGGCGAAGCGATCATCCGGCAAGAGTGGCAGAAGCGCCATGACGCGGTAATTGAAGCCGGCGGGTTGCATGTGGTCGGCACCGAGCGCCATGAATCGAGGCGCATAGACAACCAGCTCCGTGGCCGATCCGGGCGCCAGGGTGACCCGGGGTCCAGCCGCTTCTACCTCTCGCTCGAAGACAATCTGATGCGCATCTTCGCCTCGGAGCGTGTCGGAAACATGATGCAGAAGTTGGGGATGGAAGAGGGTGAGGCCATCGAGCACCCCTGGGTCACGAAAGCCATCGAGAATGCCCAGCGCAAGGTCGAGGGACGCAACTTCGACATACGCAAGCAGCTATTGGAATACGATGACGTAGCCAACGACCAACGCAAGGTCATCTACCAGCAGCGCCGCGAGCTCATGGATGCAACGGATGTCTCCGACACCGTCGAGGCCATGCGTTCCGACGTGCTCTCTCGGACCATCGATGACCACATACCCCCCCGGAGCCTGGAGGAGCAGTGGGACATCCGGGGACTAGAGACGGCCCTAACCGAGAGCTTCGGCGACGAGTGGCCGATCCGAAAGTGGCTGGACGAGGATCACGACCTGCACGAGGAATCACTGCGCGAGCGCATTAGCGAGGTTGTCGCTCAGCGGTACGAGGACAAGCAAAAGGTCGTGGGCGCGGACGTGATGCGTCAGCTGGAGAAGGCCGTAATGCTGCAAACGCTCGATACCCAATGGAAAGACCATCTCGCTGCCATGGACTACCTGCGACAGGGTATCCATCTGCGAGGCTACGCTCAGAAAAACCCCAAGCAGGAATACAAACGCGAAGCCTTCGAGATGTTCAGCGCCATGCTGGACAGCATCAAACAGGAAGTCGTTGCCACCTTGTGCAAGCTTCAGCTCCAGACCTCGGGGAATGTCGCCTCACTCGGCCCGGCGGAGCGTCAGGTACCGGAGTTCGAGTTCAAGCACGAGGAATTCCACGGGCTGGATGTCGAGCCCCCAGAGCAGCCCGCCGAGGCGGCAGCACCTGGTACCGAGCACCAGCAACCCTATGTCCGGGAGCAGCGTAAGATCGGGCGCAACGAGCCCTGCCCCTGTGGCTCCGGCAAAAAATACAAGCACTGCCACGGAAAGGCGGGTTGACGCTTCGCGAAGGGAACCGCACATGGACACGCAACTCAACGCGGATTGCCAGCGCGTCCTCGCGAGGAAGGTAATCTATCGCCATCGGTATCCAAATACTGACAACTGTTTGGCATAAATGACAGACCCGACCAGCCTTTACCAACCCGTACCAGGTGTGCTCCTATCCACCGCGGCAGCGGGAATTCGTTACGAAGGGCGGGACGATCTGGCACTCATGCAGCTGCCGACCGGAACCTGTTGTGCGGCAACCTTCACCCGCAATGCCTTCTGCGCCGCGCCCGTCCTGGTGGCAAAAAACCACCTCGAGGCCGTGTCTCCACGTTATCTTCTCATCAACTCGGGCAACGCCAACGCCGGTACCGGGAAGCAGGGATTCGCGGATGCCGAGGCAAGCTGCGCGGCCCTCGCCGCTTTGACCGGATGCCGTACCGAGGAGGTGCTGCCCTTCTCGACCGGCGTGATCGGTGAGAACCTGCCCGTGGAGAAGCTCGCGGCGGCACTTCCGAAGGCGCTGAGCAGCATGCGCGAAACCGCTTGGCCCGAAGCGGCACGGGCCATTATGACGACCGACACCGTGCCCAAGCTGTCCTCCCGTCGATTCTCGGCAGCCGGCGACAGCGCAGTAGTCTGCGGTATGGCCAAGGGCGCCGGCATGATCCGCCCCAATATGGCGACCATGCTCGCCTTTCTCGCCACCGATCTGGTGGTGACTCAGGAGCTGTTGCAGCACTGCCTCACCGACGCGGTGGACGCCTCCTTCAATGCCATCACGGTGGACGGGGACACGTCCACCAACGACGCGTGCGTGCTCGCGGCGGCGGGCACGCTCGGCAATCATCCGGTCGGCGATTCGCAATCGCCGGATTTTCTCGCCTTCCGCGCGGCCGTCGAGGACGTCTGCCGCGACCTGGCAAGCGCAATTGTACGAGACGCTGAAGGCGCCACCAAGCTGGTAACCGTGCGGGTCGAGGAGGCGCGAAGCCGTGCCGAGGCGCGCGGGGTGGCCGACACCATTGCCCACTCCCCTCTGGTCAAGACAGCCCTGTTCGCGTCCGATCCCAATTGGGGTCGTATCCTGGCCGCGGTCGGTCGCTCGGATGTGGATGGGCTCGATATCGATCGCGTACGAATCTGGCTTGGCGATCTTTGCATCGTAAGCAACGGCGGCCGGGATCCGGATTACCGGGAAACGGCGGGAAAGGCAATCATGGAGCAGACCGAGATTGAGATAAGGGTCGCCCTTGCTCGCGGAGAGGCTGCAACGCAAGTGCTCACCTGCGACCTGTCCTATGACTATGTGCGTATCAACGCCGAGTATCGAACTTGAGGCTTGAAGTGCAGAAGCGCCAAGGACGTTAAGGGGAATTCTGGGCGGATTGTTCCGAGGAGATGCTGAGGGCGCCCGTGCAGATCCATGTAGCGGCCGGCACCATCCAAGATGCGCACGGTCGCATCCTGATCACGAAACGCCCGGATCGCGTTCACCAGGGCGGTCTGTGGGAATTCCCCGGCGGCAAGCTCGAGCCCGGAGAAACACCGCGAGAGGCGCTGGCGCGCGAGCTGCGCGAAGAGCTCGGCATTCGGATTCTGTCCTCGCGTCCGCTTATCCGGGTCCACCACGACTACAGAGATCGCCAGATTCTTCTGGACGTCCACCGCGTCGACAATTATCTCGGCGATCCTCATGGACGAGAGGGACAACCGGTTGCTTGGGCTCATCCCGAATCCATGGATCCTGGTTTATTCCCGGCCGCGGACAGACCCGTTATCTCGGCGCTGCGCCTACCTGAGCTCTACCTGATTACCGGCGAGGACCCCCGCGATGCCGGACCTTTCATCGACCGCCTTTCGGGTGCTATCGCACGGGGCGTCCGCTTGGTACAGCTGCGTGCGCATTCCCTCAGCGATGACCGGTATGCGGATCTGGCAGAAAGCGCCTTCCGTTGCTGCAAGCTTCATGGCGCCCGCCTGCTGCTCAACCGAGATCCGTTCCTGGTCCGCGACCTTCCCTGCCACGGCCTGCACCTGACCGCACGGCGTCTCGCCGTGCTCGGGCAAAGGCCGCTGGACGAGGATCGCCTGGTTGGCGCCTCATGCCACAGCGCCCAAGATCTGATCCGCGCCGCACGCCTGGGCCTGGACTATGCGCTGCTCTCACCGGTTCAGGCGACCGTCAGCCACCCCGGCGCGCGCATACTCGGCTGGGATCGCTTTGCCGCGCTGGCCGATATGGCTATGCTACCCGTTTACGCTCTCGGCGGCCTGCGCCCAGGCGACCTGAACCAGGCCTTCGCACACGGGGCTCAAGGCGTTGCGGCTATTCGCGGTCTTTGGTCTGACGAGGCTCCTCGGTGAAGCGCTTTTTCTCATTATCGCTACTCCTTGTTCTGTCCTTACCGGTGTTTGCGGCGGATCCGTCTCACCCACGAATCGGCCTGGTTCTCAGCGGCGGCGGGGCCCGCGGGGCCGCCCATGTGGGCGTGCTCAAGGTATTGGAGGAAATGCGCATCCCAATTGCGGCTGTCGTCGGCACCAGCATGGGCGCCCTTGTCGGCGGTGCTTACGCCAGTGGAGTTGGTGTGGACAGGTTGGAGAAGGAATTGACCAACGCGAACTGGGACGACCTGTTCGTCGACGAACCGCCCCGGGCCGAATGGCCGATGCGCCGCAAGGACGATGCAGCGCAAGCGAGCTGGGACTTCAGTCTCGGCGTGAATGCCGGTCAGGTGAAATTGCCGAAGGGAGCCTTGGTCGGGCAAAAGGTCGAGCTATTCTTCACCGATCTGGTGAAAGCGGGAGAGCTTGTCGAGAATTTCGATGAGCTACCGATTCCGTACCGCGCGGTTGCGACCGATCTCGAAAACGGTGAGATGCGGGTGTTCGCCGACGGCTCGTTACCGAAGGTGATGCGCGCGAGCATGTCGGTACCCGGACTTTTCGCACCAATCGAGATCGACAGCCGCCTCTACGTGGACGGCGCACTCGTCAGAAACCTGCCGGTGGACGTTGCGCGAGCCATGGGCGTGGATCGAGTAATCGCGGTCAACGTCGGAACCTCCTATCTGCCGCGTGACAAATTGCAGACCGTAGTCGGCGTCATGGGACAGATGGTCGCGATTCTCACGGAGCAGAACGTGCAGCGTTCGCTGGGGCAGATCAAACGAAATCGGGACCTTTTGATAACGCCGGACCTGGGCGATATCGGACCCGGAGACTTCAAGCGTGCCGCCGAGGCCATCGCCGCCGGTGAGCAGGCGGCCCGGGGCGCCAAATCACGCCTCGCAGGCCTGAGTGTCAGTCCGGCGGCGTTCGCCGCTTGGCGCGAGAGTCTACCCCGGACGCTTCATGCCGCCGGCAAGATCGACGAGGTGAAGGTGGTCGGTATCGATCGCGTGAACGCCAGGCTTTTCGAGCCGCTAATCGAAAACCAGGAGGGGCGGTTTCTTGACCGGCGTCAGCTGGAGTCCGATATTCAGAACCTGTACGGCCGCGGCGATTTCGAACGCATCAATTACCGAATCGACAACACCGCGGGTCGCAACCGGGTTATCGTCGATGCGATGGAGAAGTCCTGGGGACCCGGCTATTTGACCTTTGGACTCGGCTTCCGCAGCGACTTCGTCGGCGACAACCGCTTCGGCCTACGAGGAACCTATCGCCGCGCCTGGCTCAACGAGCTTGGTGGCGAATGGCTGACATCCGTGCAGATCGGCAACGAGCTGGAGCTGTCTTCGGAGCTGTATCAGCCGCTACGGCTCGATCGTGCCGGCTTTGTCGCGCCCTACCTGGATGTTGGACGCAACCCCATCAGCGTCTTCGAGGGTTCGCAGCGGATTGCCCGCTACGATCTGACTCGCAGTGTCGTCGGGCTGGATCTGGGGAGCACCCTGTTCGACGAGCGGGCTGAGCTTCGCGTCGGCGCTTTGCTCGGCAATGCACGAACCAATCTGGACACCGGCGAGCCCTCCCTCCCCGAGACAGACAACAACGAGTCGGGCCTGCGCGCGAGGTTCCTTTGGGATACGCTCGACAGTCGCTATGTACCGGGCAGCGGCGTACGCCTCGCGCTAAGCCTTTTTTCTCCGCAATCGGTGATGGGGGCGGACGTCGACTACAACCGCTTGTCGCTTTCCGTCACCGGGGCTAAGAGCTTTGGAAAGAACACGCTGGTCGGGCGAGCGCGACTCGGCAGCAGTTTCGGCAGTGATATGCCCTTTTACGACCAGTTCGCGCTGGGTGGTTTTCAGGACCTGTCCGGCTACGCCAACGAACAATTCCGAGGCAATCAGCTCGCTTTTGGAGCGCTCGTCTATTATCGCCAGCTGGCAACGCTCACGCCACCGCTTGGCCGGGGAATCTACCTCGGGGGCTCGCTGGAGGTCGGTTCGATCCGCGATACCCTGGACTTCCTGACCGAGCCCAAGACGCGATTCGGAAGCAGTGTCTTTCTCGGCGCCGATACCTGGCTCGGACCGGCCTACCTCGGTTTGGGCGTAGGTGGGGACGGGGACGCAACGGGCTACTTTTTGCTGGGACGGCCGTGAACCTTGAAACAAGGGAACTAGGAGCCTGTCCGACTTACGACTGTCCTACTGCGCAAGTCGGACAGGCTCCTAGAGATAACGGCCGCGAGTACCCGGTCGAGCATCTCGAGCAGCGACAAGTCGCCCGCCCTGCGCCAGGCCCTCGGCGCGTAATCACTTGCTCTCCTGATCGCCAGTCAAACCACCTTCCCGAAAAAGCCGTTAATCAAGAGAGCAGATCTCTGAGATCATCGCTTCTTCGATCCAGCCGTTGATGAGTCCAGCGGCCCGTTGGGGGGCGTTCAATTCGTCCACCCACTCGGTGAGTCCGGCGCAGATGGTCCCGAAGTCCCTGTTTTCCATGGCGGCATCCAGGGCCCAGGCCTCGTCCACCTCCAGGGAACGGAAGAAGGTCTGCAGATCCCGGCGCCACAGGACCCAGCCTGTGGGATAGGGGTATTTCTCCGGCTTGATCGGCTCGGCGTCCCGTTCGATGGCATTCCAGAGCCGAGGGGCGTTCCATTCGAGGTTCAGCCGCCGGACCGATGGATTCAGTCGGAAACCGAGGCCGGCCCAGTCGCCGGGATCGAACCGCAGCAGGTCCTCGCGACGAACCGTCGGTGCATCCTCGGCGTCGAAAGCGCCCCGCAGGGCCCATTCGAACGCGGCCATCTCAGCCAGGAATGGCATGTCTGCATAATCGACCGACTCGGCGAGGTAGGTGCTCAAGCGATCGCCGAACCAGCGGATGGAAAAGTGGTGGGAGGGCCAAGCGTCGAGATAGGCCGTCCCCAATATGTGGAAGCCGTCGTCGCCGAGTAATGTATGAAGCCCCGGATAGGCATCCGAAAGGGCCTCGATCAAGCGCGCCCGGTAGGCGTTGCTATAGATTCCAAAGCGCTGCGCCGGATTCAATTGTCCGGCGTCGACGATCTGCTCATGGAAGCTCGGGCTTCCGCGCATGAGGGCGTCGAGAAAGTCGCCCTGCAGGCGGCGCAGATCAGACAAGCTCCGCCACCTCTCCAACCGATTCCGCGATTCGCCTTACCCGTTGCAGCTCGTCCAGCAGCGTCTGCAGAGGCGGTATATTGTCGTCTCGCTCGATCATGCAGGATACATCGCCGAAACGGCGCACGGCCTTTTCATATAGGGCCCAGACAGCGTCGATGATTGCCGCGTCGTGGGTGTCGATGATGTGGCTGCCGTAGTCGCTATGACCCGCAAGGTGAAACTGCTGCACGCGCTCTCCGGGGACGCCGTCCAGGTATGCCTCGGGATCGAGGCCATGGTTGATCGCACTCACATAAATATTGTTAATGTCCAGCAGAATCAGGCAATCAGCAGCCTCCGCCACGGACGCGATAAACTCCCATTCTGTCATACGCGAGTCGCGGTAGCCGAGATAGCTGGAGACGTTCTCCAACAGGATGCGCCGCCCGAGCCAGTCCTGGACCCGCATGACGCGCTCGGCTACATGCTGCACCGCCTCTTCCGTATAAGGCAGAGGCAGGAGATCGTGGGCATTGATGCCGTCGAGTCCGGTCCAGCAAAGGTGGTCGGACATCCAGCTGGGCTCGACACGGTTCGCCAGCGCTTTGAGTTGGCTGAGGTAGCTCCTGTCCAGAGGATCGGAGCTGCCGATGTTCAGAGACACGCCGTGCAGCGCCAGTGGATAGTGCTCTCGGATTCGATCAAGGAAATACAAAGGCTTGCCGCCTGGAACCAGGTAGTTTTCGCTGATGGCCTCGAACCAGTCGACCGCCGGCTTTTCATCCAATATGCTCTGGTAGTGCTCCTTTCTCAGACCAAGGCCGAACCCCAGATAGGGTAAAAGCTTTTCCGTCGTTTGCATTCAGCGTACCGGAGCGATGTGGGTCAACGGGGGTGGTCGATTAAAGGGGGGCCTCGAAGGACTCAAGGCATATCAAGTGGTTGGTTGGGATATCCGATGCCACAAGCCTGACAGGGCGTCTCGCTGCGGCAAATGCACGAGGCCCGCCGGGAACCCAGAGGATTCCCCGGCCGAGAGGCATTGCCTTACTTGGCTTCGCCTCCCTTTTCGTCACACTCGGCCTTGGTCATTTCGACCCAACCCTTACCCTTACAGCTGTTCTTGCCTGCGCAGGCGTTTTCCGCTGTTTTACAGGCCCCGGATCCCTTGCAGGAATTGACGCCGTAACAATGGACATTGGCTTCCTCCGTTTCAGCGGAGGCAACGCCCGTGAAGGTAGTTCCCGCCAAGAACAGGCCAGCGGCGGCAGCGGCAATGGCGGTTCCGGTCAATTTTTTCTGTGCGTACATGGCAATTTCAATCCTCTTTAATGGTCGTTAATGCGCTTTGGGGGTTTCCGCGACTGGATTGCCGAGTATGGCTTTTTGGATTTTTATGCGGATCCCGCCATAGAAAAGTAGCCTAGAGTTGGAAAAGATACAAACAAGAATCAAGAATATCCGCCGAAATCCTTCGTCATCAGCCTGTTTTTTTTCTGCGCCGGCGGAGGCGGCCGCGAGCCAGAGGCGCGTGCTCCGCGGCGGGATCGGACTCCTTCCATCGTCACCTCCCGAGCGCTGGATTCTAATCATGAGCCAATCGCGCTCATCTCGAACTGCGTTAGTCGATAACCAATATAAAAACGTCGGAAAACCGCCGGGCTTTGGTCGCAAATTTCTTGAAGACTGCTGCTAGCGTTATTGACGTGGGCCGGATGCCCGCCGGGCCCAAAGGGAGAATCAGGGCCTCTGAGCCAACCAATGGCCAAATCCTTTGCCAAGACAGAGACAGGAGCACAGCAATGAAAAAACTCGCAACAGCAATCGTTACAAGCGTATTTGCGGCCGGTGCCGGTGCTGCCGACATTTACCACGGACTCGACGAGGGTAATCCGGATCTGTCTACTCCGAGCTTGAGCGCCCAAGACTATTCCGGCGTTCAGCCAAGCGTAGGTGACAACGTTTCGCGCTATCAGGGTTGGGCGGATGGCAACCCAGACCTGTTCAAGGCCGACCGCAACGGCCCCAACGGCGCCGGTAGCGATCCTGACATCTACATGGGTTTCGGCGGAAATTCCGACATCCAGTTCTGATGGGTCAAACCCGGGGGGCGGGTATGGACCCGCTCCCAATTTTGCGGCGAGCTTCTCCGAATACCGACATGCTCCCGGTGATCCAGTCCACCGATACCCACGGCACCAACTATCTCAACTTCGCCCTTTTGCATCTGTTCGTGCTCCTTCCTTTACTCCACCCCCAACGCCTTGAACACCGCATCCACCGGGTCCGCGTAGAAGGACGTCTGGAACTTCGTGAACAACTCCCCCGGGATGCTGGGGATGTCGCCGACGCTAGCCATCGGAAGCAGGACGCGCTTCGCGCCGGAATCGAAGGCGACCCGCAGGCACTCGGCCAGGTTCTCCACCGGGACGACGCTGCCGCCCAGGCTCATGTCGCCGAGGACGACGAGCTGTCCCTGGACGGACTTCTGCATGATCCCTGAGCAGAGGGCGACGAAGCTCGGAAGAGTCATGGCCTTGGTGGCACCCGTGTTGTGTAGCTCGACGGTGTGCAGGTGGTAGTCGTGATCGCCGGCCTTTGCCAAGCCGCTCACCCGGCTGATGTTGGCCTTGAAGTAGTCGAAGGCGACCTTGACGGACTCCTTGGACGCGCTGTTCGATCCCAGCCCCGACACGTTGAACTTACCGTTTCCAGCGGTGGTCTGGGTCTCCAGTCGGTAGAGCCCCAGGTGCCCGCTGCCGCCGGTGGCGACGGTATGTAGCACACCGGGGTTGAGCGGCCCGTCCGGGATCAGCTTGTCCCCGCCCTGCTCGGGCACGCTGATGAACTTCTCCTCCCGCGTCTCCTGGTCGATATAGGAGAAGTGCACGTCGAAGAACTCCATGCCGCCGATTTTTTTAAGCTGCTCCTTCACGCGCCGGCGGGTCTCCAGGGCGTATTCCAGGCAATGGCAGACCGCCTCCTTGTCGTAATCCCCTGCTGGATAGAGCAGCTTGAGCAGCCCCGAGACGGTGCGCCGCACGGCGATGGTGTCGCGCTGGTTCAGGTCCCTGCCCAGCTTGAAGTAGCAATCGATGGCGTCGGAGAAGCTCCGCTTGCGCATCTCGCGCATGAACTCGGCCAGATAGTCGGTGATGAGCCCGTACTGGTTGGTGAAGAGCTCCGGGCGCATCTTCGGCACTTCCCAGCCGGGGATGTAGGCGTGGAAGCGGTCGAAGAAGGCCGAGTCAATCATGGACTCCGGGAACGGCGCCAAGAGATGGCTCGTCTTCACCAACGTGTCCACCGGCTGGTTGATATTGCCGACGAACACCATGCTCGCCGATGCCTGGATGGCATCCCGCCCGCGGGCGAAGGACCCGGAGGCCATGAAGTCCTTCATGATCTGCACGCCATCCTTGTCCTTGAAGGACATCCCCGCCACCTCGTCGAAGGCCACCACGTCCCACAACCCCACCAATCCGACGATGCGGCGCGCCATGTTGTAGAAGAGGTTGGCCACCGTGGTCTGGCCGCCGGAGATCAGGATGCTGTTCGGGCTGATCTCCTTGTAGATGTGGCTCTTGCC
>JAJDOL010000142.1 GCA_022340195.1 Chromatiaceae bacterium
ATCGCGCGTCGAGCTCTTCGATGCGTTCGAGCAGATCGAGTGCGAGAGCGGCACCGGCAAGGTTGACCCCGAGGTCGCGCTGCAGATGAAGCGTGATGCGAGTGCGTCGCAGGCTGCTGGCGGGAAAGCACCAGTGGTAGCCGCGTCTGCCGACGGGCTCCAGGATCCCCTGCTCCACCAAAGCCTCGACGAGCTCGGCCTCGATGGCAAAGCAGCGGCACAGCTCGGCCAGGGTGAAGGTCCTTTGTTCGTCGATCAGCTCGACGGGGGGTGCCGATTGGTCTTTCTCGTCCATGGGATCAGGATACCCCCATTGCTGCGCGCGGATTGAACCCGAGTTGGTCTTCCATTTGCTTATACAGGGTCTTGGCGGCGTTGCTGTCGGCCGGCGGCAAGGCCACCTGAAGAACCACATACATGTCGCCGGGCCGCTTGCCGATCAGGCCCCGACCCTCGAGACGCAGCTTGCGCCCCTGCGTGGAGTTGGCCGGAATCTTGATGTCGACGACCCCGGACGGAGTCGGTGCCTCGATGCGCGCGCCGAGCGCCGCCTCCCAAGGTGCGACAGGCAAATCGAGGTAGATGTCCGCGCCCTCGACGCTGTAGAGCGGATGATCGCGGAACTCCACCGCCAGATAAAGATCGCCCGCCTCGGCACCCCCGAGTCCGGGGCCTCCCTGGCCGGCAAGGCGGATCTGTTGGCCGGGACGGATACCCTTGGGGATGCGCACGCTCAGGGTACGGTCGCGGCTGGTAAGCTGCCCGTCCTCGCTCAGCTCGGGCACGCGCGGCGAGCTTGCGATAGGCACGCTTGATCTCGTCCTGCGTGGCGTCGCGGGCGACACCCATGGTCTCGTAATAGTCCTTGTACTCCATCACATACTACCGCGTCGCACGTCAGTTCTGGATTAGCTGCTGCTATCCCACATCAGGTTGCACCTCGCCTTTGCCGCAGCCTGGAGCAATTCGATCAGAGGCAAGGCGCGGTGCGCGAGACTTACCGCCGGCTCGTCGTCCTCTCCTTGCGCAGACTCGTCCGGCTGCGGCAACTGCTCGTCCGCTTCGACCGCAGCCTTCAGGCGCGCCAGCGCGGCTTCGATATCTTCGGCGAGGAGAGCGCGCCCGGCACCGTACCGCTGTGCCCCACCAGTTCGAGCAGTCGTCCTCCCACGCTTTCTCAATTCGAATCCTTCGTGTCTTCGTGGTCAACACTACACTACGGCGGCGATGATATCCGTCTCGGCGAAGTCGTCACCCTTGAACAAGAGAGGTTCCGATCGCTGTTTGGCGAGCGCGTTAGAGAAATAGTCGCCGAAGTTCAAGCCCGCGACATGTCGTCCGCGGCCGTATTGCAGCCAAGCATCGTAGGCACCACGAGCCAGCGCTTGGTCACAGGGAACGGTCGCCACCCGCGAGCGCTCCAGCAGCTCGATCAAAAGGGCATGACCTCCGCTGCCGAGCCTTGCGGTAATGACCAAGGATGCCTCGACCCAGGTCGGACCACTGATCAGGCTCTCGGAAGCGCTTGCGCGAGCCCTCGCAAAGTCCGCTGCCTCCGGTTCATCCAGCAGGATGCAGACTAGGGCGGAGGTATCGACGACCATCGCTCAATCCGGCAGTCCGTTGCCGCCGTAACCCAATATCTCGTCTTCGCTGCGCCGATCTCTCAGCGGCAGCGTGGCCGCCCGGCGGCCGATTTCCATGATTTCCTCGGCGCTTGCGCGTCTAGGAGGAGAACTGCCACCACCCCGTACGTCTTCCAGCAGCGCGATGCCCTCTTTGTTGACGGAGCGGTGATGGGAGGTTGCCCTTTGCTTGAGCCAGGAATGCAGCTCGGCGGAGACATCCCGCAGTGTGACGTTCGGTATGGCAGACCTCGATGTCAGAATGATGTTAAAACGATAGCGGACAAGCCCCCAAGGCACAAGGTCGGGCTGCTGTCCGGACACCCTTTATTCACCACGAAGACACGAAGGGTTTGTTTGTACTCGCTCCTTCACTCCATGCAATGCGTCTCTTACAGCAGAACCTGCGGATCCCCGAGACTGGGTCGCACCATCCGGAGGTACAGAGTCTCATGGACTCGCCCTTCCGTCTTAGTGCTCTTCGTGCCTTCGTGGTGCATTTCTTTCTGGAAAGCATCAGGACGCCTGCGCCGGCATGGGTTGGTGGGCGGCAAGCCAAAGGTCGGGTATGCGCGCCCACTGGGCGGTTGTGAACACGGGCACGGGCTGTCCGTCCAATGTCGGTTTCTGTTGCTGTCCATCAGACGGAATGAGAACCCAACGTCTTGACGGTCCACCCTCGCGGCCGGTCGCTTGCATCAGCTCACCCGAAAGAGCGATCTGCCCATAGCGAGACAGAAGCCCCGGATCGGTGAGAAGTAGATGGTGGGGCAACTCGGCGAACTCGGCCTTCACTCTGGGGAGAGCCAAGCGTAGGACGCGCTGGAGGTTGCCCCAGTCACGGCTTGCGCTGCGCTCGGCGGACGGGAAGCTTGTTCCAATATGCTGATAATTGTCGACAACAAACTGCTTTTTGGAGCGCTTCGACTTGTCCATTCCGAGGACGGTCGAGTGGCTCGACCACTTCTGTTCTGCTGGCTCGCAGCAGAGGGCGTCACATTCGAGGTACGAGAGTCACGGTAAGCGTCTCCGTGTGCTCCCGCCTCTATGAAAGCCGTCAGAACCGGATTGCCCCAACGGCCGCGCTCATTGCACGACTTACGGCTCCTCCCAACCACTTCCCGATCCCTCCAGCCCAATCCGGTGGCGGCGTGCAGTCGATCCCCGTCTCCATCCCGAGCACCTCGCCCAATACGGTCCGCCGATCACCGATCCCGTCCACCAGTCCCAACGCCAGCGCCTCCTCCCCGCTCCAGCACAGGCCGGAGAACACTTTCTCCCCGCCCTTGAGCCGCTCCCCCCTGCCTTCCCGCACCGCGGAGATGAACTGGGCGTGCACCCCGGCCAGGATGTCGCGGATGTGGGCCTCTTCCTCGGAGCGGACCGGGCTGAACATGTCGAGTGCGCCCTTGTGATCGTCGGCAACGTAGAGCCGCCGCTCGATGCCCAGGCGCTGCGTGGCATCGGTGAAGCCGAAGCTGTCCATGCGCACCCCAATGGAGCCGATCTGGCTCGCGCGGCTGGCGTAGATGGCATCGGCGACCACGGCAAGGTAATAGGCGGCGCAGGCGCCGGTGTCGTTGATGACCGCCACGATGCGGCGCTCGGGGTTGAATGCCTCGAGGCGCCGGATCCTGCGATGGATCATCTCCGCCTGGACGGGTCTGCCGCCGGGACTGTCGATCTCCGGCACCAGGGCCTTCACCTTCTCGTTGTCGAAGGCGCTGCGCACGCATTCCCTTGATGACGCGCTCGGCCCAGCCCGTCGGAGCGGGTGTCGCTGCGCTCGGCCGCGTCTTCCCTCTGGTCCGAGAGGTCGTACTCGCTCCCGGTGCCGGTGAGCTGGCCCAGGTCCCGGTCCTCCAGGGTGGGATAGTTTCTGGTCTCGGCCAGGATCGCCAGCCACTCGTCGAGGTTCACCTGCTCCCAGTCGACCCGCTCGAAATCGGCAACATCTGCACCAGATAGCTGCGCATCCGCGACCAATCCGGTTGCGGCTTGGACCAGGGATGCATGGCGTTCACCCATGCGTCGCGATGCAGCTGCGAGTAGTCGCGTTGGCGGCGATAAAGCTGGCGCATGGTGTCTCGGTAGACGTCCATGGTCGGGTCGCAGGTCGCCATCCAGGGCGCCATGTAGGCATAAGTGGCCGCTGATGGCCTCAAATAGGGCTTCGCGCCGCTCGCGGAGCTGGTCTCCATCAAAGAAACCAGGCTCAATTTCCACGGAGCACACCGTGGAAATTGAGCCCGACACCCTCTTTGTTCGAGTCCGCCAGCAGCGGGCCTTCCGCTGGCCACTCGCGCTCCATAGCCTTAAAGTACGCGACGCGCGTCTAGGGCCAGGAACGTCCTCGGTGCTTAGCGCCGATCGAGCCTCGGTTACAAAGAGTACAAAAACGCGCGTAGCTGATCCAGCTCATCGGCGCTCAAGGCGTTCATCTTCTCTATCATCTTCAAACGGTTAACTGCCGGTCCGTCATGGAGATAGGCTGCTTCGATTGCGTCGCAAGCTCTGCCGTCGTGAAGCAGAAAATCACAACCCGGAGCAAAGTTGTTTTCCAACACCTCCTCTTTCGCATCCTTTGTATTGTGGTTCGAGTCCGTCACGAATCGATTGAAGCGCAATCCTTTTAACGCAGGTGTCCTGATGTATTGCACGTAGTTTCTGTATTCCGGCTTGACTCTACCATTGTCCCATCGCAGCTCCTTATCCATCGGTGCCCTTGCGATCTGCGACAAATAGCCCATGTCATGCATCAGCAAATCGGTTCCCAAATAGGAGACAAATGGGTAGTCCAGATCGGGCTCGGAATCTTCCGCTGGCTTCTCGCTTCCCGCAGGTATCTCCAACCTGCGCAAATGATCCCTTTCTTCGTCGGGAAGCATGTTGTCGTCATAGCGGAACGCAATTTTCTTGGTGACATGGCAGCTGCTGCACTGCAGTTCGTTGAATATCCTCTCTCCCTGTTGAACCTTTTCGCTGGCAACTTGGTATTCCGATCGATTGGGAATGCCGATCCACCGCTGATAGGTGGCCATGTCCCGGATTTCCTGCTCCGTGATGTCCGAGTTCGCCGCCGATAGAGGCCGGCAGCCGGCATTTGCGGGGCCACAAAGGGTTCCGCCGTATCGAACCAACTCGTCTTCGCTGTCTGGTAGCGGGTGGAGGTCTTGATAGCCTTCCTTGGAACTGATGTTCATCTCTACATGAGCCGCGTTGGCAATCTGGTCCTCCAGCGAGGCCCGGTCCCCGATCCAGCCCCAGCGACCGATATAACAGTCGTCCCGGCCATCCCCAAACCTTCCCGAAGAGCAGCTCCGATAATTGTATTCTCCGTCTTTTCCGCTTCGCGTTCCGGGAGCCAGGCTTATGCAGCCGGGGACACTATTTTCCAATTGCTCCCTGCGTGTTTGGCGGATCATTTTATCGGGTATCATTTCTATCAGCGGCGTGTTTCCCAGCCGTCGCCCCAATAAATGCATGAAGCCTATCTCACCATCCGCAATCGCCTTGTTAATGGCATCACCGGAAACCTCCTCACAATCGCTCGGCCAACTCTCACCGGCGACGCCCGGCGGCCTAGCCCGAACTGCCGAACATACCTCCGACTCGGTAATTCCACTGGCATCAATCTCCACCCTTTTCGGTTGATATGTCGCGTTTTCGTTGTCACCGACAATCGGTCCGCGTAACGTCTTGTCTACTATCTCGAAGCCATCACCGTCGGAGATATCGACATATTTCATGTCGTACAGCAATTTTCCACCGTTCTGGTTGAGCTGCAGGCTATTACCATAAAAATTCATGATCTTATTGGAATACAACTCGTCAGCCCGTCTAGCCGGGCGTATCGGCACTAAATCTATCTCATTCGGTACGGTATGGTTGTCGTCATCGCATTCGTTCCGATTCGTCTCCGAGGGCCCGACGAGGTCGAAGAATACCATTTTCATGGACGGCACCTCTTGATTCGCAAAGGTCCTATTCGTGTAGGTATAGTCGCTGGTCTTGACGTGGTAGTCCGCCTTCATGCCGCCATTGACATGAATTTGGGGTAACTTCCCGTTTGGCATCAAGGGAATGCCGCTACCATTGCGGACATGGCAGGAATCGCACGTATTACCATGGAACGGCGCCAATCCCGCTCTGTCCGTCTGAAATCCGGCGGGAAAATCGATATGACCAAGGATGTTTTCGAACTCCGTATGGTCGTTGTGCCCCAGTTCCTCCGATTGATACAGCTTGTTGGAACGGTATTCGTTGTGCCACAAGGTTCTTCCCCGTATGCCTCGAATGAAGTGGTCCGGGTCCTGATTCATGTGGTTGCTCATGAGAAAGGCGTGCCAGAAATCGTCCTTGTAGTTCTTGCCCGGGTCGTTTTCGTTTTTCCAATGAAGCGTCCGGTCCGCGGGGTTGACCATTGGCAAGTATTGAATGTAAATGCTTCCGCCGTAGACTTTGTCGTAAATCGACATGGCATCGACAAGGACTTTATCGTCATCTTCGCTGTCGCGAATCTCGTCGAGAAGGTCAAACGAAACGGCTACATGCTGCTCCGGTACGCCGGCGAACAGAAACATCGTTCGTCCGTATTGGTTGGCATCCAGACCTCTTATTGCCCTGGTAATGTCCAGAATCGCGTCGTCCGAGAGAGGCTGATCTTTATCTGCAAATGGGTCGTAGAGATACTTCCAGATCGCGTGAAAACCACTGGTATGGATCTCGAAGTTGACCGCGCAGTCGCTTAAACGGCGAATGTATGAGACATCCCCTTGTCTCGCGAGCCGATAATCCTCCTGAGTGCATTGCTTTGGTAGTACATAACGCGGACTTTTGAACTTGTACTTCGTATTAAACGGAACTTTTTCACCGGTTGCATTTTCCTCCGAGTTTTCCAATCTGTAAAAACCGATGAATGGGTTATATTCCTCATCTCCTGTGCTTAAACCATACACAGGACCGGGAAGCGGTAACTCGTTCCAGGGGTAGCGACCGACGTCTTCAAATTCCGTCAATGCCGCATTAAACCAAAGATCCAGATACTCGGTGTCTTCCCTGATCTGTTCCTCACATACGGACGGTTCTAGTTGAGTGCCTATAAGGCATACCATTACCCACAACTCTCCCCGATGCTGCGCTGAGCCTCAAGCGCAAGCACGAAATCGGGGACGCGTTGCAGCCCGATCCAGAGCGTTTTCGGACCGGGAAAGCCATCGCTTTTTCGGTTGAGGAAACCCCCGAGGCCAGCGACCATTCGCACCATGGTATCGAGTGACGGTGGCTGTTCGGGCGGCGGTTTACGCTGAGTGACCAGATAA
>JAJDOL010000168.1 GCA_022340195.1 Chromatiaceae bacterium
AGATAGAACCTCGGCACCCGGCGCTTCTACAGCCGCCAACCAACCAGGGTGGCGAGGGACAGGTGACGGCGCAGTGCCGGTCCCGAATCGAAGCCGGGCTCCGCGATCTGCGCGGATGCCTGGGCCTCGGACAAGGTGAGCCCGGCTGCCAAGCCCTGGAGCAGGCGGTGCTCTCCGGGTCCGAGGGTCACCAACAGGACCTCGGCGGCCCCGCGCGTGATCAGCAGGTAGTCGCCTCCCGCGTCCAGCCGGAGGTCTTGTTTCCCTTCCCAGCCCTCCTGATTCGTCTCCCAGATGCGCAGCACCGGGTAGCCGGAGGCGAGCAGCCGCGCGGCGGGCTGGATTTCGAGCCGCAGCCGCGGGTAATCCCCTTGGTCCAAGGTAAGCAGGGTCTGGGGATCGAAGGGCGGGCGCGGCTCGGTGTGGAAGACCGAGTGATAGGCCCATTCGAGTCGGGCGACGTCCCCCAGATAGGGGTAATCCGCGGCCTGAGGCAGCCCGTTCAGGAAGTCGCCGAAGCCATCCCCGTAGCAGTGGATGTCCCCGCGACGGGACGGATGGGAGGCGACGTACGCTCGCGCGGTCTGTCGAAAAAAGGGCTCGCCCACCAAGCGCACCACGACCGGATATACCGCCGTCAGCGCGTCGGTCAGGGTCGCGTAATGGTTGTTGCGATAGAGCTGCAGGCGGCGGGACGGGCCCAGGCCGCCGGCGTTCACCCGGGGGGCGAAGCGCGCCGCGGCTGCGGGATCGCGGATGGCCGCGGCAAAGCCGCGCTGCATCTCACGCAGCGACGTCATAGTCCGCCTCCAGCAGGCGCTGCGCCTTTGCCGCCTCCTCCAGCAACACCGAAAGCGGCGGCAGGTCCGAATCCCACTCGATGAGGGTCGGACGGGGGCCGAAGCGGGCAAGCGCCTCGGCATAGAGCCGCCAAACCGCGGGAGCGACGCGCCGGCTGTGGGTGTCGACGAGGATCTCCCCGTCTTCGAAAGGCTTGCGGGTAAAGCCCGCGAGATGAATCTCCTGCACGGCCCAGGTCGGGATCGCCCGCAGGTACTGGTGCGGGTCGAAGCCGTGGTTGACCGCGCTCACGTAGATGTTGTTGACGTCGAGCAGGATGCCGCAGCCGCTGCGGGTGGCGACCTCAGCCAGGAATTCCCACTCGGGAATGGATGAATCGCAGAATTGCAGATAGCTGGAGACATTCTCCACCAGGATGGAGCGCCCCAATCGGTCCTGGACCTCCGCCAGGCGCGCGACGACGTGATCGAGCGCCTCCTCGGTATAGGGGAGCGGCAGCAGGTCGTTCAGGTGCTGCCCGCCCACCGAGCCCCAGGACAGGTGCTCGGATACAAGGACGGGCTCGACGGCGTCCATCAGGGATCTGAGTGCGTCCAGGTGGTCGAGATCCAGGGGATCGGTGGATCCCACCGACATCCCCACGCCGTGCAGGCTGACCGGATACAGTTCCCGCGCCCGCAGCAGGTACTCCAGGGGAATACCCCGGCCGAAGTAGTTCTCGCTGTGCACCTCCACCCAGCCGAGCGCCGGCCGGGTGCCCAACACCTCCTGCATGTGGGGAGACCGCAGGCCGATTCCCGCGCTTGGCGGAAGCGACCTGCCCCGATTTGCCGTCGAGCCCGTCATGGCTGCGTGCTCCTCAGGACTTCGGCTTCAGGGTGCCGCCCACGATTTTCTCGCAGGTGCCCTGGGGAACGTAGATCCAGGACATGCCTTCGCCGTCGGTCTTGTTCTGGCCGGCGCAGGCATGGGAGCTGGTCTGGCAATCATTCTTGCCGGCCTTGACTATGCCGTAACACTTCTCGGGCTTGTCCTCGGCTGCCGCGGTACCGGCCAATCCAAGGGATGTCAGCGCGAAGAGACCGGCTACGGCGGCGGTGGCGATGGCTTTGTTGTCTTTCATGGGAGTTTCCTCTGTTGTGAGCTTATGGACGAAGGGCCAGATGTGCGGCCCCGCCGATTTCTTCAGTACAAAGGCCGTGCCAGGTTGACGAAACGCTTGTATGTCATTGTTGTTATGAGGCAATTATCGTTCAGCCGGAATGTGGCGCCGGACATGCTTCTCCAGACCGCAATTATTCGCGGGCCGGTCGCAAAGTTTTGCGGGGGTTGATAGCGGTTGCGTACAGGGCGGCCAGGTACCCGATTCGGCTACAGCGAAGCGCAACTGCCTTGTGTTCGTACCCTGCGCACACCGTTCGGCATTCTGCTGGCGGAAAGCGGGGAGAATCACCTGTGGTTCAACGAAAGCGAAGTGACTGTGGATTCTGTGGCGGATCCCATCGCGGAGAGGCACTTGGTCTGGCACCAAGCATGACATCCAAAGGCATCAATCCGAACGTACGCAAGATAACCAAGGGTTACCGAACAGGCATATCGGTAGCGAGAAAAATAATGCGCGAAATCGAGGAATGGTTGGAACGCAAACCCGGGCTGGAATCCTCGTTCTTCAAGATGATCCCGGCTCTGCCCGCGGGATAAGTATTTCTTGTCGCGGCCGAAAGCGCCGCCAAATACCTCTCGCCATTCGGCCTGCCCCTCCGGAATCCTCCGTTTTGCACCGGGCTGCTGTCGACAAGGCCATTGACTGTTGGTTCCGGGGCGTGGATATTTCGATGTAAGCGGTTGGATTCGCTATCCGTAACATTTCACGCAGGCCGGAGTATCTCGCCAAATTCAGCGGTCACAATGCCGAGGAAATGGCTTGATTCAGAGTTTTCAACGAGAGTCCTAAATGAAGTCGATTACCGCAGTTAGCGTTTTGGCAATGGTTCTGTCTGGATGTGTGGTCGCTGCCCGGCCAGGCGGAGTCCGCGTCGCCGGCCCGCCACCCGGTGTCGTGGTGCCGCGGGGTGTTGCCTATGTTGCGCCCGTCAGACGGGCACCGGGCCCGGCGTATGTCTGGGCCTATCACCCCCGGCATGGTTGGGGCTGGCGCCACCCGAGATATGGTTGGCACCGCGGTTGGCGGTAAGCGTCGGGCAAGGGCGCAGGCGGCGGCGCAGGCGCTTCGAGCCGGCTGACGCGGGTCTCTGGCATCGGAGGCGTACTCACCAAGCAATCCAATGTGACCGAGCTCGCCGAAATTATCCTTCGCTCCGGGCGTGCCGGCGTGGAGCTCGCCCTCTTCGTTCTCCTGCCCGTTATGGTCGTCATGCTGACCCTGATGCGTCTGCTCGAGGCCAGGGGCATTCTCGATCGGATCGTGCGGTGGGTCTCGCCGCTCCTGCTGCCGTTGGGCATACCCGGTCTCGGCGTCTTCGCCTTGTTGCAGGTACTGCTCGTGAGCTTTGCCGCGCCCCTGGCGACCTTGACCATGATGGACAAGGGTGGGGCTTCGCGCCGCCACATTGCAGCGGTATTGGCCCTGGTCTTTGGCTGCGCGCAGGCGAACGTGACCTTTCCCATGTCCGCGGTAGGTCTCGACGGCCTGCTGACGCTCCTGGTCTCGGCCGCGGCGGCGATACTTGGTGCCACCGCCGCCTATCACCTTTTCGGTCGTAGCCTGGAGGACAGGGACGAAGGGCCCGAGCCGCACCCCAAGCACCGATCGGCTGAGGACGCCAAGGGCGTGCTGAGCGTCATCAATCACGCCGGCGGTGAAGCCTTCGGCATCGCAGTCGGAGCCATTCCCATGTTGGTCTTGGCCCTGTTATTGGTCAACGGCTTGCGGGATGCGGGGATCATGGAGGCACTGGGAGCCCTGCTCGACCCCATCTTCCGGTGGCTGGATGTTCCAACCGCCATGGTCATGCCCATCGTCACCAAATACATTGCCGGCGGCACCGCGATGATGGGTGTCACCATCGAGTTCATGAACGAAGGATTGATCACAACGGCAGACCTTAACCGCATGGCCGGGTTTCTGATCCACCCGACGGACGTCGCCGGGATCGCCATTCTCATCTCGGCCGGACCGCGCGTGGCCTCGGTGCTGCGACCCGCCCTGCTCGGCGGGTTTCTCGCCATTGGATTGAGGACCCTTTTCCACTATTTCTGGTTTCTCTGAGCCGGTCGAACGCCACACTGGTCACGGCGATCCCGACCACCATTTCGGCACGGGCGGGCGAGTGCCTCGAGCCGCAGTTCCGCTGCGCGAGCAGACCCTGGGGGCTTCGAATTCAGTCGGAAAATTTGCCTCGGACCCCTCATCCAGCCGCCGCCAGAACGGCCACTACCCGTCAGCTTCCCACCTTTGTGGAATGCAGGTAAGAAACACGTCCTGTTTTACAAAGCCGAGGGGCACGCGGATCGCTTCCTCGACTGGTTTGCGCGTTCCTTCTACAAGGATGCTCGTCCAGACAGAGTCCCACTCAAGTCCTCCAGGACAGCAGTGCAGAGGAAGAAGGCTTGTTGAGGGTAATCGACGAGTCGGCAGAAGACTACCTATACCCTTCAACTGGATTTGTCGTTTTGGACCTACCCCAGAAGGCACGCGAAGCTTTGAATACGCGTGTATAGGTGAACATTTCGTCGATGAAAACGGACTTCTAAGCATTCAAAACGGGTTCTCGACGAACCATCGACAAATTCGTGCTCAACCGGGAGGTCACTATGAAACGCAATCTTTTCGCCTGGAAAAACTGGATGATCCCGATCCTGTCAGCCCTGCTGCTTGCCTGGGGGACTGCTCAGGGCGAAGAGTCCGCCACCGTCTCGACGGCAATTTCGGCCGACGGCAGCGAGATCCGCTACGGCGTGAGCGGCGAGGGAGAGGTCACGCTGGTCTTTATCCACTGCTGGACCTGCAACCATCGCTTCTGGAGTTCCCAGATCGAGCATTTCTCGCAGAACCACCGGGTCGTCTGGTTGGACCTGGCAGGTCATGGTGACTCCAGGAGTCAACGCAGCGACTACAGCATGGAGGCCTTTGGCGAGGATGTGGAGGCCGTGGTCAACCAGGTCGGTGGCGAGAAAGTCATCCTGGTGGGCCATTCCATGGGTGGACCGGTGGCAATCGAAGCCGCGGAACGGTTGGGTGACAGGGTGATCGGCATCGTCGGCGTCGACACCTTCTACACGCCGTTCGAGTACCCGAGGTCGGAAGAGAAGATCGAAGATTTCGTCAAACCCTTCAAGGAGGATTTCAAAGGGGCATCGGAAGGGATGGTGCGCTCCATGTTCACACCACAGGCCGATAAAGACACAGTTGCCTGGCTGGTGGAGCAATTCTCCGGCGCAAACCCGGAGATGGGCGTCAGCGCCCTGTATGGGATCTTCCGCTGGAACGCGGAAAAGACCCCGGCCATTCTGGAAAAGTATGCCGCCAAGCTGCGCAATATCAACGCTGCGCCGACGGGCGAGGAAAAGGCGCTGCATGAGGGCGTGACGCTGATTCCCGGCGTGGGGCACTTCGTACCTCAGATGAAACCGGACGCCTTCAACGAAGCGCTCGGCAAGATCGTCGAGTCGGACTCAGGGAAATAATGGGGCGAGATAATGGCACAACGTTATTCCGAAATATGCGATGAGCACAAAGGCTTCATCCAGGAACAGAAGATCTTCTTCGTCGGGACGGCCACCGCCGATGGCCGAGTCAACGTCTCGCCAAAGTGGATGGACTCGTTGCGGGTAGTGGACAAGAATCGCGTCCTGTGGCTGAACCTGACCGGCAGCGGCAACGAGACCTCGGCACTATTGTGCTGCTCCCCTTACGGGGATCAGTTCTCCGGCGGGATCAGTTCTCCGGCGGGATCAGTCCGCTTCGAATCGCGAAGCGCACCAAGCCAGGCGGGTTGTCGATCTCCAGCTTGGTCATGATGCGACTGCGATAGGTCTCGATAGTCTTCACGCTGATGCCCATCTCCTCGGCGATCTCGCGCATTTTTCGGCTCTGGGCCAGCAAGCGTAGCACCGCCCGCTCGCGCGGTGTGAGCTAGTCAGCTCCAGCTCCGGGGCGGGGCTCCGACCCCCACCGGCACGCAGCTCGGGGCTGAGGAGAGAGGGATTCGATCAAACCCTCGATGGCGTTGATAGACGCCAGCCGTGGCCTGAGCGCCAGCAACTGCTCGCGGAGATCGGCGGGCAGACGCGAGACAACCTTCTTCGCCGACAGGGTCGTTGTCGCAGCGGACGCGGACAGGCTGGATCGGGTCTGGAGCCCACTCAGAGGTGGCACCTGAGACGGATCTCGGGTCGGATGCGCCGCGCCCGTCGGCTGGGCCGAGTCCGTGCCCAAGCCATCTCCACCGGACGGCGGGGCATCGGGGGCAAGCGGCAGGACCGCCACGTCGGGCAGCTCCAGCGTGAAGCGGCTGCCCTGGCCCGGTTGGCTCTCCACCAGGATCTCGCCGCCCATCACCCGGGCGAGGCGCCGACTGATGCTGAGCCCGAGCCCGAGCCCAGCTCCCGCGGCAGCACGCGCAGATCCGTCGCAGACGGGCTCAATCTGAGCTGACCGGCTTCGATCCTCGACAGATCGAGCAAATCGTCGATCAAGTGCGCCAGGGTACGGCCAGCAGCTATGATGGCATCGAGCCAGCTGGCTTCCAGGGTATGCGCCCGGCGCTACGCAGCAGACCCGAAGAGCCCAGCAGCAGATTCAGCGGTGTGCGTAGCTCGTGACTGATGTTCGATAGGAAATCACGCGAGATTGACGATCGCTGAGCTGAAAACCAGTCGTTGAGCTCCGGCCGGATTCCGTGGCCATCGGGAGGATCCGACCGTTTTCTCTGAAAAACGCTCACCGAATGCCCTTTTCTTTAAAGAAGCTTTTATATTTCATATCTTCATGAAGAATATGCCCAACCCACCATTCACTCAGATAATTTAACAATTGCCTTGGCACATTCTTATTATTCTCGATCTTTTTCAAATA
>JAJDOL010000197.1 GCA_022340195.1 Chromatiaceae bacterium
CGTTGCCCCACGCGTGAGCGGTCCTTGGGCGCGATCTCCACTTCGAGGGCGGTCACGATGCGGGTCGTGATCTCATCCTGTATGTCGAAGACGTCTTCGATTTGGCTGTCGTAGCGGTCGGCCCAGAGGTTGTCCCCGTCCCTGCCATCGGTGAGTCGGGCATTGATGCGGATTCTGTCTCCGGAGCGCCGCACGCTTCCCTTGAGGAGATAGGCAACACCGAGATCGGCGGCGATGGCCTGCTCTCTTTCACGGCTCCCCTTGTAGGCAAACGCCGAGTTGCGGGCGATCACCTCCAAACCGGAGACCTTGGACAAATCGGTGATCAAATCTTCGGTGATGCCGTCCGCGAAGTAGTCCTGCTTTGGATCGGCGCTCAGATTCTCGAACGGTAGGACGGCGACCCGCGGGTATTGCTCGGACCTGGAGTCCTCTGTTCCATAGTCCCGCGACGCCAGCCACGCGCCGAGGAGCAAGACGACCAACAGTGGGACAAGCCACCTCGCCGGGCGAAGCCCTTCCCAGCTATGCAAACTTCCTGGCGCCGCCGTCGCCGTCGAGCCGGGTTTCACCTCCGCGATCAGGCGATAGCCGGTTTTCGAAATGGTCTCGATGTAGCGCGGATTCCGAGAATCGTCCCCGAAGACCTTGCGCAGCTTGATGATGGTGTTGGTGACCGCATCGGACGTGACCACCATTCCCGCCCATACCCTGGACTCGAGATCCTCACGAGCGACGACGCTGCCCGGCCGCTCGGCAAGCACACAGAGTACGCGCATGACCTTGGGCTCGAGCTTGACCCTCGCGGAATCGCGGTGCAACTCGTTGGAACGGGGATCCACCAGCCAGTCGCCGACGGTGAATGGCGTATCTGGATGCGCTGCCGGCCCGAAATTCGCCCTCATTCCAAATAGCCGCCCATTGCCGTCTGCCGCGGATCGACTCGTTAACTTACCCATTTTAGTCTAGTCGGCAAAAGGTCGTAACAGCGTTGGCACAATTGGGTTGTTCTCCGTGGCATTGCAGATAAAGTTCTCAACCGGGTTCCACAAGTATCGATACGACCGGGAGAAATGGCTATGAAACGACGCGTATCGCTGCAAGCAGGGTTGGCCGCCGGGCCCCTCGCCATTACTGGCAAAGCCGGTTTGTTGCGGCCGGCGGCGACCATATACACATAACATGGCGCTACGACCGCGGAGCGGAAGACGCCACCGATACCATCGTCGGCTAGGAGGTCGGTTGCTATGTTCGGAGAGATCAACCCTTGGCTCGCGGGCGGAGGTCTGGCACTCGGCGTGGCATTTGGCGTCATCGCACAATGGTCGAGATTCTGCGTCGTAGCAGCCGTGAGCAACGTCGCACTGATGCGCGATTTCCGGCAGCTGAGCGCCTATCTCGCCGCCGTCGGCATCGCCGTGGCCGGAACATTTTTGCTCGAATGGTCGCAGCTGGTACCCATTGCCGACACGGGGTTCCGCCGCCCGGCACTGAATTGGATCGGCGCCCTGGGCGGCGGTTTGATCTTCGGTGTCGGCTCGATGTTGGCCGGCGGTTGTGCGTCGCGAACGCTGATTCGCAGCGCCGAAGGGAACATCGGGGCCTTGCTGACCCTCCTCACCTTCGCCCTGGCGAGCATGGGGACCCTTTTCGGGGTGCTCGGTCCGCTGCGCGAGTGGGTACTGGCCCGCGCGGTGACGATCCCAGCGGGTGACGCATCTCTGTCGGTAATCCTCGGTTGGCACGCCTGGGCTTTGCCGGTCGGAATCAGCCTCGGCTGCCTTGCCGTCGTCCTGCGGCTAGCCCGGTCGCGGGACTATCTGGGTGCACTGTCAGCCGGTTCTTTGATCGGCTTGTTGGTCGTTGCGGGCTGGTGGGTCACAGGCGTGTTGGCACACGACGACTTCGATCCCTTGCCTCCCTCATCTCTCGCCGTTGCTGGACCACTTGCGCGAAGTGCCGCTTGGCTCTCGGTCGGCTGGTCAACCGGGACCGCGTTTTCGCTCGCCCTCATTCCTGGAGCATTACTCGGTGCCTTGGCTGCCGCTGTCGTTGCCGGCGAGTTTCACTGGATTCCACCGGCGAGTGACCGAGTCGGCGCCTACCTCGGCGGTGGCGCCCTCATGGGTTTCGGCGCTGCCATGGCTGGTGGCTGCAACATCGGACAGGGTCTGACCGGCCTCGCCACGCTGTCGGCAACCTCGCTGCTGGCAGTTGCCGGAATATTCGCCGGCATGTCGCTGGGGCTGTTCTGGGTCAGTCGTTCCACCGCTTTGACCGCACTCCCCACGCACTGAGCCGCGGGCAACTCATCGCGCCACAAAGCAGATCGGCATGACACCAATTTAGGGAAGGAAGAAATATGAACCGAGAACGACTCCTTGCCCACAAGTTCCGGAACAACCTGCAGTCCACCATTCTGGTGCTGATGCTTTCTTTCCTGTGCGCCTACCTGGCCGGCCTGATCGGTGGTGCGCCCTTCGCCTGGGCTGCAATGATCGGTGTTGTGGTGCTCTACTTCACCAATCCCGCAGTATCGCCACGGCTGGTCATGAATCTGTATCGTGGGAGACCGCTTGTGCCGGACGAGGCACCGCGTCTCTACGCCATTCTTCGGGAGCTCTGCAGGCGGGCCGGGCTCGATTGGATGCCTGTGCTCTACTATGTCCCGACGCGCGTCCTCAACGCGTTCACCACCGGTGGACGCACCGACGCCGCTATCGCCCTGTCCGACGGGCTGTTGCGACAAATGG
The DNA here is from genome assembly GCA_022340195.1 of Chromatiaceae bacterium. Taxonomy (GTDB): domain Bacteria; phylum Pseudomonadota; class Gammaproteobacteria; order Chromatiales; family Chromatiaceae; genus Thiosymbion. The sequence goes on from JAJDOL010000197.1 coordinate 2,754, forward strand.
AGCTGCGCGAGCTTGCCGCTGTGTTGGCTCATGAAGTCAGCCACATCGCCAACGGGGATGTCAGGGTCATGGCCTTTGCCGATCTGGTCAGCCGGATAACCGGGCTGCTGAGCTTCGCCGGGCAGTTCCTGTTCTTCATCAGTATTCCCTTGTGGCTGATCTCAGATCTGGAGGTACCTTGGATCGCGATCCTGATCCTGATGGCCGCGCCCACCCTGAGCGCCATGGTTCAGCTGGCCCTGTCCAGGAGCCGGGAGTATGAGGCAGATCGAAGTGCGGCCGAGCTTACCGGCGAGCCCGAGGTCCTAGCCACCGCGTTACAGAAGCTGGCGTACAACCAACCTGGTTCCTGGGAGCAGCTCTTTCTGCCGGGGCGGCGTATCCCCGATCCGTCCCTGCTGCGTACTCATCCGCCGACGGCGGAGCGCGTACGGAGGTTGCTTGAGCTGCGCGAGCGCGAACGCCTGCCGCAGATCCTGAGTAACTCCCTCTACCGAGAGCCGCGCAGCAGCTTGGATATCCTCACGGATCGTTCGCCACTGCGACCGCGCTGGCACATCAGTGGATTATGGTATTGAGGCGATTCGCGTCAGAGGGCTTCATCGCTCTGCAAAACTCTTGTGCGATTCTGCGTCGACCCGCCGTTTGGAATTGAGGAATCATCATGCTGCCACAAGATCTCCATATTCACTCGACCTGGTCGAGCGGCGATGCCTCCGTCGTGCCCGAACAGACCATCGGGTTTATAGCCGACCTACGTCACGCCCGCGTTGCTGGTATCAGCGATCACTTCGAGTTGGTAGGTGAAGACTTCTTCGAGGACTACAGCCGAGAAGTGCGGGCTGCGGATCTCAAGGTCGGCATGGAGATCGACGGCCACGATTGGGTGCCCGCGGCAGAAGCCGCGGAGGCGGACTATCGCATCTTCCACTGCTACGACCGCGATGCGGACTACAAGGCATTAAACCGGCTGGTCGAGACAGGTCAGCCGGTGATCGTCGCCCATCCGAATGCCTTGAACACCAACCTCTACCGAGTGCCCCCGGAGTGCCTGGTCGAGATCAACAACCGCTATATATGGCGTTGCGATTGGCGATCCTACTATGGCCCGTTTGTCGACCGCTTCGAGTTCGTTATGAGCTCGGATGCTCATCAACCCAACTGGCTGAATCAGACGGTTGCACGTTACGTAGCCACACAGCTGGGTGTACGCGAGAAGTTGCTGTTCGGTCCGTAACCAACCCCTGCTCGATGCTGAGGGCTTGGACACCAGCAAGCTCGAAGCGCCTCGCGGGCCTAATGGTCGATGGTTTCGCGAGACGATTGTCGTTCGAGTCGCGGCGCCGGTTCCTTTCTCGGCTTCTTCGCCGATGGTTTCGAGCTCGTAATCAACTCCGGTGCCCCACGTCCAAAGAGGCTGAACCTGATTGTGACGCGCTAAAATCGCCATTGGACTCTGCGTACGGGGAGAAGCAGCAACCTCCCCCGCCGGGTTTCGTTCCTTCACCCGGCCTGCGGAACTCCGGTGAACTTGAGGTACGATTTTGAGCTTTCTGTCACGAGGAGAAACAATGACATACTGGCTGATGAAATCCGAGCCGAGTGTATTCGGAATCGATCATCTGGTTACCTGTCCGGATGAGACGGAGCCCTGGGACGGCGTGCGCAATTACCAGGCGCGGAACATGATGCGGGACGAGATGAAAGTCGGCGACCAAATCTTCTTCTACCACTCCAACTGCGACGAGCCTGGAATCGTCGGCATTATGGAGGTGGTGAAGGAAGGCTACCCGGACCACACCGCCTTCGATCCCGCACAAAGGTACTACGACCCAAAGAGCGACCCGGAGAGTCCACGTTGGTTCATGGTCGATGTGCGTTACGTGCGTCACCTGAAGCGCTGCATTTCGCTCGCGGAGCTCCGGCCGTACGCGGATGGTCCTCTGAAAGGGTTCCCGCTGGTGAGCAAGGGAAGTCGCCTGTCCATCATGCCGCTCACGCCGGAGCAGTGGGATTTCGTCCTGTCTCTCGAATAGCTGCAGCGAGGCCGCACCGGTCCATTCGTTTCCGGGCTCGCTTGGTGACCGCGACCCTAAAAGGTGCCGGTGAGGTAACCGGCGAGAAATCAAGGTGGCGAGGACAAACTACGAATGCGAAGGACCGCCTGGTGCGTCTATTTCAGTCCGTAGGATGGCCGCTTCTGTTCTTGTTCTTCTGTCGTACGTCGTTCTTACGAGTGGCACGCGCGCAAGCCTGAGAGCAGACATGTCCGCCGCCAAAGTAGAACAATGACCAAAACTCCCGCCCACAATGGCTGCAAACGGCACTGAGTGGTTTACGTAACATCGGCAGTTCAGCGAGGGGTACTCTTTGCTCTTCGGGATTTCGATCTCTTTTGAGGGATAGAGCATATTCAGCCGATTTATCTCCGGCCTCGACACCGTCTAGTAGACGCCGAATGAGCGCGGCTCGTTTACGTTCTTGTTTTTGGAGTTTTGCGGTCAATGCCGCGCGCAGGGGTTTCTGCAATTCGGGATTGATCACCCAGTCTGTGAAAAAATCCGGGAAGACCTCATCGGACACCTCGAGAAGTGTCGGCTTGCCATCCAGTTCCTTGGGGATGGCGACAAGTAATGTGTTCTCGCGAAGAATAAAATCGTCTAGTGTCATGACGGTTACCGTCGCTGTCCGCCATCTCGGGCAGAAATACCGGGCCGGTATTCTTTGGCCGCCTCGCGGTATGCAATGAAGAAGCTGTTCGCCCGAAGCGGAGCGTTTCGCGGTGTCTGAAGGTCGCCGAACCGCACCCGCCGCGGGTGAGGAATTTTCCAAGACGATCTTACGCGACACCGCGTCACAAGTCGTGACCCAATCGCCGGAATCTCGCCGAACCGTACATTACGGGCCTACCTCGTTGCGAGAACGTGAAGTTTAGCTGCAAACAGGTGGCAAATGAATCCTCAGCCTCCGCCGACAGGGAACGTGCCTGCCGCGCTGAAAACGTGGTCGGCGTGCGCCGGAATTTCAAACGCTCGGCAACGAGCAACGCTCGATTCTCGGGGCACCCTTATCGTCTTCAGCTCCGGGTCCAACGTCGGAAGCCGTTCCCTCCGCAAGAGCTCGCGAGCACACCATGATCGACGCGAAAAAGTGAGCAGGCGGGGGTTAATAAAAATTGGGCACCTTCTCCGGAAAGACTGTTCATTTTTTGGGACGAGGCACACCGGAACTGGTATGTATGCGGACGCTGGCTATCGGCGATAATGCGGACGGTATTGCCGATGGAGATTCCGATGTTGATTCGGCTCAAGGATCCTTCTGGCTCCCGAGCGCGTTTCATCGCTGCGTTTTGTGCGCTGCTGGTGTCTTGCACGCCGCTGGCCACGGATGATCGTCCGCGGACGCTCGCGAAGGCCAATGGAAATCCCCTGGCGCTGAATGCCGTGGGGTTCTTGGACTGGTATTGGACGATGCTCCTTGTTTTGGTGGGCGTCGCTGCTTTCTTGCGACTGTTCGTCACGGGCTTACGAGCGCGGGCTCCGCCGACGGCGCGGTTCGGTGAGGATCTTTACGTCATGGCCTACCTGGCGGGTGGTCCGCAACGCGTGCTGGAGTTGGCGCTGGCGAGCCTGGTGGAGCAGGGCGCGCTGCGGGTAAACGCCGTGACCCGAGAGCTGATCGCGGAACAACCGCCATCGGAGGGCCGTCCGCAGATCGAGCGGAGGGTTCGGGGTTTACTCGGGGGCGAGCGACACGTCGCCGACGCGGCCCGCTTTCGGCGCTGGTTGGAGCACGAGCTTCGCACTTCGCTGATAGCCATGCGAGACCGCCTGCTGAACGTCGGTCTGCTTGCGAGGCCGGCTCTGCAGGCCAAGGCCGTGAATCCGCTGAGGTTCGGTTTCTTTGCGTTGCTTGGTATTGGCGTGATTCGATTGATCGCCGGCGTCGCCGACGGGCGACCAGTCGGTTTCTTGGCGATCAGCATGGTGTTGACCGGCATCGTCGCCTGGCGGCTTCTGCGCGGCATGGGACGCGAGCGTCCGACCACCCAGGGAACGCGGCTATTGGAAGCGCGTCGATCCGAGTTAGGGAGAGGGGGTGATGACAAGCTTTGGATGGTCGCACTACTCGGGCTCGCCGGATACGGGATGGGCCCCATGGCGGACCTGCATCACGTGATGCGGGTTTCTGCAGGTGCCTCCCTGTTCGGTGGGAGCGGCCACGAGCGAGGCGATTCCTCGCGGGGCGGCTATGGTGGAGGCGGCTGCGGTGGAGGGGGCTGTGGGGGAGGCGGCTGCGGTGGCGGCGGTTGCGGTGGTTGAACCCCTGAGCGACGAACAGCGGGCGCTCTGGCGGTGTATTCGCAACCATGTGTTTGATGACCCAAGCGCAGCTCTGCGCTTCAGTCGGCGTCTGGCGCGCGACAATCACTGGTCCCAGGGGTTCGCGGACCGTGTTATCGACGAGTATCGCCGCTTCGTATTCCTCGCGATGGTTGCGGGCCACCCGGTGACGCCCTCCGACCAGGTGGACCAGGCGTGGCATCTGCACCTGCTCTACACCCGCGACTACTGGGGAGCCTTCACCGGTTGCCTGCCGCGACCGCTGCATCACGGGCCGACCTTGGGCGGCGGCGCCGAGGGGCGAAAGTTTGCGGACTGGTATTCGAAGACGCTACACAGCTATTGGCGGTTGTTCGGCGAGCATCCCCCGATCGATGTATGGCCGCCAGCGGTAGAACGTTTCGGGCGTGATGTGCGCTGGCTGCGTGTCAATGGCGGCGACTATTGGCTCATACCGCGCCCCGAACGGCTCTGGCGGCGGATCGTGCGTCTGCTGAAGCGGCCCCCCAATGGGGACACATAGTCGACTTTATTCGCAGATAAGTAAGGCACATCCGTCGTGCCGGCGCCTTGCCTCGTGCCCCGAAGATTCCGCCTCGTCACCAGAAAGATTTATGTCGACCTCAAAGAAAGTAGCCGTAATCGGAGCCGGTCCAGCCGGTATTACAGCAGCTTATCAATTGTCGAAGTATCCGCGCATTGAGGTCGAGTTGTTTGAAGCTTCGCCTTTCGTGGGTGGTCTGGCCAGATCAATGGATCTTTGGGGTCAACGTGTCGACGTAGGTCCACACCGTTTTTTCAGTAGTGACAAACAGGTTAATTCACTGTGGCTGGAAGTTGTAGGAGATCAATACAGAATGGTCGATCGTCTGACCAGGATCCGCTACGGTAACAAATTCTTTTTTTATCCTTTAAAGCCATTCGATGCCCTCTTTAACCTGGGTTTTTTAGAGGCAGCTAGATGCGTTTGGAGCTTTGGAACGCAACGATTCAAACCTGCTCCGGATCACGACACTTTTGAAGGATAGGTGACAGGAAGATTCGGCAAACGTCTTTTCGAGATTTTCTTCAGAACTTACAGCGAAAAGCTTTGGGGCATTCCATGTTCAGAGCTCGACGCCGACTTTGCGGCACAGAGAATCAAGAAATTGTCACTTCTCGAAGTGATAAAGAGTTTCGTGAAACTCACAAAAAAAAACGAGCACAAAACACTTGTAGATCAATTCGCATATCCCCTGAAAGGCACGGGAATGGTGTATGAAAACATGCGGGATAAAATACGCGAGAATGGAGGAAAGATTCATTTGTCAAATCCCGTTAAAAGGGTCTTGAGAAAAGCTTCAACAGCTACAGGAATTGAGCTCGAAAACGGAGAAGTCAAGAACTTCGACGAGGTGGTTTCATCTATGCCGCTGACACTACTAATGAAACGACTGGACAATGTACCACAGAGCATCCGTGACAACGTCGCGAAGCTGAGGTACAGAAATACAGTAATCGTCTATCTGCGAATTGATGCTGCCGATCTATTTCCGGATAACTGGCTATACATCCACTCGGAGAACTTGAGTGTCGGAAGGATTACCAATTTCAGAAATTGGGTTCCAGAACTTTACGGGGAAGACGACAAGACTATTCTGGCTCTGGAGTATTGGTGTTACGAAGACGATGACTTCTGGTCTTTGGAAGACGCAAAAATCATCGACCTGGCAAAGAAGGAAATAGCCTCTACGCGGTTGATCGGAAGCTCGGAAGTGCTCGACGGCAAAGTAGTCAGACTTCCACGGTGCTACCCGGTATACAGCAAGGGTTACAAGGAGAACCTCAAGCCCGTGGAAGGCTTTCTGACAGACATAGAATCACTCTCCGTAATTGGGCGCTACGGCGCATTCAAATACAACAACCAGGATCACTCCATCTTAATGGGAATGCGAGCCGCCGAAAATATCGCTGAAGGCAAATCGCACGATCTTTGGGAGATCAATACCGACTACGACAATTACCAGGAGAGCTACATCATTACGAGGACCGGACTGGAGAAAGCATAGGAACTTCCATCGGGTCCGTGAAACCGCCACTTCCGAGGTGTACGACCACCGATCGCTCAGTGTTCGCCGCCCCGGCGAATTCTACGCCACCGGTACCATCGACATCCACCCGCCCCGGTAGGAGGTGGCCGGTGTCGAGCCGATAGCCTTGCCGTTGTTGTCGGCGCAGGCCGAGCAGATCATCGCGGTCGCCGAGCTCGCCCCCCATGGCCGGGGAACCAATACGCTTCTGGACCGGGACGTACGTCGCACCTGGCAGGTGGGGGCGGACCGGGTTCGCATCTCGGGCAGGCTCTGGGTCCAGGACCTGCCGGCGGTGGTCGACACACTCAGCGCGCTCGCGCGCATCGATTCGTCCCTGGCGCAACAAGCCCTGAACCACTTCCTGACCCACCCGCGGATCCTATCCGATGGATGGTGTCCTGTTGCCCGCAGCACTACATCTAATCGAAGCGGAAGAGACGGTCCGACAGGCAGCCGGCCAAGCATTGGCCGAGGCCACCCTGACTCACCTGCGTCGGCGGATCTCCGAGCCGTTAGCGCCTCCTGCCGACTGGCAGCGGCCGAGTGCGGTGCCTGTACATGCACCTATTGCGTGGAGGAGTGGAACCGCAACAACACTCGGTCTTTAAAAAACGAAGAACAAAAATAACCCGAGGAGCGATACGACAGGGTCAGAATCGCAACCACGCATCTGTCACGAGGCCTGACCCTTTTGTTGAGTCAACACTCTGATCTGTCTGAGCTCGACCTTCTCGAGCGTTGCAACTCGCGCGTCGTGGAGGTGTATCGACCGCCGCCGTCGCGGTCTGCTTGTTGAAGCGGAACGCGATTGGCCGCGATGATCTCGCGAAAATGCGAGTCGGTATCGGCCCAGTTCAGGACATCGACTCGGAACGACAGATCGCTCTCTTCAAAGGCTTCTTTCAGCGCATGCAGGGAGACGGGCGGCAACGGGCGGTCTCCCATGACCACCAGATCCAGGTCGGAATAACGCCGAGCCTTACCGGTAACCCGCGAGCGGAAGGCCCAGACGTTACGGTCGCACATGGTGGTGCGAACAAAAAAGGGCGGCCATCGGACCGCCTGCCATCGCCTTGGTTTGTGGCAGCGCTCACCGCGGCAAATCCGACCTCCCCATCAGCCACTCGTCCACTGCGCGGGCACATTGGCGACCCTCGCGGATGGCCCAGACCACCAAGGACTGGCCGCGGCGCATGTCGCCAGCGGTGAATACGCCGGTGATGGAGGTATGGTAGGCCTTTGTGCCTTCGGTGGGTCCAGCGACATTGCCGCGGGCGTCGAGCTCGACGCCGAGCTCTTGGAGCATGCCCTCGTGGACCGGGTGCAGGAAGCCCATGGCAAGAAGAGCCAGGTCGGCCTTGAGGGAGAATTCCGACCCCTCGATCTCCGCCATCTGCCAGCGGCCCGCATCATCCTTGCTCCACTCGACCTTCACGCAGCGCAATGCCCGGAGGTTGCCCTCCTCGTCTCCGGTGAACGCCTTGGTGGCGACGGACCAGAGGCGCTTGCAACCCTCTTCCTGAGAGCTGGAGGTACGTAGCTTGTTGGGCCAGTGGGGCCAGGTCAGGCCCTTGTCCTCCTGCTCCGGTGGCATGGGCAGGATCTCGATCTGGGTGACGGATTTTGCACCATGACGGTTGGAGGTGCCGATGCAGTCCGAACCGGTGTCGCCGCCGCCGATGACCACCACATGCTTACCCTCGGCGCTGACGAAGTCCTCGTCGGGAACATGCATGCCCTGGACGCGCTTGCTGTTGGCGCGCAGAAAGTCCATGGCGAAATACACTCCATTGAGCGCCCGCCCGGGTACCGGTAGGTCCCGCGGTTGCTCGGAACCACCGGCGAGCACCACGGCATCATAGTTCTCGACCAACTCCTTGGCGGGGACGTCGACGCCCACATGAAAGTTGGTGTGGAACTCCACGCCCTCGGCACGCATCTGGGCCATGCGCCGGTCGATTAGCCGCTTGTTGAGCTTGAAATCCGGGATACCGTAACGCAGCAGACCGCCGATCTTGTCCTGGCGCTCGTATAGCTTTACGAAGTGGCCGGCGCGGGCGAGCTGTTGGGCGGCCGCCAGACCGGCCGGTCCCGAGCCGACCACGGCGACGCGCCGGCGCGTCTTGTGCCGGGAGATCTGGGGCTGGATCCAGCCCTCCTGCCAGGCCTTGTCGATAATGGCGCACTCGATCGTCTTGATGGTAACCGGGGCGTCGTGCAGGTTGAGAGTGCAGGCGGCCTCGCAGGGGGCGGGGCAGATGCGACCGGTGAACTCCGGGAAGTTGTTGGTGGAGTGCAGCACCTCGATGGCCGCCCGCCAATCGGCGCGGTAAACGAGGTCGTTCCAGTCCGGGATGATGTTGTCGACCGGACAGCCTTGGTGACAATAAGGGATACCGCAGTCCATGCAGCGTGCACCCTGGGTGCTGACGTCCGCTTCGGACAGAGGAAGGACGAACTCCTCGTAATGGACGACGCGATCCGAAGCGGGCTCATAGCCGCGGTCGAGCCGCTCGTACTCCATGAAACCGGTCGGCTTACCCATGCTCGATTACCCCCTTGAGCTGCTGCCTGGGCAATTGTGGTGGCTGGCGATTTTGCGCCTGCATTTCCTCCAGCGCCCGCCGGTAGTCCACGGGCATGACCTTGACGAACCTGGGCAGATAGGCGTCCCAGTCGTCCAGGATGCGTCCGGCCACCGTGCTGCCCGTGTAGTGCAGGTGATTCTCGATGAGTTGGCGCAGGCGGATGGCATCGAATCGGGTCATGTCGTGGCTGACATCCACCCGTCCCATCGTCTCCAGGTCACCGCCCTGGTGATCCAGGGCCTCCAGGGCGTCGTCCTCGGCGGCGATGGGCTCGAGCTCGACCATGGCCATGTTGCAGCGCTCCACGAAGTTGTCTCCGTCATCGAGCACGTAGGCGATGCCCCCGGACATGCCGGCCGCAAAGTTGCGCCCGGTCGGACCCAGGCAGACCATCACGCCACCGGTCATGTACTCGCAACCGTGGTCACCAACACCTTCGATCACGGCAGTGGCGCCGGAATTTCTGACGCAGAAGCGCTCACCGGCGACACCGCGGAAGTAGCATTCACCGCTGATGGCGCCGTAGAGCACCGTGTTGCCGACGATGATATTCTCCTCGGCCCGATCGGCCATACCCGAGCGGCGCGGCGGGTAGATCACCAACCGGCCGCCGGAGAGGCCCTTGCCCACATAGTCGTTGGCCTCGCCCTCCAGCTCGATGGTCACGCCCTTCGCCGCCCAGGCACCCCAGGACTGACCGCCCGTCCCGATGGCCTTGATGTAGATGGTGTCGTCCGGGAGTCCCGCCAGGCCGTAGCGCTCGGCCACCCGACCCGAGAGCATGGTGCCCAGGGTGCGGTTGTAGTTCTTGACCGCGATCTCGATGCGCACCGGCTCGCCGCGCTCCAGTGCCGGCTCGGCCTGCCGTATCAGCTCCAAGTCCAGGGCTCGGTCGAGACCGTGATCCTGGCGCTCGCAGTTGTAGAGGGCGACACCCTCGGGTACCTGCGGCTTGGTCAGGAGCTTTGTGAAATCCAGGCCCTTGGCCTTCCAATGGTCAACGGCGCGGCGCATTTCCAGGCGATCCGTCTGGCCGATCATCTCACTGGCCGTGCGGAAGCCCAGCTTGGCCATGATCCTTCTCAGCTCCTCGGCCACGAAGAAGAAGTAGTTGACCACGTGCTCCGGCTTGCCGGTGAACTTCGTCCGCAGCTCCGGATCCTGGGTCGCCACCCCCACGGGGCAGGTGTTGAGGTGGCATTTGCGCATCATGATGCAGCCAGAAACGATCAGGGGTGCGGTGGCGAATCCGATCTCGTCCGCGCCCAGGAGCAGGGCGATGGCCACGTCGCGGCCGGTGCGCATGCCCCCGTCCGTTTGGACGGCGATGCGCCCGCGCAGGCGATTCAGAACCAGCGTCTGGTGGGTCTCGGCAAGGCCGATCTCCCAGGGTGAGCCGGCGTGCTTGATGGACGTGAGCGGACTGGCGCCGGTGCCGCCGTCATAGCCGGCGATGGTCACGTGGTCGGCATGGGCCTTGGAGACCCCGGCGGCCACCGTACCCACGCCAACCTCGGAGACCAGCTTGACCGAGATGCGCGCCCGGGGATTGGCGTTCTTGAGGTCATGGATCAGTTGGGCCAGATCCTCGATGGAGTAAATGTCGTGGTGCGGTGGCGGCGAGATCAGACCCACGCCCGGGGTGGAATGGCGCACCCGCGCAATCTGCCGGTTGACCTTGTGCCCGGGCAGCTGACCGCCCTCGCCCGGCTTGGCGCCCTGGGCGACCTTGATCTGGATGTCGTCGGAGTTGACCAGGTACTCGATGGTCACCCCGAAGCGACCGGAGGCCACCTGCTTGATGGCGGATCGCTCCGGGTTGCGGGAACCATCTTCCGACGGCTTGAATCGCTCCGGCTCCTCGCCCCCCTCGCCGGTGTTGGACTTGCCGCCGATCCGGTTCATGGCCTTGGCCAGGGTCGAGTGCGCCTCGTAGGAGATGGATCCGAATGACATGGCGCCGGTGGCGAAGCGCTTGACGATCTCGGCAGCGGGCTCGACCTCCTCCAGAGGGAGCGGCTCGTCGGCCCAGTTGAAGTCCATCAACCCGCGGAAGGTCATGAGCCGCTCGCTCTGCTCGTTGACCATCCGGCTGTATTCCTCGTAGCTATCAAAGCTGTTGGAACGGGTGGCGTGCTGAAGCTTGGAGATGGTCTCCGGAGTCCAGACATGGTCCTCGCCGCGTAGCCGGTAGGCATAGTCCCCGCCGACGTCCAGGTGCTTGCGATAGATGTGAGCATTTCCATAGCCGGTGCGGTGCCACAGCACGGTCTCCCTGGCGATCTCCTCCAGCCCGACGCCCTCCACTCTGGTGTGGGTACCGGTGAAGTAGGTGTCCACAAAGGGAGTTGCGAGACCGACGGCATCGAAGATCTGGGCCCCGCAATAGGACTGGTAGGTGGAGATGCCCATCTTCGACATGACCTTGAGCAGACCCTTGCCGACAGCCTTGATGTAGCGCTGCTGGGCCTCCTCGAAGTCGAGCGGCTCGGGCAAGCGCGGCAGCATCTCGGCGATGGTGTCGAAGGCCAGGTAGGGATTGATGGCCTCGGCGCCGTAGCCGGCGAGGGTCGCAAAGTGGTGGACCTCAAGGGCCGCGCCCGTCTCCACAACCAGGCCCGAGCTGGTGCGCAGGCCTTGGCGGATCAGGTGATGGTGCACCGCGGAGGTGGCCAACAAGGCCGGTATGGCGATGTAGTCCCGGTTCATGTGACGATCGGAGAGGATCAGGATGTTGTAGCCCTGTAGCACCGCCTCCTCCGCATGCTGGCACAGCCGCTTGAGGGCCGCCTCCATCCCATCTGCGCTGTGGTCGGCCGGGTAGGTGATGTCCAGGGTGAAGGTGCGAAAGGCGCCGCCGGTGTTGTCCTCGATGTGGCGCACCCGCTCCAGGTCCTCGTTGGTCAAGACCGGCTGCTTGACCTCCAATCGCATGTGTCGGCCGGCCTCGGTGAGACCGAGCAGATTGGGCCGCGGGCCGATTAGGGAGACCAGGGACATGACCAACTCCTCGCGGATCGGGTCGATCGCCGGGTTGGTCACCTGGGCGAAATTCTGCTTGAAATAGGTCGAGAGGTGCTTGGAGCGGCTGGACAGAACCGACGGCGGGTTATCCGCGCCCATGGAGCCGACCGCCTCCTGTCCTGTCAGGACCATGGGTGTAAGCAGGAACTTGATATCCTCCTGACTGTAGCCGAAGGCCTGCTGGGCGTCCAAGAGCGTCTCCCAGTCCGGGGTCATGGGGGCCACGTCGGTGGGCAGCTTGTCCAGGGGGATCTGGGTCTTGTTCAACCACTCCTGATACGGCTGGGAGCTGGCCAGCTGAGCCTTGATCTCCGCATCGTCTATGATTCGGCCTTGCTCCAGATCGATGAGGAACATTTTGCCCGGCTGCAAACGCCATTTTTTGACGATCTTCTCCTCCGGGATATCGAGCACGCCCATCTCGGAGCCCATGATCACCAGGTCGTCGTCGGTGACCAGATAGCGGGCCGGACGCAGGCCGTTGCGATCCAGGGTGGCGCCGATCTGGCGCCCGTCCGTGAAGGCCACCGCGGCCGGGCCGTCCCAGGGCTCCATCAGTGCGGCGTGATACTCGTAGAAGGCGCGGCGCTCCTCGTCCATCAGCTTGTTGCCGGCCCAGGCCTCTGGGATCAGCAGCATCATGGCGTGGGCTAGGGAATAACCACCCATCACCAGTAGCTCCAGGGCGTTGTCGAAGCAAGCCGAATCTGACTGACCCTCGGGGATCAGGGGCCAGATCTTGTCCAAATCGTCGCCCAGGACCTCGGACCTCATGGTATGGCGCCGCGCAGCCATCCAGTTGAGGTTGCCTCGCAAGGTGTTGATCTCGCCGTTGTGGCAGATCATGCGGAAGGGGTGCGCCAGGTCCCATGTCGGGAAGGTGTTGGTGGAAAACCGCTGGTGCACCAGGGCCAGTGCAGACTCGAAGCGTTCGTCCTCGAGGTCCAGATAAAAGCTTCCCACCTGACTTGCGAGCAGCATGCCCTTATAGGTGATGGTGCGCGAGGACATGGAGGTGACGTAGTAGGCCGTCTTGTCGACGCCCGCCAGGCGGATCGCGTTGTCCATGCCCTTGCGGATGGCAAACAGCTTGCGCTCGAAGCCGTCCTGGTCCGGGCAGTCGGCGCCACGAGCCACGAACACTTGGCGGATAACGGGCTCGCTCGGGAGCACGCTTTCGCCCAGGCCGCCGTTATCCACAGGGACATCGCGCCAGCCCAGCACCCGTTGTCCGCCCTCGTTCAGGTGGCGATCAACGGTTGCCTCCATCTCCCGACGTGCTCCTTCTTCCTGGGGAAGAAAGACGTGGCCGACGCCGTAATGGCCGGCGGGCGGCAGGTCGAAACCCACCACGGCGCGAAAGAAAACGTCCGGGATTTGAATCAGGATGCCGGCGCCGTCGCCCGCCTTGGGGTCGGCTCCAACTGCGCCGCGATGCGTCAGGCGCTCGAGAATCTCCAGCCCTTGCTGAACGATCGCGTGGCTCCTGCGGTTTTTGATGTTGCAAACGAAGCCGACGCCGCAAGCGTCGCGCTCGAGGGCAGGGTCGTAGAGTCCCTGCGCGGGTGGAAGGGCACGAAGGCTCATCGCTATTCTCGTTGGTACCAGGTTATTCGACCCGCCGATTCTGTCGCAGGCCCATGTTTGCTCAAAACCCGAGGCGTCTGCGGTTACTCGCCGATTCGCCGGGGTCAATCAAGGCGCCGTGAATGCCGACTGTTGCGGACCGGTGACGCCAGCATTTACGGGAATTCCGAAATCGTTTCTCTACGGAAAACCTAACCAAGCCGGGTTTCGCCATCATTACTGAGAGTGGTCGGCGCACCACCCATGGTGTCGACGCTTTGTGTGCCGAACCCCTAAAGCTATCAAACTAGCAGGCGTCGTGCCAGTGACGCTTTTCTTTCTGCTTGGAGTGCCGGCTGAGAATACGGGCTGTTTCGAACGCGGGAGAGTCACGGTGGCCGCACTTTTCTGGTGCGATATCACGTGCGACCGCCGGTTCTTGTGCATTCCGACCCAATAGCAGCTCCCTCCCTACCCGAGCGCAGGGAGCAGCGGCCGCTCTGTTGGGATTGGTACTAGGTGCGCTCCAGCTAGCCTACGGCCGCGAGCATCTCGTCGAGCTTTGCTGGATCGAAATCGGCTGTGATCAAGGCGTTGCCGATATCCTTTAGCAGCACCAGGCGCAACCGGCCATCCAGAACCTTCTTGTCGACCGCCATGAGCTTGTGAAAACGCTCGCGGCCTATATCCGCCGGTGCGCGATCAGGGAGTCCAGCGGCGGCGATCAAGGATCCGGTGCGTTTCACGGAGGCCGCATCGAGCCAGCCGAGACGGTGCGACAGGTCCGCCGCCATACACATGCCGGCCCCGACCGCCTCGCCATGCAGCCAGGTACCGTAGCCGACGCCGGTCTCGATGGCGTGTCCAAAGGTGTGGCCAAGATTCAACAGCGCACGCTGGCCAGCCTCGAGCTCATCCGCGGCGACCACCTCAGCCTTGTTGCGACAGGAGCGCTCGATGGCATAAACGAGCGCATCGGTATCGCGGGCACGCAGCCTCCCGATGTACGTTTCGAGCCAGGCGAAGAGCTCCGGATCTCGAATCAGGCCGTACTTGACAACCTCGGCAATACCCGCCGAAAGCTCGCGGTCAGGTAAGCTGCTCAGGGTGTCCGTATCCGCGATCACGGCTCGAGGCTGGTGGAAAGCCCCGATCATGTTCTTACCCAGGGCGTGATTCACACCTGTCTTGCCGCCGACGGATGAGTCGACCTGCGCGAGCAGCGTGGTTGGAACCTGAATGTAAGCCACCCCCCGCTGGTAGCAGGCTGCCGCAAAGCCGGTTATATCCCCAATCACGCCACCGCCGAGGGCCACCAGGGTGCAGTCGCGGGCGAAACGCCGGTTCAGCAGACCATCCATGATCCGGCTCCACATCTCCAGGTTCTTGAATTCCTCGCCATCCGGCAGCACGATCCGCGTCACTTCAAATCCGCCGAGCGTACGCTCGAGCCGCTCCAGAAAAAGCGGGGCGATTGTCTCGTTGGTGATCACCATCACCTGACGTCCCGCAATCCGGGAGCTGAATAGCTCCGGTTCATCGATGAGACCGGCTCCGATTTGGATGGGATAGCTACGAGTGCCGAGATCGACTTGGAGTGTTTGAGTCACGCTTCTTCGGGTTAAGGGAAATGAGGGTAGGCGTGAGGCAAATGAGCTCGCTGAATTGGTTTGATTCCTAAATGGACGGAGGTCGGATTCAGCGATCAGATTGTTTCGTTTTCAAGTCGACGGCGTATTTCCTTAACCACAGAGGACGTGCCCCGTCGCTCTGTGGAGACGACCATATCCGCGACCTGCCGGTACAGGGGATCGCGCTCCTCCATGAGTTGGCGCAGACGCTCCAAAGGGTCCTCGGTGTGCAACAGCGGACGGTTGCGATCCCGCGACGTACGCGCGTATTGCTGCTCGGGGCTGCAGTGTAGGTAGACCACTACACCGCGGGCCGTTAGGTCCTGGCGGTTGTCGGGCCGCAATACGGCTCCTCCGCCCGTGGCCATCACGATGCCGCTCTTTTCGCTCAGCTCATCGATTACCTGTCTCTCGCGCTGACGGAATCCTTCTTCACCCTCGTACTCGAAGATGGTCGGAATATCGACACCTGTGCGTCGCTGGATCTCTTGATCGCTGTCCCGAAACTCAAAAGAGATCGCCTCGGCCAGCTGACGTCCGACAGTACTCTTGCCTGCACCCATGGGACCCACGAGAAAGATATTCTGAAACCGCATCATGCGTGAAAGGTATGCCAGATTTGGCCGTTGCAGGCAAGATCATGGCAAAATCTGCCACGGAGCTTTGGTTAGATTCTACGAATCTTGAATGCTTAACCGCGTTGGTTCAACGCGGATCAAGTGTAACCCGGTTCGGCACCGAAGGATAACCCACTCTTCCTCACATGGCCTAGGTGCCGGCTCTCAAGTAGTACCCAAATAGTCGCGTCTACGCGTGCCCGAGCCTCAGATGACGCCAGGTTTGGTCGGAAAAAAGCGTGGCGAAAAGTGACGGCAGGCCGATCAAGGCATCCAACTCCGCGTCATTTCATCAGTTCCCGCGGAGTGGGCCCTGCAGGCGCCGCCGGAGCATACGCCTGTGCGGCGATGCCTTCTTTGAGGATCTTGGGTGTAACGAAGACCAAGAGCTCTTCGTTTTGGTCTTGCTTAGCGGTGGTCTTGAAAAGGTTGCCCAGAACGGGCAGATCGCCTAGCCAGGGGACCTGCTCCTTGTTGAAGGTCTTCTGGCGCTCATAAACGCCGCCAAGCACGACCGTCTCACCATTGTCCACGAGCACGTTCGTTTCCACGGAGCGCGTATCGACGGGTGGTACGCCGAGAACCCTATTCGCGAAATCCGGATTATCTTTGTTGACCTTCAGAGCCATGATAACCCGGTCGTCCGGTGTGATCTGAGGCGTGACATCAAGCTGAAGAACGGCCTCTTTGAACGCAACGGTGGTGCGGCCGGAGGCGGAGGACTCCTGGTAGGGGATCTCTTGACCAACCTTGATCGTTGCCTTCTGATTGTCAGAGGTAATCACCCTGGGGCTGGAGACGATCTCGCCGCGGCCCTCGCGCTGCATGGCCGTGAGCTCGAGTTGCAGCAGATAGGAACCGATCTTCCCCAGGATGAAGTTCACGCCGCCGGAAGGCGCTACCACCGGCAAATCCACGAGCAGAGGGGCTACGCCGGCTGGACTTTGGTACAAATTCGGAACGATGTCGCCCGAGTTCTGAATATATCCGGGCAGGGCGCCGCCGGCTTCGCCGAAGTTCCCGTTGTTGACTGTACCGTCTGGGTTGAAGCTCGGATCGTTCGTCTTGCTGGCTCCGAAACGCACGCCCAAGTCCCGTGCGAAATCGTTGTTGGCGATGACAACGCGTGACTCGATCATCACCTGACGAACAGGGATATCGAGTTTCTGGACGATGCCTCGAATATCTTCCAGCTTCGCTGCGGTGTCTTGAACCAACAAGGTATTGGTGCGGTCGTCGAAGGTGACGTTGCCGCGCCCGGACAGCAGCCTGTTTTCATCAGATTTGAGAAGCGCCGTCAGCGCGCTAGCCCTGGCGTAGTTGACCTGGATGAACTCCGATCTCAGCGGCGCCAGCTCTTCGATCTTTTGGTCCGCCAACAGCTCGGCCTGTTCCTGTGCGACCATCTCCCGGGTGGGGGCAACCATAACGACGTTGCCGATCTGGCGCATGGACAGTCCCTTCGATTTGAGGATAATTGCCAGGGCCTGGTCCCAGGGAACGTTTTTGAGCCGCAGCGTAATACGGCCGCGCACCGTATCGCTAGCAACCAAGTTGAGCCCGGTGAAGTCCGCCAGAAGTTGGAGTACCGCACGCACCTCGATGTCCTGGAAGTTAAGAGACAGTCGGTCTCCGGTGTACACGTCCTTCTTCCTGCGCTTATCCTCCCGCTCCGCTTTGGTTAACGGGCGGAACTCCAAGGTGAAGAGCTCGTCTGCCTGATAGGCGAGATACTCGTAATCCGCCGTGGTCTCGATAGCGATCTCGACGTTGTTGTTTTGGGGACGCGATTCCACGGCGATTACCGGCGTGGCAAAATCCGTTACGTCCAGCCTCCGCCGCAGTCTCGACGGCAAGCTCGCGTTGGCGATCTCGGCGATCACATGCCTGCCTTTTTCGTTGACGCTCACTTGGGTATTGGGGCTTGGCAGGGTGATCAGCACCCGACCCTCACCGTTCGGACCGCGCCGAAAATCGATATCTCTGACGCCACTGGTCACGCCGGCGGCTCGAGACGGTGTGCGTCCCGCAGTTGGCCTCGATGGAGCTCTGGGCGCTGTCGCCGCCGTCGGCGGGACATTCAGGGCGATGCTGATCTTGTTGCCAGCGGTTTCGATTTGGTATGGAACCGAGTTACTGAGGTTGATGACGACACGGGTACGGTTACTCGCCTCCACTGCCACCAAGCTCTGCACCGGGCCCACCGAAATCGGGACTTCTTTCTTGTCGAGGCCGCTCGCGACGCCCTCCAGGTCCAGGACGACGCGCGCCGGATTTTCTGTGGCAAACGCTTGGGGTTGCTTGACGGCGCCGGAAAGTTGCAGGTCGATGCGTACCTCGTTTCCCGGCAGAGCCGCATACTCTACGTCTTGGAGAATGGTTGCAGCGGTCGCCGGTGCCAAGGGAATCAGCCAGAGTACCAACGCCAGCAACCTGGGTGTGCCGAGGTTCATTCCCGAAGTGAAGTACTGATTGGTACAGTGACGAATCGAGGTGAGTGACAAGCTGTTCATCGCGCCTTGGGCTCCCCCAGCCTATTGGGTCAATGCGACAGCGGCTTGGCGCTCGCGCCACCCGCCGCCGCCGTCGGAGACGATCTCGGTAAGCTCGATCTTCTCGGTGGTAATGCGTATGATTTGTCCATTATTTTTCCCCAGGTAGTTGCCGACGGTCGCATGGTGCAGCGTATTCTCAGGCGTCGTAACCAGGGCCCAGATGGCGTCTCCTTGCTTCAGGGTTCCTCTCATCGTTAAGGAGTCGAGGGGAAACTGCTCCAGCTCTTCCTTCCGTCGCAAAGGATCGGGCGCAATACCGTCGGTGACTGTCGCCGCGGCCGCCTGCACGCTCTTACGGTCCAGTACGAACGGATCGCGCTTTTTCGTGGGGGCATAGACGAAGGTATCTATCTGCTTGATTTCGGGAAGTGGTTCAATGGGGCCCGGCTCGCGTGCCATAACCCCTTGTGCATACTCCTCCAGATCGGTCATTCGGCTGCTCTCGCAAGCAACAACGGCGAGCGATGCGAGCATGGCAAAGAACAATCTCGGACTCATTGCGCACTTCCCTCATCCAGGTACCTGTAGGTCTTGACCGTTGCGTCGAGGCTCAGAGGCGCGTCATCACCGGGTGTGGGCTTGCGATTTTGGATGTTCAGGTTGTGGATGGTGACGATCCGAGGCAATGCTGCGAGCCCGCTAATGAAATTGCCGAATTCACCGTAACGTCCCGTGACACGGATCCTGATCGGAAGCTCGGCGTAAAACTCCTTTTTTTGCTCGCCTAACGGCTGGAAAAGCTCAAACTCCAATCCAGCCGCAAGCCCCGTTTGCGAAACGTCTACGAGCAGTGCCGCGACCTGCGTGCTGTCCGGAAGCTGGCGCAACATGGCGCCGAAGGACTCCTGCATCTCCGCGAGCTGCTGCCGGTACGCGTCGAGGTTGGCAGCCTTCTGCTGCTTGGACTCGAACTCTTTTCGAAGGCCCAATTCCTTTTTCTCGACGGTCTCGAGGTTCGCTAGCTGATCCCTGGAGTCGAAGTAATACCAGGCGCCGGCAACGCTGCCACATAAGAGCAGGATCAGAAACGCCTTCGCAATGCCCGGCCACTCGCCGATATTCTGTAGGTCTAGCTCGTTTAGCTGGTTAAGGTCCACGGGCGAATCTCGCTTAGGTTGCGCTCAGCTCTCTGCCGGTGCTTCGGCTGCTTTCCTGGCTTCGGCTGCGTTCCTCGCTTTCGCCGACCGTTGATGAAAACGAAGCCGAAAATGATTCATCCCAGTACCTGTCTTCTCCTTATTCTCGATCACCATCAACAAAGGTCCTCCGATCCAATTCGATGCTTCGATATTGCGCATGAACTCCGAAACGCGAGCGTTGGATTGGGCGCGTCCTTCGACAACCACGGAACGTCCACCCTGAGTGGCTTTGGTCAAATAGACACCCTCGGGAATTCGGACAACCATTTCGTCGAAGAGATGCACCACCTCCGGGCGGCTTACCTGAAGCTGCTGGATCACGTTCATCCTCGCCAGCAACTTCTCCTTGGTCAGTTCCAGATCCCGGATCTCGCGAATTTGCTTGTTCAGCTTGCTGATTTCATTTCTCAGAAACTGATTCCTACTCTGTTGATTGGAAATGAGTCCTTCAATATGAAAGTGCACAGCCAAGCCGAGTAGAAGCGTCGCTACCAGCCCGGCAGCCGCGACCGCGGCGAGCTCGCGTAGTCGGCGCTTTCTCTCGGCCTCGCGCCAGGGCAACAGATTGATGCGTGCCATCTAGTCGAAACCTCTCAAGGCCAAGCCAACCGCAATTATCAAGGCCGGCGCGACTTTATTCAGCGCCGAGGACCTGAGCTTGGATGACAGCGACATGTGGGTGAAAGGGTTGGCAACGACAGTTGCCGTGCCGAGGCGCTCCTCCACCAACTCGTCGATGCCGCGGACACTAGCCACACCCCCGGCAAGGACTATCCGGTCTACGTGGTTGAACGTGCTGGCGGAGTAGAAAAACTGGAGCGCCCGCCCGATCTGTTGCGCCAGCGCCTCCTTGAAGGGGCCCAGAATCTCGGTCGTGTAGTTGTCCGGTAGTCCTCCCGCGATCACCTGCCGAAGCGCGTCATCGCGAGCCATGCCGTAACGGCGCTGAACCTCTTCGATAAGCTGGAGACCGCCAAAATTCTGCTCGCGTGTGTAGACGGTTTGCCCGTTGTGCAACACGTGCAGAGTTGTGGCGGTGGCACCAATGTCCGCAATCGCCACTGTCCGCTCCTCGCCTTCCTCGTTGCGTGCATCCATCAAGAGCGCATAGGCAGACTCGACCGCATATGCTTCGACGTCGATAATCGTTGCGGTCAAGCCACCGATCTCCGAGGCGGCGACCCGATCATCCACGTTTTCTTGCCGCGATGCTGCGAGCAGTACGTCCACCATGTTGCCGCCGGAATCGGACGGCCCAAGGACGTCGAAATCGATGTTGACTTCCTCGAGCGGGTAGGGGATGTATTGGTCCGCTTCGAGCTGTATCTGCGCTTCCATCTCGGCGTCGCTCAGCGTGGCCGACATCGAAATGACTTTCGTGATCACGGCCGAACCGGATACGGCCGCGGCTGCGACCTTGGCCTTGGTTCCGGAGCTCGCGACCGCCTTCCGGATGGTCTCTCCGACGGCTTGTATGTTCGCTATTTTTTTCTCGACAACCGCGTTCGGTGGCAGCGGCTCGACCGCGTAGTTTTCGACGCGGAAAGCGGATGCGGTAGTGCCTGCGGTCTGCGACAATTCGATGAGCTTTATCGCAGTAGAGCTGATATCGAGCCCCACAAGGGCAGGCTTCTTGCGACCGAAAGTGAACATGGTCAGTGCGGTGCGCTCCTCGCGCTACTAGCCTTATAGTTTGAGCAGTTTCTTCGAACTGGCGTTAACTATAAAACATATCGGTATTTTTTGCGAAAAAAATACGTGCTTTTTTTTTCTTTTTTCTCGATTTTTTTTCGGTCACCGTCAAAATACAGTTGGCTTTCTCATGTAACACATTGTTTAAACATAGAAAATAGGATGCAGAAACCGAAAGCTCGACGACAGGCCGAGGTATGAAAACATTGATGCGCCGATCCGCAGGCTTTCGTTGCATAATCGCACGATCCTGTTTTAAAAATGCAACGCGTGATTACCAAAGAGGAACACTGTTGCGTCGTTGCCCGCCGTCTTAGATAGCCGTGGGTTGTCTCGCCAAATCAATAGGTTATATTTAATCACCTGAGCATCTTCCGAGTAAGCCATTTGGGAGCAAGATACCGTATGGTACGGATTGAAACAGAACCCGAGGTCTCACGTTAGGTCGTATCGAGGTATTGTGGGATCAGTTCAGAGCCCACGACCGCCGGAGCTCTGAATCTCGGCGGGTTTTGCGGCAATGCGACGCGCGACTGATGACACCGGCGGCACCTTGACAAGCGGTTTCTTTTTGGCGGCGTTCCCCCGGTAACAGGTTGCGAAAGAATGCCTTAAGGTGCTGGTAATGAGCGGACGCAATCGGTCGAATGAATATCGTCAGAGGCTGGCCTACGAGGCCGCTCGTATTTTAGTGGATGAGGGCATGCAGGAGTTCGACCGGGTACGGCGCAAGGTCGCCGAACGAGCCGGAATTGGGGACAGGCGATTGTGGCCGAATAACGGGGAAATTCAAGAGGCGTTGCTACAGCAACGGCGCCTAATTCGGTACGAACGACATGAGCAGGAGCTTCGAAAGCTACGCAAGCAGGCCCTAGGGGCTATGGATGCGTTCTCCACCTTCGTGCCCCGGCTAGTGGGCCCCGTGCTTGCCGGCAACGCAGACCCCAATCAGGGTGTGCGATTACATCTCTTCACAGACAATCCGGAGGATCTGGTGCTCGAGCTTCTTGATCGGGGTATCCCCTGGCAGGAGAGCGAGGAAGTTTTTCGTTACTCGGATGGCAAGCGTCGCAGCCATCCGGTGTTTGCCTTCTTCGCGGGAAAAACACCCTTCGAGCTCGTGGTTCTGCCAATGGGCGCACAACGCAACCCGCCGCTGGATTCGATTAACCAGCGGCCGGAGCGGGGCGCTGGAGCTGCCGAGGTCATGCGCATACTGAGTTGTGATACGTCGACCTGAGTGTATTCATTTTAGCGCTTGGAGAGGGGTTCGCAATCACGCTGCGCTGGACCGCAATAGATCTGACGCGGACGGCCGACACGACTGTCCGGATCGGCGGCCATTTCCAGCCAGTGCGAGATCCAACCGACGGAGCGGGCGACCGCAAACATGACGGTTAACATGTTGCGAGGGATACCGAGCGCCTAAGACGGTCCCCTGATCAAGGATAGAAAGGACATCCGCTGCCTTGTTTCGGTGTGGGCCTCAGCGACGGTACTTGCGGCGGAACTTGTCGACACGCCCGGCGGTGTCTACAATCTTTTGTTTGCCCGTGTAGAAGGGGTGGCAAGCGGAACAGACTTCGATGTGTATGTCCCTCCCCAAGGTGGAGCGGGTAGTAAACTCGTTACCGCAGCTGCACGCGACCTTGATATCGTTGTACTCGGGGTGGATTCCTTCTTTCATTTCAACCCTTCTCGGCCCAGTATCGGGGAAATACATTGTTAAACGATATATATTGCCAATTTTTGCGTCCCACCACAACCTCAAGACTCCTCGTCGTCGGGAAAACCGATTTTGGCTAGGCCCAATAAATGCGCGCTTCTCGATGGGGCAGCAGAGTCGGCACTGTTGCTCTCTCGCCGGACGAAATCACGCAGGCAACTCATCGTCTTGTTGGCGTATATTTGCGTTCAGTCGCGGCTAGCGACCGAATCCAGAATCAAACGCCTCATCGCCGGCAGACCCGTACCTGATCGACGAACCGTCTTGTCCATCCATTTCCGCCCACATCGCGCAAATGGCTGTAGGCGGCAACCAGGTTCTTGTAGAGTACCCCATCGTGCCTTCCGTCGACGCCTGTTCCGCGTAGGACCTCAAATCCATAGGTCCATTCCGGGTCGGTTTTCACTACCGCCGAGTGATGAAACTCGTGCGCCCTAATCTCGCGCGGCCTTTCCGCGGCACCGGGCCAAGGGAAGACGTCAGTCTCTCGCAGCCGAACATACCCGCGCCCTTGCGGCCGCTCATGCATAACCACATCCGCGCCGAGGACGGCGCACATGGGGCCTCGCCGCTCGCCCCAACGCAGCTCACGGCACAGATACATCAGACCACCGCACTCCGCGTAAACGGCGCGACCAGATTCCACAAATTCCTTGACCGCCACGCGCATGGACCTATTCTCGGCGAGCTCGCGCAGCCGAAACTCGGGAAAACCGCCGCCGATGAACAACCCGTCGGCATCCGGCAGATCCGGATCTCGTACCGGGCTGAAGCTCACCAACTCCGCCCCGGCGCGTTCCAGGGAGGCAAGGTCGTCCGGATAATAGAAACCAAAGGCGTCATCCCTTGCGATAGCGATTCGCACCGACTCCCCGACGGTTGCGTCCGTCTCTTTTCGGGCCAGGACCGGCGGCAGTTCCGAGGCCGAGCGACATATCTCCAAGACCCTGTGGACGTCCAGCTGCTCCGCTACCAGGGCTCGAATGCGCTCGATCTGGGCGTCCGCCTCCTCGGCCTCGTTACTCGGAATCAAGCCCAGATGGCGCTCGCTTATAAGGATCTCGGCGGTTCGATTCAGTGCGCCCAGCAGCGGTAAGTCCGTGTAGTGCTCCACCGCACGGCGTAGGTTTGCCTCGTGACGCTCGCCGCCGACCTTGTTGGCTATAACCCCCGCAATGTTCAGCTCGGGATCGAACGATTGATAGCCCAGGAGCAGAGGCACGATGCCCCGGCTCATACCCTGAACATCCACAACGAGGACGACGGGGGCGCCCAACAGCTTCGCAAGTTCGGCGTTGCTGTTGCTCCCATTGAGATCGACCGCGTCGAAAAGGCCGACATTCCCCTCGATCAGGCCGATATCGGCGCCAGCCAGAGTACGAGCAAAGGCGCCGGCAATCTCCTCCCGGTCCATTGTGTGGAAGTCCAGATTGAGGCAGTCGCTACCCGACGCCTTTCCGAGCCAGAGCGGATCGATGTAATCGGGGCCCTTCTTGAAGGGCCGGACTGACGCACCGAGCCGCCGCAGCTCACGGCACAGCCCGATCGAAATCGTGGTCTTGCCGGATGACTTGTGGGCAGCGGAGATGTAGACGTGGGCCATGGACGGGCGCAAAGCCGAGGCCTTACCCAACCCTATTTTTTGGTGCTCAGAATCGCCGAGGCCCGGATCCCGTCAAGGAAGGCGCCAAATTAGGATGCCAGTCGGCCTCGACCCATACGTGACATCCATACCCGACCTCGCTAAGTGGAATTTTTGGCGTTGTCGGCACCCGAGCGGTTTGTATCTTTCTCTCGCGATCAAGCCTTGGCCGCCGCATGTGGGTCGACATCCGCATCGGCCAAGGACTCGGGTAGGAACTGCAGCACACGGACGCCGACAGCGGTGATCAACAAAGCCACCGCTAGGCCACCGATACCGAGCAATGCCTCCGGTACACTCGGGGCGTAGGCAGCAACCGCACCACCGACGCCGTCATGGAAGCCCGACTCGACGATGGTCTTTCCGGGGAACATCTGCATCGGATAAGCCTGCCCACCGATTATGATGACATACATGCTGGCCAGACCCCCAAGTACGACCAGAGCGCACCCCGACGCGATCCAGCTGCGACTCCTGCCGAGTACCGGGTGGAAGAGGATCCCGAGTGGAAACAGGATCCCCGCGAGCATCCAGCCCAACCAGAACACAACCGTATACACACTGCCGTCGACCAGGTAAAAGGAGACAAGATCGTAATTCTTGGCCCCGTAGAGCTTGGTCAGAAAGTAGACCAGCACAAAGAAAAGCACGGATCCGAGGAACACACCGAGCAGATTGCGCAGCCGGAACAGGATGGAATCGCCGATTGGGCGGTCATCCTGATCGAACGCGAACATGAGCACCAGCAGAAAGATGGCGAGTCCGTATGCAAAGGACATGGCAATGAACATGGGTGCAAACAGGGCGGTATCGTAGGCCTGTCGCGCCACAATGAATCCGAAGATCGAGCCGGTACCTGTGGTGAGCATCAGACGCCAGACGAAGGCGAAAAAACCCACCGGCTTGGAATAGCGATTACCCTTGCGCTCGGCCATTGTCCAAAGGTAGGCGATAACAATTGCCATGAAGCCGGTATAGAGAAAGATGTTCCAGGCGAAGATCGATCGGAAGTTGTAGGTCGTCATCGCGACCACCAGCCGATCGGGACGACCCAGGTCGAGCACCAGCACCATCAGGCCGCCGGCCAACAGGGCAACAGCCAACAGACCGGAGAGCCGCGCCAAGGGCTTGTACGGGGTTTTACCGAACACACTGCCGATGGACGCCACGTTGAGCGCACCCGAAGCGGCGACGATCAGAAACACGGCAAACACGTGGGGCGTTCCCCAGACGACCTGGTTGGACATGCCGGTCACCCAATGGCCCTCGTGCTCCATGTAGGTGAAGGCGAGCCCACCCAGGCCGGCGACGGCGGCGAGTATCGCGAGCAGGCCCCAGTAGCGCTGAGGCGCGAGTCTCCACTCCCGATAGACGATTCTCTTCATGACAACATCTCCGAGGCGCTAGACGCCGCTGTAGCGTACACCCGTGTTGAGATCGAGATCCGCGCGGATCTGGCGGCTCGGAAGGGCCGCGAGGGCCTTGCTCAGGGGGCCCTCAGGGTCCTTCAGATCGCCAAACAATATCGCGTTGTGACCCTCGGCCGCGCAGGCATCGGCGCAGGCGGTGGAAGACTCGCCGCTGTCGCGGCGGTGGACGCACAGGTTGCAGCTCTCGACGCAACCCTTGCCGCGGGGAGTCCGGGTGAGCTTGGCATCCACTACCTCGTGGATGAAGGAGCGAGCCTTGTAGGGGCAGGCCATCATGCAATAGCGACAGCCAATGCAGGTGTGCCTGTCCACCAGGACGATGCCGTCAGCCCGCTTGAAGGAAGCGCCGGTAGGACAAACATCCACACAGGGTGGGTGCTCGCAATGCTGGCACATCATCGGAAGCCTGCTTACGTGACCCGTCAGATCGTCCTGGACCTTGACCGTGCGGATCCACTTGGCAACCTGACGGTCCCACTTGGACTCGCTCTCCCCCTTGGGCTTCTTTTGAAGATTGAGACCGTTCTCTTGATTGCAGGCAGTGACACAAGCCTCGCAGCCGTCCGCACACTTGGCGCTGTCGATCAGCATTCCCCATCGCACGTCGTCCGTGACCGCCTCCGAACGCGGCTCTGCCGAGGCCAGTTGGTGCAACACCACGCCGGGTGCCACAACACCTGTGGCAATTCCGGCAGCCACGCCAATGAATCCCCGTCGCCCGGAATCGACTTGTTCTTTGCGCTTGCTCATAGTCAGTCACCTACCCCTTGACTGCCTTCAGACTGGACATGCGCAACACCTACACCCGATAGCGGTGTAGCGGACGCCGGATTTGCACCCAAGCCCGGGGTCTCCCGGGCGTGCTCCACAGTCTCTTCCTGTGCCTCGGCGTCCGTATACGCTGGCACCGTTGCGTGGCAGCCAAAGCAGCTCAGATCCACCGCCGCAAACTCGTGACAGGCGTGGCAGAACTGCCCGTCCGCGTAAACGGATACCGGTCGCTGCTGCTCATCGTAGCTGACATGACAGGCGACGCATCCGCCGAGACTGTACTTGGTATCGCGAATACCCTCATGCACCGTCACATGGCGTTGATGCAAGATCAACTCCATGTGATTTCGGCGCATGAAACCCGTTTCCCGTACGCAATGCTCAAGACCTGCCGCCTCGGATCCGGGAACGACATGGTTGCCCGGCTCAAAGTCCGCTGCCGCGGCAAACACAAACACCCCTGTCAAGCCGATTGCAAGCAGGCTGTTTCTGATGAAGGCATTGGCCATCATTCTATTCCGCTTCTGTTACTCGCCGAGACCCATCTTGATGTAGCCGGTAGGACACACGTCGGAGCAGATGTGGCAACCGATGCACTTGCTGTAATCGGTGGCCACATAGCGACCGGTGGTGTTCTCGCCCTTCTTGACCCGGAAGACCGCGTCCTGGGGACAGAAGATGACGCAGTTGTCGCACTCGAAGCACATGCCACAGCTCATGCAGCGTTTGGCTTCGTCGATAGTCTCCTGCTCGGACAGGCCGATGAGTCGCTCGTGGAAGTGACCGAGCACCTCCTCGGCGGTCGGCACCTCCTCTTTACGCTTGTTCCGTGCATGAAACGCGAAATGGCCCAGGAACAGCTCGTCGTGGGGTATGACCTCCGATCCGGAGCGGTCCTCGTAATTGTGAATTGCCCAGTTGCCTTCGGAGGTGCCCCGCATGTCGCCCCGCTCCTTGGTGTCGAATTTCTCCGGAGCCAGCTGTGCCTCTTCCAGCTTCTTGAGCAGGTTGAAGTGGTGTACATCCACCTTGGGGCGGCGGGCGTGCGGCGCCTGCATCACGTACTCGTTGATGGAATCCGCAGCGATGGATGCCTGACCGATAGCGGTCGTCAACAGATGCGGTCGGATGATGTCGCCGGCCACGAAATGACCGGGCTTATCCGGGACTTGATAGAACTTGTCGGCGTTCATCAGGCCGCGGCCGTTGTCGAAGTCTTCAAGGCCCGTGAGATCGCCACCCTGGCCGATGGCGGATACGATCAGGTCCGCCTCGAGGACGCGCTCGGTGCCCTCGGTCGGGATCGGCTTCATGCCGTCCATGGTGCAGTCGCAAACTTTGAGGGCCTTGGCGCGGCCGTCCTCGCCCTTGATCACCTCGAGCGGCATGACGCCGTCGAGGATGGTCACGCCCTCGGTCAGCGCATCGTGCACCTCGTGCTCGGAGGCCATCATCTCCTTGCGGTGAAACAACGAGGTCAGCGTGACCTCGGCTCCCTGAGCCGCGGCGGTCACCGCCGTGTCGTGGGCGACGTAGCCGTCGTGGATGATGGACTCCGGATGCTCGCCAGGATTGGTGTGCGCGACGTGACCCAGACGGCGCGCAACGGACACCACGTCGACGGAGGTATCGCCGCCGCCGATGCAGACGACCTTGTCTGCAGTCACCTTCATGCGACCCTCGTTGAACGCCTTGAGGAAGGCGACACCGGAGACGCAGTTCGGGGTGTTCTCCCACCCCGGTACCGGCAAGCCGCGGCCGCTCTGGCAGCCCAGTGCCCAGAGCACGGCGTCAAACTCCTTGTCCAGCTCCTCGACCGATACGTCGGTGCCGACCCGGGTGCTCATACGGGTCTCGACGCCCATCTCGATGATGCGGGCGATCTCCGAATCCAGCTCCTTGCGCGGTACCCGGTAACCGGGGATACCATAGCGGAACATACCACCGAGCCCCTCGTTCGCCTCAAAGATCGTGCAGGCATG
>JAJDOL010000205.1 GCA_022340195.1 Chromatiaceae bacterium
GAGCTTGCATCTGCGCGGCCCAAGCTAGCACTTGTGCTTACCACAGCCGTACTTGCGCTACAGTGGCAGACCTTCTTCTCGACCTATCATCCGGTATTGACGGCTGATTACGCCAGTTCGCGAACGATAAAGATCGGCGAATTCATTCGAGAAAATACACCGCGCGACACAGCAATTGTGGTGCTTGACTACGATTGGTCTTCGGAGATCGCCTACTACGCGCAGAGGAAGTCGCTTACTATCCCAAAGTGGATAGGCGAGGAGAAGCTCGAGCGTATCCTGGCCGAGCCGGGTCGCTATACAAAACCGCTGCCGTTATCGGCATACGTGTATTGCAGATCGGAGCTCGGGCCCGGATTCTATGGCGAGATGGCGGAATCCTTTTTGTCGCAATTCCCCCGCGACCGAATGCATTCGGTCGCTGGTTGCGAGATTGCGATTCCCTCGAGTGAGCTCGAAGTGCATTAAGTCTTCGACTAGGGCGTAACGAACTCGAGCCAGATTGGATTGGCGATTGCGAGGGGAGTAACGGTGTCTTGAGGGCAGCCGTCGCAGACGGTGCGCTCGGCGTGTATGGTCACGAATTTATCCGGGGGAGTCAGAAGATCGTCCAGGACGATCGTCATCGCGTATTCCGGTGATCCGGAAGGTGCTTCGATATGCCGAGGAAGGCCATTGACCAGCACGGTAACCTCGTAGTCACCGACCGGCCCGAATTCGGCCGTGGTCTCCAGGGTTACCGAGAGTTGGTTCGCCTCTTCCGAAAGAACTGCGACGTCCCCCGTTCCGGCGCCGTTGATGGTGCCGTATACGAGGGGACCGTTGGAGGCGACCACTCGACCCCCGACGATGGAAGCCATCAGCTTTTCGCGTGGGAGAATTGCTGAGCCTCGCTCTGATTCCGGAAGCCAGGCATAGGTGAATGTGCTCCCGATGTCGCCGGGCCGATGGGCATCGCTGTTGCCCAAGCCCACCGGGAAGCGCGTCGGAAAAGACGTCCGGTCGGCGAGCTGGCCATTTTTCGGCGGAGCGATTTCGCGCAACAGCTCGTACCACCAGTCGAGGCTGTACTGATCGTCCTCGCCGAACAGGCCGCGATTGGAGTTGAATATCTCCAGACCGCCCCAGCCCCAGATGTCGGCATCCACATCCCAGGGGGCGAACGCCAAGTCCCTCGATTCGAACGGATGCGCAATGAAACCAATGCCGCCCGCGTCGTTGACGCGATCGACAACGTCCTGCTCCGGCTCACAGTTGACGTGGTTGAAGAACAGACCGGAACAGGGATTCGGCAGGAAACCCGTCGAGTCGGAAGTAAGCGGATAGGCTAGAAGATGCGCCGGCTCACCCAGCGCACCGATGGAACCGACGCCCATCTCCTGACCCTGGAGAACGAGAAATCCCTTGCTGGTTCGGTAGTACCCCGCCAGCAGCTCGCCGAGAGAATACAGCGACGGATCATACCAGGATAGGAAATCGACATTGGTGTGATCGGTAACGATGATCCAGTCGAGACCGATCGCCTGCGCAGCGGCAGCGTAATCCGTAATGAGATCCCTGGTGCCGTCGAGGAAGAAAGCATCGATAGAGAACGCCGTGTGCAGATGCTGATCGCCCGCGAACCAGGCGTTATCGCCGCCATTCGGGAGCGGCGGCTGCACCGGTATTTGCGCAGCGCGCTGAATTCTTTGACGCTGTCCACCTTGGAAAATCTGGACTACAACGGTCACGTCGAGGCTGGCACCAACCGGCGGGACCAGGTGAGCGTCGATGCGCTGATGGTCCCGCAGGGTGCCGGCGGCGATATCCCGCAAAGCGGACCGACTCTCCGCGTAGAGCTCGCCCGCGCCTGTGAAATCTCGATCTGCGGCAAGACGTTGGAGGCGCTCCGTGGCCGCTTTGTAGCGATTGTAGGCGGCGCCCCTGTTTGCGAGAACCGCGTCCCGGCGATGGATGACCCGCGATCGCGCGCCAGGCAGCAAATAGCGAACCTCCTCGACGGTGACGTCTCCGTCTGCCTGGAGATTGCCCATGACCACTGAGACTTGGAACGGCCGCGCCGTTCTCACGACGCGTGGGTGTCGCAGCTCGACATACAATCCGCGTTCCAGCGTGGCTGCGTCCAGCCAGGCGGGGGTCCCCTCGTGCCCCTGGGCGGGCTGATTCAGATGCAAAAGACCCAGCATCACGATGGCCAACCGGATCGCGCGTGACCCGCCAGGCAGGGAATTCGCCAGCTGCGCCACAGAATTCTTCATGGGTTTCCTCCGTCGTGATTGATATTTGCTTGAGCACGAGGTCAGGACGTATTCACCAAGCATTCGGTTACTCCATCCATGAGCATTTGTATCGCCATCATGATAAGCAGCATTCCGCTGAGCCGCACTAAGGCGCGCAGGGTGCGACGTCCGACTAGCTCGACGAGCAGACCAGAGGTAAGCAGGATGGCGGTGCTCGCGCCCCAAGCGACAGTCAGGGCGATCCACCACGTCAGCATGTTTCCCGGATCGCCGTTTACCAGCAAGAGAACGGCGGCCACTGCGGAGGGCCCGGCGATCATGGGTACGGCCAAGGGTACGATGAACGGATCCTCCTCTTCGTCAGATTCAATGCCGGTCACCATACCCAGATCCGGGAACACCATACGCAGAGCAATCAGGAAGAGGACAACCCCGCCGGCCACGCCAAGCGCCGGCTGCTCGAGCCCCAGGTACCCGAGGATGTTTTCCCCTGCCAGCAGGAACAGGATCAGCACCGCATAGGCGATCAGCATCTCCCTGCAGATGATCCACAACCGCCGGCGGCGTGGATAGTGCCCCAGCAAG
Source organism: Chromatiaceae bacterium (assembly GCA_022340195.1). Taxonomy (GTDB): domain Bacteria; phylum Pseudomonadota; class Gammaproteobacteria; order Chromatiales; family Chromatiaceae; genus Thiosymbion. Next base: position 2,826 of record JAJDOL010000205.1, read on the forward strand.
TTGTGGAAAATCGGGATGTTACCCAGGGGGTCCATGATGATGAACAGGAGGATTGCCGCGGAAACGAATTCCATGATGGCTCGTCGTATCAGTGTGACGGTTAATTGTAGGACAGCCTGACTCACGCGGCCGATCACCAGTCGGCTCGTCACAGCTGCGAATACGGAGAACTGGTTGCTGTTCAGCCGTCATCGATATCGGGTGTTCGCATTAGGTCGTCAGTTCGGGACTCGATAAGCAGGAAGGCTGTCGAGCAGGTGTCTGTGGTCCCCGCGGGCGGTAATCCGCCCGCGCTCCAGGACCAGGATCTCGTCCATGTCTGCCAATCCTTCGGCACGATGCGTAACCAGGAGTACGCTGCGTTCTGTCATCAGGGTTGCGAGGGTCCGCATCAGCGCTTTGGCAGTCGGATTGTCCAGCCCCTCGGTCGGCTCGTCGAGGACCAGAATCGGGGCGTCCTTGAGCAGTGCCCTGGCGGTGGTCAGGCGGCGGGCCTGACCGCCCGAAAGGGCAAGCCCGGCCTCGCCGACCTGCGTCTCGTAGCCATCCGGCTGGGCGAGGATGAAATCGTGGAGCTCGGCGGCGCGGCAGGCCTGCTCCAACTCGTCCTGGCTTGCTTCGGGTTTCGCCAACCGCAGGTTATCACGGATGGTCCCCGTGAAGAGATGGGTGTGCTGGGAGACGACCGCGATGCATCGGCGTACATCCTCCCCCCTGAGCTTGGCGATGTCATCGCCACCCAGGGTGATGTGGCCTCGCTCGGGTGCCCAGAAACGCAGCAGCAAGTTGACCAGGGTCGTCTTCCCGGATCCGGTCGGGCCGATGAGCGCGACTTTTTTGCCCTCGGGGAAATCCAGATCGATTCCTGCGAGGGCCGGGCGGTCGGCCTCCGGATAGGTGAAGTGAACCCCAGTCAGCGTAATGCCGAAACCTTGCGGCAGGGCGGCAGGATTTTTCGGCTCCTTCACCTGCGACTCGGCATCCGCGATCTCCAGGATACGTCGGGCGGCTGCCTGCGTCTCGCCCAGGGCCTGAAAGGCGGCGGGCAGGGGCATCACCGCCTCGAAGGCGGCCAGGGTATACAACGCCAGCATGGCCAGCTCGGGCGGTGCGATAGCTCCATCGCGGACCAAGGGGATGGCCGTCCACACGATGAGCCACATGGCGAGATTCGCCGACATAGCGAGCGCACCCTGAGAGAGGCCGGTGATGCCCGACAGCCTCTGCTGCTCGCGGGCGAGCTGTCGGCTCAAGCCTGCGATCTTCGCTGCCTGTGCGCCCGCCGCTCCATACGCCTGGAGCTCCGCCAATCCCTGGACGCCGTCGACCGTGGCCGCCCTCACATCGGACTTGAGTGAGACCACGCGTCGGCCCGACGCGTCCCCGAGGATTCGCACCAGCCAGGGAAGACCGATGCCGGCCAGAACGAGGAATGCCGCCAGGATCAGGGCTAAGCGGGAATCATCGGCCAGCAGGAACAGTCCACATGCAAGACCGCCGAGGACAGCGGTGACAGTGGGCGCCAGGACGCGCAGGTAGAAGTTGTCCAGGGTGTCGATATCGGCCCGAATGCGGCTCAGGAGATCGCCGCTGCGGTACCGCTGAAGCCCGGAGGGTGCCAGGGGCTCGAGGTGCTCGTAGAGCCAGACCCGCAGACCCGACAGCAGGCGCAGTGTGGCCTCGTGAGTGACCAGGCGCTCGCCGTAGCGCCCGCCGGTGCGGACGATGGCGCAGGCGCGGATGATGGCGGCGGGGGTGAAGTAGTTCATGCTCACGCCGGCGGTTCCGGCGATGGCCATGGAGGCGACGAACCAGCCCGAGACCGCCATCAGGGCGATGTTGGCGATCAGGGTTGCCAGGGACAGCAGGATGCCCAAAGCGATCCACCCCGCGTAGGGACGAAAGAGTCTCAGCAGCCGCCACAGGTCCTTCATACCGTCCCCGCGATTCCCGCCGACACCATACGGCGATAGAGCCCGTTCCGGCGCATCAGTTCGTCGTGAGTCCCCTCCTCTTCGAGCCTTCCTGCATCGAGCACGCAAATGCGGTCGGCATCGCGTACCGTCTGCAGGCGATGGGCGATGAGCAGCATTGTACGGTTGAGGGTCAGTGCCTCGATACCCGCCGCGACCTGTCGCTCGCTCTCCGCGTCCAGACTGGCGGTAGGCTCGTCCAGGATCACCAGGGGCGCGTCGCGCAGAAAGGCGCGGGCGAGGGCGACGCGCCGGATCTGCCCCCCGGAGAGTCCTTGCCCTTTTTCGCCCACGAATGTCTCATAGCCGTGGGGGAGGCGGTCGATGAATTCATCCGCCCGTGCCAACCCGGCGGCCTCGCGAACCTGCTTCATGGTCGCGTCCGGCGTGCCCAGGCGGATGTTCTCGAGCAGCGTGCCGTGAAACAGGCGCGGATCCTGAGGGACCCACGCCAAGTGCCGGCGCCAGTCATCGACGTCGATGGCGTGCAGGGGCGTCGCGCCGACGCGGATCTTTCCCGCATCGGGTAGGATGAAACCGAGCAGCAGGTTGACGACCGTGCTCTTGCCCGCGCCGCTCGGCCCGACCAGGGCGATTCGCTCGCCGGGACGGATTGAAAGGCTCAGCCCGCTCAGGGCGCGTCGGTCGCCCGGATAGGTGAAGACGACGCCCTCGAAGCGAATGGAAGCCCTCGATAGATCAGGAACCGGGGACCCTGGCGCAATCGCTTCAAAGGTCGGGGCGTCCAGGATCTCGAGGATGCGCCCCGCGGCGCCGATCGCCTCCATGCGGGCGTGATAGTGAGTGCCCATGTTGCGCAGGGGCGAGTAGAGCTCCGGCGCGAGCAGGAGTACGAAGAAGCCGTAGAGAAAGCTCATCTCGCCCCACAAGAGGCGGAAGCCGATGGCGACCGCCATGACGGCGATGCTGACGGTGGCGAAGAATTCCAGGGCAAGGGAGGAGAGGAAGGCCACACGCAGCACGGCCATGGTGCTCCGGCGGTACTCGTCCGAGACGCGGGCCACCACTTCGGCCTCGCGCCGGCTGGCGTTGAACAGCTTCAGCGTGGTGAGCCCCTGGATCAGGTCCAGGAAGTGGGCGGACAGGCGGGCCAGCTTGCGCCACTGCTTCTGATTCAGCCGCTCGGCGCCCTTGCCGATCAGGATCATGAAGAGCGGAATCAAGGGGGCCGTAACCAACATCACCAGCCCCGAGATCCAGTCCGTAGGAAGGACGAACGCCAGGATCGACAGGGGTACCAGCGCCGTCAGCGCGATGGCCGGCAGGAAGCGTGCGTAGTAGGCCTCCAGCGCCTCGATGCCGTCTGTCACGCTGTTGGCGAGATCTCCCGTACGCTCGCGGCCGAGTCGCACGGGTCCCAGGGCCTGGATCCGCTCGTAAAGCAGATTGCGCAGATGAAGCTTCACCCGAACGGCGGACTGGAAGGCCGCCTGCTCCGAGGCCCATGCCAGAGCGGCGCGCAGGGCGAATAGGCCCAGCAGGGCCCAGAGCCAGGGTCGGACCTGCTCGAAATCGGCCCCGGCAAAGATGACCGCGTCGATTGTCCGTGCCAGGTACCAGGCCTGGGCAATGAGCAGAAAGCCGGCGAGCACGCCGAGCCCGACCGCCAGCGAGAGCCATCGGCCTGAGAGGGCCTTTTGCGCTTTCAGCCAAGCAGCGGGGGACACGGCAGGCTCAGCAGAAATGCTCCGGAAATTTGTGCTTCAGGTCGGCTATTGTCGTCACCACCGAGACGCGAATAAAGCCCGCATTGGATGCGGTCAGTTCCGAATAGCATTCTTCGTGGGCCTCCCAAATGGGAATCCTCGATCGAGGAGGTAATCGCGCATTGCGATACCGATGCGCGACCGCATTTCAGGGCAGCGGGATGCCCAGGTTGCGCAGCGCCTCGTCGGTCTGCCTCGCCCAGCCACGGTTGGCTGCCGGGCTGGCCGGACTGGGATGCGGAATTCGTCCCAACATCGGGCCGGTACCGGACAGAGCGCCCGCCGCCCGCTCCGCGGCGAAGCGCCCGACGCCGATCACGAAACCGGGCTCGAGGAGCGCCACCGTCTCCCGCAACGCCCGATCGCAGGCGGCGAACAAGGGCTCGCGCTCGGAGCGAGCCAGGGCATCCGGTGTGCGGTTGCGCCCGCTCTCCTCGACAAAGACCAGCGGGCAATAATTGGCGACGAAGAAGCGTTCGACGAAGTGCTCGGGGCTTTCGAAGCGCTCGCGGGCCCAGCCCCACAGCCGTTGCCCGCTCACCTCGCGGCGCCGGCAGGCGAAGCCCTCGACCGGCCGCTTGGGATGCTCGCGGGCGGGCTTGCCCACCGCCGCCTCGATGCCCAGCCAATCCCTGACCATGGATACGTCGCCGAAGGGAACACCGGTCTGAGCCATCCCGAAGGGCCCCGGGTTCATGCCCACCAGCAGGACCTCGGGGTGGCCGGCGCCGTAACGCTCCAGATACAGCCGGTGGGGTGCCCAGGCATAGTCCAGGGGTCGGTAGACGTAGGCCACCGGCGGCCGGAAGGAAAGGTCGGCGGTCTCGTCTCGCAAGCGCTGGGCGATGCCGATCAGATCATTGGTTGGCAGAAGACGCTCCTTCTTGTGCCCGGCAGGAGCCGCATCACTCGGCCACCAGCCCATTGCACGGAATGGATATAGCGGGATCCGGGTACCTGGACGGGATGATTGGCGACCAGGGGCAGCGGCACGCCCACCCGGTCCGCCGCCCGGTAGAGCATCTCCTCGATCACCTTGGGGCGGGCATCGGCATCAACCCGAATACGTATGGAGCTCGATTTTTCTTTTCGACGGATCAATTCTCAGTCGGGGCCTCGAGACTCAGAACACCGGCAACGGCCCTTCCTCCATGGCAGCGATCTGCTCTCTCAACTCCAGGATTCGGTCCTGCCAATAGCGTTGGGTTCCGAACCAGGTGAAGGCCGAGGGGAAGGCAGGGTCGTTCCAGCGGCGGGCGATCCAGGCCGAATAGTGGAGCAGGCGCAGGGTGCGTAGTGCCTCCAGGAGATGGAGCTCGCGCGGATCGAGGGCGCGGAAGTCCTCGTAGCCGGCCAGAACCTGTCCGAGCTGGGTGGCCATCTCCGCTCGCTCCCCGGACAGCAGCATCCAGAGATCTTGGATTGCAGGCCCCATGCGCGTGTCGTCGAAGTCCACGAAGTGCGGCCCTTCGTCCGTCCACAGCATATTTCCCGGGTGACAGTCACCGTGCAGGCGCAGGCGGCGAAACGCACCGGCACGCTCGAAGCAAGCGCGGACAGCGGCGAGTGCGTGCTCGGAGACGCTGCGGTAGGCGTCCTCCAGGTCTTTCGGTAACCAGCCGTTCGCGAGCAGGTATGCGCGGGGCTCTTCGCCGAAGCTGGCGATGTCGAGCGTCGGGCGCTGCTGAAAAGGGCGCATCTCGCCGACCGCATGCATACGCCCGAGGAGGCGGCCGATCCACTCCAGCACGTCCGGGTCGTCCAGCTCGGGGCTCCGCCCGCCCCGGCGCGGCGTCACCGAGTAGCGGAAGCCCCGATGCCGGTGCAGGGTGCGATCTCCGAAGATTGCCGGAGGTACCGCAGGGATCTCCCGATCCGCAAGCTCTCGGCTGAAATCGTGCTCCTCCAGGATCGCGCCGTCGGACCAGCGGTCGGGACGATAGAACTTGACGATGACCGGGGCACTCCCCTCGATCCCGACTTGGTAGACCCTGTTCTCGTAGCTGTTCAGCGCAAGCAGGCGACCGTCGGTCTCCAGACCCAGCGCTTCCACCGCGTCGAGCACCAGATCCGGCGAGAGGCCCGAGAAGGGGGTCGAGTCGTCGTTCATCGGACCATTCTAACGAGAATGGCGGGGCGGAGCTTGATTCGGGTCGAGGGACAAGACTCCGTCGTCTCGCGTCGTTTTTTGACCCCGTGGTCCCTGCGCCGGGTTGTCGAAGTACTTATGCTTCAGCGCGAGGACCTGTGCGCGGATCTCGTCGACCGTCTCTTTGAGCTCGGGTACCATCCGCTTGAAGTCGTCCGCCCTGGATTCACCGAGCTCCGCGAGCAGGGCGAAGTAATGGGGCTTGAACCTGTCCTTGAATCTGTACTCGGCGAATTCCTCGTCTTCGAACAGGCGGCGGACGTATGCGGTTTGCTCGGCGGCCAGCAAGAGAGTCAGGAGTGCGATGATCATTTTCGCGTCCGCGTCGAAGTCTAGCTTTGGCAGCGCGGCTTCCAGGGCTTCGAAAGCCTTAGAGTATAGCTGATACCTGATCAATATCGCGGCGCCCGAAAGCCCGTGATACTCGCTGGATAGCTCTCTTAGCTTCGAACCTGGTCCATTGATCTTTACGCGAGCTCTTGCTGATTGCACACTCAGGTAGTTTCTAAAGCGAACGAGCCCGGGATAGGAGTCGCAATCCGCTGGCATTATCGCTTGCTCGACCTCATCCAATGCCGCCCAATCCGGGTCGAGATCGAAATCGAAACGCTTAACCTTTTCGAGAATCTGACGGAGTACTGTCCCCCTCTCTGTTAAGAGACGAGCCAGGTTCCGGAGCAAACAATTTCCTGACTTAACGTATTCGTGAAGATTGGCTCCCGCCAGGCCGGCCATGCGTTCTCTGTCGTATACCGGGCGAAAGTCGGGAGGCAATGCCTTGTCCACTTGATCGATGATCTCCGCGAGAGACGACCCAACCTGATCCCTTCGCTCACCAGATAGGTACTCCCGAGTCGCCTTCACCAACCGATCCTCGGTATCCATGTCCAGTCCCGCCCCACGCAGGGCTTCGGTCATCAGCCAGGCGTGCTCGGGGGCGAGCATGGCGTCGGTGAGCATGGACAGGTGACCCAGGGCACGCTCGCGCAAGTCGTCTGGCGTGCACCAGATCTCGAGAAAACGTACCAGCCAGAGCGCGCGACGCCGTTCGCCGCGCCGGCCGTGGCGCATCAGGTACCAGATGTTGAAGAAGCGCTCGGAAAGCCAGTAGAGGTTGTTCTTGGTGCTGGTGGGCTCGCGATGGATGATGTTTGCCCGCTCCAGCTGCTTCAGCTGGGCCGCTACCTGCTTGCTCGGCAGGCGCGTCGCGCGAGCGATCTCTTTGCTGGACCGGGCGTCCCACCCCAGGGCAACCGCATCGACGATGGCCTGCTGCTGCGCCGGCAGGTCGTCCATCCGATGCTTGTAGAGGGGGGTGACCCGATCGAGCAACAGCTCCAGGTCCTCGAACGCGCGTCCGTTTCGGTCGAGCAGGATCTCAAACAGGAGCACCAGGGTGCGCGGGACACCGGCTGTGAGACGCCGCAGGGTCTCGACCCGTTCCGGTGCCTGCGTCAGGACCTCCTCCAAGCGCGCTTGTTGCTCCGGGGTACCCAGGTGTCGCAGCAGGGTGAGCGCCTCCTCCCGGGAGAGACCCGGGAGGTTGATCTCGCGGAAGAACTGGTAGAAGGGCGCGCCGTGGTCGTACTGCTGCTCCAGCATCACCGTGGATGCCCCGATGATCTGGACGCGCTTGGTGATGTGCAGAATCTCCCGCAGGCGCTGCTGCTCGGGGCGCTTCAGCTTGCCGAAGAGGTCGCCGATGTTGTCGATCAGAAGGACCAACCGCAGGCCCTGGTCCGCCAAGGCCCGATCGACGAGGAGATAGCAGTCCTTCTCGTAGTGGGGTGTCTCCCGGGCGGCCTCCATGGTATCGGGCAGACCCTCGAAGCCCGGCCTGTCGCTCAGCAGCTCGGCCGTCTCCTCCCAAAGCCGGCACAGGCTGGTGACGCCGTAAAGCTCCTCCTTGAACAACACTGGGATCAGCCAGTCGCGCGTATCCTGATTGTCCCTGAGCAGGATCTGGATGCGGCGCAACAGGCTGGTCTTGCCTTGCCCCCTTTGGCCCTGAATGATCGCGTGCTCGGGCTCTTCACCCGGTCCGCTGCCCAGGATCATCCGCAGCACCTTGTCCGTCAGC
>JAJDOL010000285.1 GCA_022340195.1 Chromatiaceae bacterium
GCTTGGGATCGTCGTGCATACGGGTTGTCCCCATGTGATGGTTGCCGCCAGTGACATTTTCCGGCCAGATTCCATCGTCGGCGACCTTGAGCAGCGTGCGTCCGATGCCGAGCGCTCCGAGCTCCATGGCGAGCGATCGCATGTGCTCCACGAGGCTTCGTCGAGATTGTTCGGTCAGCCGCCAATCGAGTCGGATTCGCCGCAGGCCCAAGGCGTCCCGATCGTCGGCGAGCGTGACGCGACTGTCACGATTGGGCACCTGCTCACACGCGCATCCCATACCCAGCAAATAGCCGAGAGGTGCTGGGCCTTCTGCACCTGCAGGCTCAGGCCCGTCGTTATCGTTGGCCAGAAAATGGCGCGCGGCCTTCAGCATGTCTCTCTTCGCGACCGAGCTTTCGGGGTCCGATTCGTCGTCCCCGGCGTACTTTCCGGCCAGTCCAAACATAAAGGTTGCGTTCAACAACCGCCCTTCGCGCAGAAAGTGCTCCGATGGATTGAAGGCTGCCTGAACGGCGCGTCCTTCGACAGCCACCCGCTCGCGACAGATCTTGGGGAAGCGTTTCAGGTCAGCAACGACGGCCTCCTCGAATCCACCGAGGTGCGGATGCTCCATGAAGTAGCGCCCGACTAGATCGTTTTGATTTCCCAAACCGCTGGGAGCGACGTCGTTCGATAACAGCAGAACGCGGGCGTTCTCCAAGCCGCCGGTCGCTAACACGTAGACCTTTGCCCGCACCTGATGGTGGCGACCGCTCAAGGTTTGGATGTCCAAGTGTGTGATGGAACGTGCCTCCGCGCTTGCTTGCCGCGATATTCACGACATTGGCATGCAGCAGTACCGAGATATTGCTTGCTCGCTCTAGCTCCGGTCCATAGCGAGCTCCGAAGCGCGTCGGCGCGCTGAAATGCACATAGCGCATTTGCATCCGCCCAGTCACGGGAACGGGCAAGACCTCTCCCGTCGCCTTCTGCCAAGAGGCATGATCCGCAAAGTGCGCAGGGGCAATCTCGACGATCTCGCTCGCCGGCGGATAATAGGGAGCAAGCTCTTCGATACCGAAGGGCCAACCGCTATGGGGTACCCAGTCGCGCTCCTCGAAGTCGATCGGGTCCAAAGGTCGGCTATAGCCGCCCCAATGATTCGAGCTCCCGCCGAGCCAGCGTAAGCGGCTGCCCGAAAGCGGGTATTCGATGCCGATACTCTCGCCTTGATAAAGGGCTTGCGAAGCGGGATCAGGCTCCAAGCCTCCCGCCTCGATCAGACAAACTCTTGTTGCGCGGTTTGCAAAGCTTCGCGCCAGCGTGATCCCTGCTGGACCGCCTCCGATCACTGCGATGTCGCTCTCGACAAGTGTGCGGTCATCAAGGGCTCGGGCATCTATGAACATCGAGTGTGATCCTGATCCAATGTGCTAAACAACCCCATAGACCTGACCGGGGCACGGAATATCCCATCGGCGTAAAACGGGCAGTTGGACGGCCCTCAGGGAATGTTCGTGGCGACGAAGCGCAGTCGGCCTTCACGCTCGACTTGGAAGGCGACCGGCTCTCCGGCCCTCAGCGTGCTCAGCAACTGCCGCAGCTGAGCGCCGGTTGTAACCTCTTGGCGGTTCATCCGATAGATGATGTCGCCCACGGCCAGGGTCTCCCCCAGGGCCAAGGTCTCGCCGAGTGTCGCTACCACAAGGACGCCGCCTTCTCCCCGAAACTGGCCGAGCTCTCTTGCGAGATCCTCGTTCATTTCGGTAACGAAGACCCCGAGCTGGGAAATCAAGCTCCGCTTTCCAACTGCCGCTGCGATCTGGGAGACCGGAGGCTCCCGGTCGCGAACCTCGACCGAGACCAAAAACCGATGACCATCTCGCAGGACACCGATATCCAAGCGCGAATCGGCGACGGCTCGGTACAGACCGATGTTGAGCTGCAGCAGGTTGGCGACGGGTCGCCCGCCCAGGGATTTGATCAGATCCCCCGGCCCGATTCCCGTGTCACGAGCCGGTCCCTCGGGGTCCACGTCCTGCACGACGATACCGCCTGCCGACGGAAGGTTCCAGGCCGCGGCGAGGGGTGGGTTTAGGGCACGCACCTCGAGTCCCAGGTAAGCACGAACCGCCCGTCCAGTACGGTGTAATTGCTCTACCACCGGCGCCACCAAGTCCACGGGCACTGCGAAGCCGAGCCCCTCGCTGACACCGGATTCGGAGATAAATAGCGTGTTGATCCCGACGATCCGCCCCATCGCGTCGACCAAGGGCCCACCGCTGCTGCCAGCGTTGATGGGGGCATCCGTCTGGATGTAGGCGATCATGTCCTCCGGGTCGAACTGCCGCGCCGTGGAGCTTACGATGCCGAGACTCACCGAGTCCTCCAGTCCCAGGGGGCTGCCGAAAGCAAGCACCACCTGTCCCTGCCGGACGGGTTGGGAGGGACCCAGCGGCAAAAACGGCAGGCCTGTCTTAGCTACCCGGAGCAGGGCAATGTCGGTCTCCGCGTCGCGGCCCACCACTTGTGCCTTCAAGGCTGTCTTGCCGGCTGCGCTGCACCACTCCTTTCGACCCGGTGGCAAAGAGCTGCTTGGCAGGGTTACCTGCGCGTGATCGGCACCGCCCAGGACGTGAGCACTGGTTAGGATATAACCGTTCGAGTCGATGATGACGCCGGAGCCGGAATTTTGTCCCTGGCTGACGGCACCCCCGTCGGCGCTCTCTTGCTCCCTATCGAGGAAGCCCGTAGCGACCACCTTGACCACACAGGGATGAACACGGAGCGCGAGGGCTTGAACGGCATCGCTCAGCGTGCTCAACGCCGACGCGGCCGGCGGATTCGTCTCGGAGGTTTCTGCTCGCACCGCGCCACAAAACAAGAGCGCCGCGAGCAAGCCGACCAACGTCAGCCCGCAGATCCTTGCCTGGTGATGGGCAGAGCCGTGAAAACCGCTGGTACACGGACGCTCAAAAAACGGTGACATCGCCCCGGGCTAACTGTAGGTCGACGTCCCCATGCCGAATGGAATACCGGAGCGGACGGCGGTGACGGGTTGCCGCGCCAAGCTCATCGTGATATTGCCGTTTTGAAATACGCTCGACCGCTATGGATTTGCGTGCAGACTCATCGGTGACGGCGGAATTCAACACGTCGGATAACCGGGTAGAACGCGATATTTTTCGATCCTATTCATAAGGGCCTCGAACAGGCTGCCTTCGAAGTTGGTCGGACTTGCGAACATCGTCGCACCTCCAGTTACTCGGATGTGCGGGCCGAAGCCCGCATGAGCGATCAGTAGTCCATTCCACCCATACCGGCTCCGTGGCTCTGCTTCTCGTCCTTGGGCTCCTCGGCCACCATGGCCTCGGTGGTGACCATGAGGCCGGCGATGGAGGCGGCGTTCTGCAGCGCCGAGCGCACGACCTTGGTGGGATCCAGGATGCCCATCTCCACAAGATCTCCATACTCGTCGGTGGCGGCGTTGAAGCCGAAGTTACCTGCGCCGTCGGCGACCTTGTGCAGCACCACAGAGGCCTCGGCACCGGCGTTGGCGACGATCTGGCGTAATGGCTCCTCCATGGCGCGGCGGGCGATGCCGATGCCCACATCCTGGTCGTGGTTGGCACCTTTGAGGCTGCCCAGCTTCGCCAAGGCGCGCACCAGGGCCACACCACCGCCGGGAACCACACCTTCCTCGACAGCTGCGCGGGTGGCGTGCAAAGCGTCCTCGACGCGCGCCTTTTTTTCCTTCATCTCCATCTCGGTGGCGGCCCCGACCTTGATCACGGCGACACCTCCGGCGAGCTTGGCCAGGCGCTCCTGGAGCTTCTCCTTGTCATAGTCAGAAGTGGATTCTTCGACCTGCTGGCGGATCTGCTCGCAGCGGCCCTTGATGTCGGCATCGGAGCCGGCCCCATCGATGATGGTGGTCTCTTCCTTGCTGATCTGGATCTTCTTTGCCGTGCCCAGCTCGTTGAGACTGGCCTTCTCCAGCTTCAGGCCCACCTCCTCGGCGATGACAGTGGCGCCGGTAAGGATGGCGATGTCCTGTAGCATTGCCTTGCGCCGATCACCGAAGCCCGGGGCCTTGACGGCGCACACCTTGACGATACCGCGCAGGCTGTTGACCACCAGGGTAGCCAGGGCCTCGCCCTCGACGTCCTCGGCGATGAGCAAGAGCGACTTGCCGGCCTTGGCGACGGCCTCCAGCACCGGTAGCAGGTCGCGGATGTTGCTGATCTTCTTGTCGTGCAACAGGATGTAAGGGTCATCCAGCTCCGCCCGCTGGGTCTCTTGGTTGGTAATGAAATAGGGCGAGAGGTAGCCGCGGTCGAACTGCATGCCCTCGACCACCTCCAGCTCGTTTTGCAGGGACTTGCCCTCTTCGACCGTGATAACCCCCTCCTTGCCGACCTTTTCCATGGCCTCGGCGATGATGCTGCCGATGGACTCGTCGGCGTTGGCGGAGATGATACCGACCTGGGCGATCTCCTTGTTGTCGGAGCAGGGCTTGGAGATCTGTTTCAGCTCCTCGACCGCGGCCTCCACGGCCTGGTCGATGCCGCGCTTCAGATCCATGGGATTCATGCCGGCGGCAACGGCCTTCAGGCCCTCGCGCACCATGGCCTGGGCCAACACCGTGGCGGTGGTGGTGCCGTCGCCTGCGGTATCCGAGGTCTTGGAGGCGACCTGCTTGACCATCTGGGCACCCATGTTCTCGAACTTGTCCTTGAGCTCGATCTCCTTGGCCACGGAGACGCCGTCCTTGGTGATTGTCGGAGCACCGAAGCTCTTCTCGAGCACGACGTTGCGGCCCCTGGGACCGAGGGTCGCCTTCACGGCGTTGGCCAGAAGGTCGACACCCGCCATCATGCGGTGGCGGGCGTCATCGCTGAATCTGACATCTTTTGCGGTCATCGTGTGTGTCCTCTATTCGGTCGTTTGTTAGGGATTTCCTGACGAGGCATCTGCGCCTCGCGATCAAGCTTCGACGACACCCATGATGTCTTCCTCGCGCATGACGAGATAATCCTCGCCTTCGACTTTAACCTCGGTACCGGAGTACTTGCCGAACAGGACGCGGTCACCGACTTTCACATCCAAGACGCGGAGATCTCCGCTGTCGAGAATCTTGCCGTTGCCCGTGGCGATCACTTCTCCTTGAATCGGCTTTTCGGTTGCCGAATCCGGGATCATGATGCCGCCCGCGGAGGTACGCTCCTCCTCCATGCGGCGGACGACGACGCGGTCATGCAAGGGACGGATTTTCATAGCTTTGTTCCTCTACCTTCTGGCAACGGCCAGGCTCCTGAAACCGACATTGTTGGCACTCATCACGGGAGAGTGCTAACAAGCGTATAGGCGCATTTTCGCGGCTCGTCAAGCGTTTTTGTCCGTATTTCCAATTCGGCCCGACGAGCTACTCGTAGCGCTGACCTCGATTGGTTGGATGTCTGGGTGCGCGACGCGACGGACGATCGGCGCGCCCGCGAGCTACTGCTGCGCTTCATGGCATCAGTTGTGGCAAAAAACAGAACAGCGTCACCAAAACACAGGCTTGCCGTAAGAGGGGCGTTGGTCTCTTTCAATCCGTTGTGGGCAAGTGTCTGCTTAGACATTCACGTGCCCCCAACCAGTATCGAACTGAGAGTCGGCTCTTTGGCGTAGACCGGGTACCCGCACCCGCAATGGCGAGGTCTGCTATAAACGAAAAACCCCGCCGAAGCAGCGTTTCATCATCTTGATTGCTTGGTCTACTCGTCATGACTACGCGTTTGCGATCGGCTGCTTGGCATCAGCAAGCGTGGCGATGTCTATCTGCGTAACCTCCTTATCCATGGCGCCCGCGCTGTCTTACGCACGGTCGAGTGCAAGGAGGTATGACTGCAACTTCCTCCCTCAGCCTAACAGCGATTTCCTCTTCTACCGCGGGGCGGACCATATACGTCTCCAGCAACATCTTTGGCCAGGGAGTCCATAGGCAACTCAAGGTTCTAGCTTTTGTACTAGCGTGCGGCGAAGGCACAGGCCTTTATCCGTTGACCCGAGACCGCCCCGAGCCCGCCGTCCCGTTTGGCGGAAAATACAGAATCGTTGATTTCGTACTCAGCAATCTGGTCAATTCCGGGATCTACTCCATTTACGTGCTCGTGCAGTTTCGCAGCCAGTCTCTGCTGCAGCACCTGAGCGACGGCGGGCAATTGGGCAGTATCCTCAAAAGCAAGTTCCTTGTGCCGGTGCCGGCGCAGATGCGCACGGCAGGGAAGGAGTGGTACCGAGGAACTGCCGATGCAATGCACCAGAACCTCAACCTGATCGAGCAATCTTCACCCGACGTCGTCGCCGTATTCGGTGCGGACTAAATCTATCGTATGAATATTCGCGACATGATTGAGTATCAGGAGCACAAACGCGCACACGTTACGATTGCTGCCTTGCCCGTGGACAAAAGGTTCGCCAAGGACTTCGGCGTTATCGAGACAAAGACCAGCGGCCGCATTGTCGGATTCCATGAGAAGAACCCCGATGCCCCCACCATGCCGGACAACCCCAATCGCGTCGATGCATCCATGGGCAACTACGTTTTCTCCACGGACATGTTGCTCAGGATGATCCAAGACGACCAGAAGGACACCGACAGCTCCCACGACTTCGGCAAAGATATCCTGCCGAAGGCCGTCGATCAGGCCGAGATGTTTGCCT
>JAJDOL010000303.1 GCA_022340195.1 Chromatiaceae bacterium
ATCGACGTGATTTTCGGCGGTCACACCCACGACGGCATGCCCGCGCCGAGCATTGTCGAGAATTCCGGCGGCAAGACCCTGGTCACCAACGCCGGCTCCAACGGCAAGTTTCTCGGCGTCATGGATCTGGACGTCAAGGACGGCAAGGTGCGCGATTTTCGTTACCGACTGCTACCCGTTTTCTCCAATCTACTCGAGCCGAACGCCGAGATGGCCGAGTACATCGCGAAGGCTCGCGCCCCTTACAAGGACAAGCTCGAGGAAAAGCTCGCCACCGCCGGTGACGTTCTCTACCGGCGCGGCAACTTCAATGGCACCTTCGACCAGGTCATTTGCGACGCACTGCGCAAGGTGCACGACGCCCAGGTCAGCCTGTCTCCGGGTTTTCGCTGGGGTACCAGCGTCCTACCGGGCCAGGCCATCACCATGGACAACGTCATGGACCAGACCTGCATCACCTACCCGGAGACCTACCGCCGGGAGATGAAGGGCAGCGAGATAAAGGCTATCTTGGAGGATGTCTGCGACAATCTTTTCAACCCGGATCCTTATGTTCAGCAGGGCGGCGACATGGTGCGCGTGGGCGGACTGGACTACGTCTGCGATCCCACCCAGACGATCGGCAAGCGCATCGCCGACATGACCCTGGACGACGGCACCAAGATCGAAGCGGACAAGCGCTACGTGGTTTCCGGTTGGGCCACGGTCGGGTCCAAATCCCCGGGCGAGCCCATCTGGGAGACGGTCGCCAAATATCTGCGCGACGTCGAGACGGTCAAGATCGAGAAGCTCAACACCCCGGTTCTCAAAAACGTGGCCGGGAATCCGGGCATCGCGGATTACCCCCGGCTCGGCTGAGGCTAGAAAGACGGCGCTCGCGAACGTAACCAACGGCTATGCGTTTTGGACAGCTGGGCCGCCTCGAATGGCTGGGATTCCTTCCGGTCTGCCTCCTGCTGGTCTCGGCAGGGATCGCCTCGACAGCGGCCCTTGCCGTTCCGCCCCTCTCGGTCATTCAGGTTCCCCTGGAGCTCGATCTGCGACCGCTCTTCGAGGCCGCGGAAGCGTCTCTGCCCACGCAGGCGGGCCATTGGCCGGGCTGGCGCGACTGGCACGGAATCGAAGCGCGTTACCGCGCGTGGCGGGGGCCGCTGCGGCTGTCCATGCAGGGAGACTTGCTCCAAGCGCAGGCTCACGTCCGCTACCAACTGCAGGCGCGCAAGCGGCTGGTCGGGAAGATCGGGCTGACCGCCGGATGCGGCGTCGACGAGCCACCGCGCCAGGCCCTGATCGGTGTCCTCGCCCGTCTCGATTGGGGCCCGAATTGGTCGCTGCACCCGCGGTTCCGAGTCATGCCCACGCGTTTTCTGGACCGCTGCGAGGTGACGGTCGCGGACATCGATCTCTCCCCCCTGGTGGGCCAGGTATTCGAGGCGCGCATCGCGACGAGCCTGATGGATGCCATGCACGCATTGACCCCGCGGCTGGGGCGTCTTCGCCAGGAGGCGGCTCGAGCCTGGCAGGACCTGCAGACGCCCCGGGAGCTTTCGCCGGGCCTCTGGCTGCACATTCGACCCTTGCAACTGGCCCTTGTCCCACCCCAGGGCTCGGGGGAGCGTGCCCATACGGCGGTATGGCTGGCCTTTCGCGCCGCGGTTTCCGGCGACCGCGAGTCCGCGATCGCACCAACGCCCCTGCCGCCCTTGGTTCCATACCGTCCATCCCAGCCCGGACTGCGCTTCGAGCTCGGGCTGAGTCTCGACTACGCTGAGGTTTCCGCGGCCCTGAGCGAGCGCTTGGCGGGTCAGATCATGGATGTACAAGGCCATGAGATACGGCTCGAAGGGATCAGCCTCGCCGCCGGGGATGAGGACCTGGTCATTACCGCGGACCTCACCGGTGACCTTGCCGGCCGTATCACGATCATGTCCCGCCCGGGATTCGATATCGCCACCCAGGTTTTGCGGCTCGAGCAGCTGGATTTCGTCTTCGATGCGGCTGATCCGGACCAGGCACTGCTGACCGACCTGTTCTACGATCGAATCCGCGCCCGTATCGAGACCGCGGCGAACGACCTGCTGGCAGAGCGCACCAGCGGTTTTCGCAGTGGACTGAGGCGCGCGTTGGCTCAGAGCCTACCCTCGGTGCTGAGGCCGGAGCTGGAGGGCCTGCGCCTCGTGGAAGCCCGCATACTGGTGGGGGAGGATGGGATCAGCCTCTCGGGCTCGGCGGAAGGTACCTTGAGGTTTGACCCGTCCGGGTCCCCGGGACCGCCCTAACCAATGGTCTCGGGACGTTCGCCCAGCGTACCGTGTACGGTTAGCTGCGGGAAGGGGATATCCCAGCCGTACTCGGTGCAGGCATCGACGCACCAGCGCTGGATGGCCCGGCGCAGGCGGTTGTAGAGGTCGCCCAACTCGCCCTTGAAATCGGCGATGACCACGATGTCCAGCGAGGACGTGTTGGCCCGCTCGAACTCCACCCGCAGATTCAGCAGCTGCTCGCCGTAGCCCTCTTCGTCGACGCGGTGCTGGATATAGGCGAGCAGGGTCTCCGGGATCCTCGTCGTGCTGTCCGTCTGCAGCGCGTAGCTGATGCCCAGCGTTTCCTTGATGCGGAAGTTGGTGCCCAGGTTGCGCGGCGAGCCGCTCAGGAAGTCGGCGGTCTGATAGGTGAGGTGCGCGCCACCACGCTCCACCAGCCGTACCAGCTCGGGTGAGATGCCGATGACCTTGCCGCGCACCCCATCCCCGAGGATGACCCAGTCATCCTTACGGCAGGGGAACCAGGGCTCGTCCGGCGACGCGGGCCGTGACTTGTGATCCACCAGGTCCTCGATAGGCACCCGTTGCGTCAGTTTGGCGTCGGGATTGACCAGCATGCAGAAGAAATTGATTTCCTGGACGCGCCACGGCAGACCGTCGAGGGACAGACGCTCGCCCTCGCGTACCGAGCCGATGTTGAGAAACAGCTGGATTTGCTTGACGTAGCGCGGGAGGGTATGTCGAAGGGTGAGGGCGACGCCGAGCAGCAGCAGAATGCCGAGGCTGAACAGTACCCAGTCCTCGACCAGATAGAACACCACCATGGGACCGACGATCAGCAGGAACAGCGTCACGAGACGATGAAGCAGCTCGGCGATGCGGATGCGAAAGCTTCTATGCGGTTTGCGGAATCCAGGCAAATAGCGCTGCATGGCCCTGAGGCTCAGACGCGACAAGAGAAGAACGCCGATTACCACCAACAGTGCCTCGGTGAGATAGAGTCCACGCTTCTCGAAGAACGATTTGAGATAGCCGCGCGATGCCTCGGTGAAGGAGACGTCCTGGGCAACCAGCTCCTCGAGTTGTAGCCGGGTGGCCTGTAGATCGGTCGCGATGAGCGCCCGTTGCTGGCGCCAATCCTCGGCGGTGGCCTCGAGCGCCTCGGTTACCGCCTTGCCCCGGCTTTTCGCCAGCAGCCGTTCGATGTTTGCCAGAGCCTTTTCCGCCACGGGCAATCGCTCCTCGAAGACGGCGATCTTGTCCCTGAGATCGGACTTCTGCCGTACCCGACTGGTCATGTCCTTCATTTCGTCGAGCGCCGGCTTCAGCAGACCGAAAAGCTCTTTTTGAAAAT
>JAJDOL010000039.1 GCA_022340195.1 Chromatiaceae bacterium
CGAAGTCGCCGACGAACGCAATATCGCTGAAGTTGGATACCCAGATGTTGTCCTCGCCGTCAACCGCGAGGCCCCACGGACCGTCGATGCCGCCGCCCTGGAATCGGCCCAACTCGTTGCCCTCGGCGTCGAAAGCGTAGATGGAGCTGTCGCCAATGGAAGCCAACCAGATATTGCCGTAGGAGTCCTGAACGATGACGCGAATGTTGTCGCCAACGGGCTTGAGCTGGGTCGTTTCCAGCTCGCCTTTTATGTTGAACCGGATCTTGGCGATGCTGCTCCCTCGATCGCCCGTCGCCAGCCCGCCGGTGTTGGACACCCAGGCTGAGCCATCGCCCAGCGGCAGAATGCCGAACGGCTGCGCGCCGTAGTAGAACTGAACCGATTTGCTGTTGAGTGGATCGCCGCCCTTGTAAACGACGGCACTGTCGTTTTCGAGACTGGCGATCCACACGTCGCCGTTGTCCTCGACCTGTATGGCTTGTGCACGCCAAACGCCGCCGTAGAAACCCATCGGCTCGGAAAAGAGCAAACCATCTTCCGCGCGGATCAGTGACACGCTGCCGGTGCCGTCCTCCGGGTCGAGTTGCGGCCAGTTGCCATCGACGTTCATGCCCCAGCCGAAGTTCGAGGCCCAGACAAAATCGTCCGGCCCAATAGCGATGCCCCAGCCGCCGCCCTTGATGCCGCCGCCGGTGATCGGTGAGACCGGCGATCCGTTGGTCCCATCGGCCGGCTTGCCATTGGGCTGCAGCACGATCAGGTAATCCCCGGAATCGGGCGAGCCCTGCGGGACGTTGTTCGGAATCCAGGCATAGCCCCGCGCGTCAAAAGCGACGTTGGCCGGCCCGCCAAAAAGCTGGGCGTCCGTGCCGCCCGAGTCATTTACCTTGACGGTGATACACCAGGCGTCGGGCACTTCTACCAGCGCCGGCGTAAAGGGTTGACGCCAGGTAGTCAGGAGGAACAGCCGGGCGACGTTTCGGCCCGGATCACGGGCGAGGTTTGCAATGGCAACCGCCGTATCAGTAGGACGCGGCTCGCCGGGCTGCTTCGTCGCGTTCAGCACCGCCCTGGCGATGTCGGGGTCGACGGCGCAGCGGTTTAGCAGATTCGCCAGGGAACGGAACATCTTGAGCGAGCTCGTTTCGTTTGCGTTGGGCGCCGTCAGCAACACGTCGGAAATATTGCCGGTGATCGAATCAGCCAAGTTGCCGTACATTTCATTGGCGATGTAGAGCCGAAAGGCGTCGCCTGAAATCTGACCAGTGCGGTAGAACTGCGCAAAGGCGTAGGAAGCGGCGACCGTCGTAAACTCGTTGATCACCGCCGCGGCTGGAAGCTCACCGCCGAGCACGGACACGAAACGGACCCGCGGACGCACATCAACCATCAGGAAAAAAACGCTATCGGTCACGTCCACCGCGGACGAGATGGTGAAGTCGCCGTTTCCATTGCTAAGGCCAACACCACGTTCAATCGGTGCGCCGTCGGTGGCCTCAAAGAGATAAACCCGCTTTTGGTTGATCAGCCGGGCGGGCGCGTTGGCGACCTCCAGCGTCCCGCTGATGTCGAACGCCAGGGCGCAAGTACTCGCCAAAGCCAAGGCGAGGAAAGTTGCCAATGAAAGCAAGCGGGTGGGAAACGTCGGGAAGTGGGAATGCATAAACGTACCTGTAAGGATTGATTTTATTTTGCCGAGCAGTTCTTTCATCTCTATCGGTCCCTAAGGATAGGCAATCGAATCGTATAAGTCGAAGAATTCACCGTTGTCAGCCTCTGGTCAAGGCTCCACTGAACGTCGTGATTCGCCAGCAAGGTCTGGTACTCAAGCTCGAGCGCCTGGCCGCCCTGATCTCCGCACAGGATAGCGTGAGCCCGGTCACGGGCGAAAAAGCGCTGACCAGCGTGGTTGCACATAAAAAAGCCGTTATGGAGGCTGGTTGGATTCCTGGCTGTCAGTCCCTGAAACGACCGATTTTTCATCCTTGAGCAGTGCCCGAATACGATGCTGTAGCCTGGAATCTCGATTGCTTCTGGACAGGGGGTGGTTTGTTCGAGGGCCTGCTCGTGGAGTCCGGCAAACGCCGTTGGAAGATGATCCAGGGAGCCGCAGAGCACACGCACGTAGTCGGGGTTGCGCAGGTTTGCAGCCAAGGCGGCCTGGGCGTGGGAATGGCTAAGGGGACGGTGCAAAATAACCTGAACTGGTAGGTTGGGCCGAGGTACGAGGCCCAACAAAGATCGTTACTCGGCTTATTGGCCGTTGAGCCTCCTTCGTCGGCTAAACCTACACGAGATGTTTAAGTTATTGGTAAATCGTTGCTAATGGTCACGCGTGTCTGCCCGCTCTGGCGGGTCAGTCGAGCCGGGGCATGCAGCAACAGGGGGCCGCTGGTGAGCGATTCGGTGTGCTTGTTCGCATCGGCGAGGCGCACGAACAAGCTCCACCAGTTGTAAACGAGCGCGGTCATTCGTTTGTCCAGAGGCCGGCGCAACACCACCTCACACGCCCGTGTCCGGCGGCACCCGGGCATTGTCCTGCACGACGTTGCTCGACGGGCTCGCCGGATTGACTTTAATCGCCCTCGGCATCGTCCCGCCTCTTGTGCTCGTCTTGGTCCTGCCGGGCTTGCGCGGCTTCATCCTCGGTGCGGGACTTCTTGGATTTATCCGGCGCATCCGGGCCACCGCAGCCTGTTCCAGTGAGCCATCGAGAAGCCGGTTGCGTGCGGAGAGATTCAAGGCGAGCTTGCCGCTAATTACTGGTGCTGGGCTTCCAATGCCTGGAGGAAGGAGCGCTGGCTATTTCCCGTGCCCCGTTGCTTGGCCGGCGTGTTGAGGAGGTTCCACAACTGCATCTCCATATTTGGAGCATTCGGCAGCGACAGCAAAAAACGCCGCTATCCGCGGCGACGGTTGGTGCTTACGACGCCATCGGGCGAGCTCGGTCTACCCGGGACGCTCGCGGCTATGCGGTCGGGTGAAAATACGCGGGCCTATCGTTGTGTGGGAATCCATTGCGAACCGCCAATTGACGCTCCGGAAAGGTCGAAGAGGATACTAGGCTCAACCCGAGTAAGGATTACACTTGGGGTTGCGGCTATTTCGGGGCCGGCGACCTGTTCTGCGACAGTATTTGGGAGAAAGGGAAATGAACATAGGCAACGCAACGATTGATGAGCTGATCGCGAAATCCAACGATGTGCGGCGCGGAGAGCGCATCGACCCGGTAGATGGATTTGCGATTGCCAGGCGACTCGCGGGCAAGCAGTACATCGAGCACGCGCGGCGACTTGCCGCCCACGTTGCGGACGATGAGAGGCTGGGGGCCGAGCTAGGCATCGAGCTGCGACAGAAATGGGCGCTGTGGACCTCGCAAAACCCGGATGGGCCGGACGACAGCAGGCACGACGAGGCACTTCGAATTCTCGACGGTATCAAGGGCATCGAAGGCGGCGCCTCGCTGAAGGCCACGACCGATGCCGAGACACTCGGCATTGCCGGGGGGATCTGCAAGCGCAAATGGCTGGCAACCGGACAGCGCCAGACCCTGGAAGACTCGCTGCGCTATTACGAGCGTGGCGCCGAGCAGGGTATCGAGCAAGACACCGGCTACACCGCGATCAATGCCGCCTTTATCCTCGATGTGCTGGCCTCGATGGAGGGCGGCGAGAAAGGCGGGGCGAAGCATACGCAAGCCCGCGAGTGGCGGGAGCGCGTCCGCGACACCTTGCTCGGCATTCAGGACAAGCCGGCTCGGGCAGGCGGCCCCCCGCGCAAGGAAGTCCGTTGGTTCTATGAGACGCTGGCCGAGGCGTACTTCGGGCTAGGCGACTACGCGAACGCGACACAGCACCTCAAGAAAGCCTACGATCTCGGCCCGGTAGAGCCCTGGGAGCTCGAGACGACCGCGCGCCAGTTCGCCTACCTGGCCCGGCTCCAGGATCCGTTGGCAACGACGAGCGAGCAATTCGAAAGGTCTCTGCCTTGGGGGGTCTTGCGTGCCGTCTACGGTGACAGCGCAACGGCCGGCGCCGGGTCCCTGTTCGCCGGCAAGCTCGGAATTGGACTGTCCGGGGGCGGATTCCGGGCTTCGCTCTTCCACATCGGAGTGCTCGCGGGACTGGCCGAGCGCGATCTGCTGCGTCACGTCGAGGTTCTGTCCTGCGTATCGGGTGGCTCCATTGTCGGTGCGCACTACTATCTGGAGGTGCGCAAGCTCCTACAGGAGAAGACCGACGCCGACATCAGGCGCGAGGACTACATCGAGCTGATCGAGCGCCTGGCCCGGGAATTCCTGGCCGGTGTGCAAAAAAACATCCGCACCCGGATCGGCAGCAACCCGCTGGTCAATTTGCGCATGATGTTCCAGCCCGGCTACAGCCGGACCAACCGCCTCGGCGAGCTCTACGAGAAGCACCTGTACGCACGGGTCGACGACGACGGCGAGCGCGTGCTGCGCAAGCTCATTGTCAAGCCGAAGGGAGACGAGAAGTGCAAGCCGAAATACGATAACTGGAAGCGCTCGAACAAGGTGCCGATCCTCGTTCTGAACGCGACCAGCGTGAACACCGGCCACAACTGGCAATTCACCGCGAGCTGGATGGGGGAGCCGCCAGCCTTCATCGACAGCCAGATCGACGGCAACTACCGTTTGCGGCGCATGTATTACGACACGGAGGCGCCGCTCCGGTACCGCGACATCCGCATCGGGCAGGCCGCGGCCGCGTCCTCCTGTGTGCCGGGGCTGTTCACGCCGCTGGAGCTTCGCAAGCTTTACAAAAATGGCGTGACGGTCCGGCTCGTCGACGGGGGGGTCCACGACAATCAGGGCATCGCCGGGTTGCTCGATCAGAACTGCACCGTACTCGTTGCCAGCGATGCGAGCGGCCAAATATCCAGCGTCGACCGCCCACCGGACAACCCGATCGGCGTGCTGTTGCGTACCACCAGCATGCTACAGGCGCGGGTGCGTACCTCCGAGTATCGTGAGGTGGAGTCGCGGCGCAAGAGCGGTCGTTTGAAGGGGCTCCTGTTTCTGCATCTGAAGAAGGATCTGGAAGTGGAAGACCGCGATTGGGTCGGTTGTGACAATCCGAAGCAGCTTACGGTCGAGGAAGCAAGGCGAGGACGCAGCTCGCTCACGAGCTACGGCATCCTGAAAGGCGTGCAGAGCAAGATTGCCAACATCCGCACCGACCTCGACTCCTTCAGCGAGGTGGAGGCCTTTGCCCTGATGACGAGCGGCTGCCAGATGGTGCGCTCGAGCATCGGTAATGCCATCGAGGGCTTCCGGGTCGACAAGCGCCAGCACGACTGGTCGTTCTTAGGCATAAAGCCGGCATTGAGCAGCACCAAAGAGGAAACCTCGGGCTGGCTCAATCAGCTCCTCGACGTCGCGAGCATAACCTTTCTGAAGATCTGGAAGCTGTCACCGCTACTGCGGGTAATCAGCATTGCTGGGGGAATCGCGGTGGCTCTCGGCCTGCTTTGGGCTCTCGTCGCCTGGCATGAAGAGCCGTTTCTCACGCCCAAGGGGCTTGCCGCGGCCGTTGCGATGACGCTCCTCACAGTAGCGGCGGCCAGCATCGGGTTGCAGTGGCTGGTGCGCTTGATCCAGTACCGCAAGACGGTTTGGCAAATCCTTGCCGGCGCCGGACTGAGTCTCGTGGGCTGGATCGGTAGCAACATCCACCTCTGCTTCTTCGACCGTTGGTTCCTGAAGAGAGGAGAGATGCGCGAATCCGAGCGTAACCCTTCATGACACCCGTACCTCTTCTGACCATGAAAACAGGGCTGTCATGAAGGGTTTTCCCTTGCCACGGCCCTCTCCCGAAGGGAGACGGCGAGAAGGAGCGCCTTCGGCGCGTATTTACAGGGGTAGCGCGTCGTGCCGCAGGGGACGAACCCATTCGGCCCAATACCGACTGGGAAACGCGGAGTAGCACACCTCGCGTGAAGGTGTGCGACGTCTATGGAGTGCTACGCGCTTCCGCCGCCGAAGTCCCGACGCGCTGTCGATCCTGGCGGACTCCTTCCAGTGGGCGAAGTTCGCCTATACATCTGGGGCGTGATTGCGCGCGTCGCGTAAGCAGGCACCGGCGCGGAAGCCGCCGGCCTGCCGCACCTCGAGATCCGGAACACGCATGGCTCGTCGAATTGTCGTTTTTCTCCTTGTTCTTCTAACCATCGGCGCCGTTGCCGCAGCCCTGTGGTGGACACGTGACACCGCCGATGTGCCGGAGGAGGCCGTCTACAACCTGGTGCCCCTGAAGCGGGGGCCGATCACGGCGGTGGTTTCGGCGACCGGCACGCTCTCCCCGGTCAACACGGTGCAGGTGGGCAGCCAAGTCTCGGGCACCATCCAGCGCCTCGATGCCGACTTCAACGACCGGGTGGAGAAGGGCCGGGTCATCGCGCAAATCGAGCCGGCCATCTTCAAGGCCAAGCTGGCGGAGGCGCAGGCGAACCTGGAGAACGCCCAGGCCCAGCGCGACAAGGCGGCGGTCGCCGTTGCCGAGGCCAAGCGGGAGCTGGAGCGCGTGGCCGAGTTGCACGGCAAGCGGCTGGCCGCCGCGAGCGAGCTGGACACGGCGCGTTTCGCCTACGATTCGGCCAAGGTGGAGCACCGGGTGAAGGAGGCGGCGGTGGCCCAGGCGCGGGCGGCGCTCCAGCGCGAGCAGGTCAACCTGGACTACACGACCATCGTCGCCCCCACCGACGGGGTGGTGGTCTCCCGCGACGTGGACGTCGGCCAGACGGTGGCCGCGAGCCTCCAGGCCCCGACCCTCTTCACCATCGCCAACGACCTTACCCGCATGCAGGTGGAGGCGGACGTGGACGAGTCCTTCATCGGAAGGGTTCGGGAGGGACAGCCGGTGACCTTTACCGTGTTTGCCTACCCCGAGCGGGAGTTCCACGGCGAGGTGGAGCAGGTGCGCCTGCAGCCGAAGGTCGAGGCCGGGGTGGTCAAGTACAACTGCATCATCCGGGTGGACAACGCCGACCTGGCGCTCAAGCCCGGCATGACGGCCACCGTGCTCATCGAAGTGGACCGCCGCGAGGACGCCTGGCAGGTGCCCCACGCGGCCCTGCGCTTCGTCCCCGACTGGCCGCAGGCGCGGCTGGACAAGGTGCGGGTTGACCTCACGCCCGGACAGGGCATCGTCTGGCGCGCGGACGGTGACGGGGTCTCGCCGCTGAAGGTAAGCACCGGCATCGTGGGCGAGAAGCTCACCGAGATCGCCGGTCCGGGGCTGAAGGTGGACCTCGAGATTGCCGTGCCCGGGGCGCGCAAGGAGACGTCGCGGCGGCGGAGTTTCGGGCTGAGCCTCTTCTGATCCGCGATGGCCGCACCCCTCATCGAGATCCGCGACCTCAGGAAAGTCTACGCCCTGGACGGGGTGGAGATTCAGGCCCTGCGCGGGATCGACATGGCCGTCGCGGGCGGGGAATTCGTCGCCATCATGGGTCCCTCGGGCTCGGGCAAGTCGACCCTGATGAACATCTTGGGCTGCCTGGACGTGGCTGATTCGGGCACCTACCGGCTGCGGGGAGAGGACGTGACAGGCATGACCCCGAATCAGCTCGCGCGGCTGCGCAACCGGGAGATCGGCTTCGTGTTTCAAAGCTTCAACCTGCTCCCGCGCACCAGCGCCCTGGAGAATGTGGAGACGCCGCTCGTCTACGCCGGCGTCGGGCGGCAGGAGCGGCACGAGCGAGCCCGCGAGGCCCTGGAGCGCATGGGCCTGGGCGAGCGCATGAGGCATTTTCCGAATCAGCTCTCGGGGGGGCAGCAGCAGCGGGTCGCCATCGCCCGCGCCCTGGTCACTTGCCCCTCGCTCCTGCTCGCGGACGAGCCCACGGGCAACGTGGATACGGTCACCACGGAGGAGATCCTGGGCGTGCTGGAGGCCCTGAACCGGGAGGGGCTCACCATCGTCCTCATCACCCATGAGCAGGACGTGGCCCAATGCGCCGGACGCACCCTGACCGTGCGCGACGGTCGGCTGGAGGCTCGCCCGTGAGCTGGTCCGCTGCCCTGGCACTCGCGCTGCGTGCCCTCTGGCGCAACAAGACCCGGGCCATGCTGACGGCGCTGGGCGTCATCATCGGGGTCGCCTCGGTGATCGCGATGGTCGCCATCGGCAACGGTGCCCAGCAGCGCATCGCCCAGCAGCTCGAGAGCATGGGCACAAACAGCCTGGTGATCCGCCCCGGCACGGTTACCCGGGGCGGGGTGCGCACCGGCGCCGGCACCACCACCAGCCTGACCTTGGGTGATGCCGACGCCATTGCAGACCTGCCGGACGTGGTAGGCGTAGCTCCCAGCGTCCAGTCCGCCGCCCAGGTACGCTACCGCGGCGCGAACTGGGGGACCGCCATCCAAGGGGTGACGCCGGCGTACTTCGCGGTGCGCAGCTGGCCGTTGGCGGAGGGCGAGGTCTTCGGTCAGACCCAGGTGGACGGCGCGGGGCAGGTCTGCATCCTTGGACAGACGGTAACGCGCGAGCTGTTCGGGCTGCTCGACCCGGCTGGGGAGACCATCGTCATCAAGAGCCTGCCCTGTCGGGTGATCGGCGTCGCGACGGAGAAAGGGGCGACCGCTTGGGGATCGGACCAGGACGACGCTATCTTCATGCCGATCACGGCGGTACAGCGGAAGCTCAAGGGCATCACCCACATCGACCGCATCGAGCTCACCACCACCGGGCGGGAGGCGACCTTTCGCGCCACCAAGGAGATCAAGCGGCTCCTGCGCCGGCGCCATCGCCTGACGGACGATGCGGACGACGACTTCCGCATGTACAACCGCGCTGAGCTGGCCCAAACGTCCGAGGAGAGTGCGCGGGTGTTCACCTGGCTGCTCGGCAGCATCGCCTCCGTGTCCCTGCTGGTGGGTGGCATCGGGATAATGAACATCATGCTGGTATCAGTGACCGAGCGCACCCGGGAGATAGGCATCCGTATGGCCCTGGGTGCCCGCCCGCGGGACATCCTGTGGCAGTTCCTGTTGGAGGCCCTGGTGCTCTCCGGTGTCGGTGGGCTGCTGGGCATCCTACTCGGAATGGGGGGCGCCACGGCGGTCGCCCGTTTCTCCCAGCTTCCGGTGGAGGTCACCCCAGCGTCGGTGCTGGTCGCCTTCCTCTTCGCCGGGCTGGTGGGCGTCTTCTTCGGCATGCACCCGGCGCGCAAGGCGTCGCGGCTGCGGCCTATCGATGCACTGAGGTTCGAATAGCCGAGAAGCAGATCTTCCCCGGCGGTTTCGGGACCCTGGACGAGCTCTTCGAGATCCTTACCCTTCTCCAGACCCACAAGATCCGCAAGCACCTGCCGGTGGTCCAGTTCGGTACCAGCTACTGGGAGCAGGTCGTCGACTTCGATGCTCTGGCGGGCCACGGCATGATCGACGCCGGAGACATCGCCATCTTTCACCGCACCCACTCGGTGGACGACGCCTTCGAGCTCCTCATCGGTAGCCTGAGCCGGTACGCGTTGGACGAGCGGGGAGCGATCCTTTAGCCCGAGAATTCACGGAACCCGGCGGCTTCCGGTTGCGCTACCGTCGCTTCGCGATTGGCCATACCATCTTGTTTTCGGCGTTCAGTTTTGTCGCGATCCTTATCCTTCCGCCGGAGTCCCGGCCGATTCAGGCCCGTTGGATACATCCGCAGATCTCCAGGAGCCAGATGGCGACCTCGGCACTCTGGTCGATTCTGGTGCAGATCGCCTGGTCGGCCATCCAGGAGCCGCTGCCGTCTTGTGCGGCGATCAGCCTGCCGGCGATCTGCGCGCTCAGTGCGAGATGCTCGGGATTCCGGCTCGCACGTGCCAGCTCGGCGGCGCCCCAAGCGACCTTGTGGGCGAAGTGCTCGGCAACCAGTCGCTCGCCACAACGCCGCGCGAAATCCAGATAGCGCAAAGCGCTCGACAGAAAACCAGCCTCGCCGGTCGCGAGATGAAGACGTGCCAGGAAGGCTATCGGATAACCAATAA
>JAJDOL010000345.1 GCA_022340195.1 Chromatiaceae bacterium
TTTCACGGTTGAAGCGGCCTACCAGTGGCTGGCTCAATTGCCGAGCCGGCTAGCACACTTGAAAGATTTGAATCGGGTCGACAGCTCGGCGGTAGCTGTTACCGAGCGTCGGGAATTGCGGATTCTCGTCGCGCGCTTGGAGAAGCTGTCCAGTCTGGCGCTGGCTCCCTTCGCCATTAACGCCAGCTGCCGACAGAAAGTCTCCTGCTCATCGTTATCCAGATCCGGTAGATTATTAACCAACAGGGTTATTCCAGGATAGTTTAGAATCAGCTGATCCTGGAACTGCTTTGCGATTCCGTCGTTCAACGCAAACTCCGAGAAACCCGAGATGGCAACCATGGGTGTGCGGAGCTCGTGGCTCATGTTGGACAGAAATTCGGTTTTGGCATGGTTGGCCGATTCGGCACGCTCTTTGGCTTGCTCCAGCTCTTTGGCCTTTTGGCTCAGTGCAAGGTGGGTCGCGACTCGTGCCAGCACCTCTTCGTCCCTGATGGGCTTGGTAATATAGTCCGCGCCTCCCGTCTCGAAGCCACGCAACTGGTCGTCGATATCGTTCAGGGCACTGACGAACAGGACGGGTACTTCCGAGGTACGCCGATCCTGTTTCAATCGCCGGCACACCTCGAAGCCATCCATGCCGGGCATTTTTACATCGAGCAGTATCAGGTCCGGGGGGCGGCGAGTGCCGACTCGAGGGCCAGCCTGGAATCGTCGGACGGACGTACGCGGCAGCCGTGCGACATCAAGAGATCGGTGAGTATCATCAGGCTCACGGGCGTGTCGTCGACCACCAGGATCTCATCGTTCGAGTCGATGGCTTCAGGGGTAATTTCCATGTGCTTCTCGCGGTCAGGCGGCTCCGTCGCCGATCAACGGCCACCGTTCGCGCGGGTATCCGCACCCGATACCTGTGAACCACGTGCGCAGTGATACCGACAATGGTATGAGCGGAAAATGATCGAGGAGAGCTGGAGAATCAGCGGTCGGTGCGCGGCGAAAAGCGAAGGCGAAGCGCCCGGGGGCGACGGAACAGGCTTTTCGGAACGCTGTGAAAGGGACTCTACCGCTACCACGGCCGCAGCCGGTTTCTATCGGAAGCGGATTGCCCGGCTTATTTACCCTGATGTTCCATGCTTGGTGATTCATCTCCGGTATCGACCAACTCGAGAGCCGACGCGAGTCGCCTCCATGCCGAGGGAACGGGGCTACCCGCGGACCGCAGTGCCTCGAGCATGGCACTGAAGTGCGTATAGTCTCGGGAATGAACATAAATCTCCAGCAGCTCCCGGTGCAGGTCCCCACGCATCGGGTACTGAAGCACGGCCTCCTCCAGTACGCGCCGGGCTTCGTCGACCTGCCCGTATTCGAGGCGCGAACGAGCTTCAGTCAGCGGATCCAGGTCGGAGGTTTCATCCGTGCCGATCCGTTCAACCAACCGAGTCGTGCCTCGGATCCCCTTGCCGAGAATAGACTCGCTCGATAGAGGAACTCTGTCCAACGGCGAAAGTCCCCTTTCGAGCTTATCGTTCAGCGCGCGATATTGATCTTCCGAAACCAAAGGTCTCGCCAGATCCAACATCCTGCGACGTAGTGCGGTGCCTTTGTCTCCGAGCGCGATAAAAAGGTCCACAACCGCCCCGTAAACGCACGGACCATTACCTTTATCGAGAAACAAGCTTATGCGCTGGATATGCCGGCGCAATTCTGCCGGGTTGCGCGCAACCGCGTGCGCGAGAAAATCCGAAACACTCGATTTGCGACCGCGTGAGGCAAGCTTTAGCGTTCGAAGCTCGGCGACTGAGAACAGTGCCTCCGGCTCTTCGGAATGCGGCGGTGGAGTGCCGCTATCGAGGTGACCTGCCGCTCTTTCTCTGGCATCGTTCAGCATGCGAGTGCGCGCCTATCTGACATTGGTGAAACGTAAGCGATTCCCGCCATTTTTCATGCGAATGTGTGGGAATCCGGTTTCCGCTGCCGGCTGCGTTTTTTCGTGCGCTGGTCCGAAGCAGACGCAAAGGTGTTGATAAGGGCCGCAGCCGAAACGATCTCATCAGAGACTACCGCGACCTTGATCCTTCGCGAGCGGGCGTTACGGCGGATGCGCTCGAAGGCTTCTTCGGAGTCGACCTTGAATCGTTCCATGACGATACCGGTGGCTTGGCTTATCTTTTCTGCCGACTCCACCGCACCGGCTAGTCGGCGAATATCCGAGGCGCGGCGCATTGCCGCCTCGATTGTGGGGAACATCCGCTGCGCTTTGATCGGTTTGATGAGATAACCCATCGCACCCTGATCGAGCGCGGCGCTTACCGTTTCCTCGTCATCGTGGGCGGAAAGAAAGACGATGGGAAGTCCGAGCTCCGTGTTGATGATCTTCGCCGCCTCAATCCCGGAGAGATCCGGCATCCCGATGTCGAGTACGACCAGGTCGGGTGTGTTGCTCGCGGCGAGCAAGACTGCCTGTCTCCCTCCGCTGGCTTCCAGTACCTCATAACCCGCGTTTCGTAGACCTGTGCTCATAAGGGTCAGTATCAGTGGATCATCATCGGCAACCAGAATCGTCTTTCGTTCTTTGATTTGGCTCATCGTTCAGCCCGTTTATAGCGCTTGAGATACGTACACCGACCAGAGGATTGTCCAGGTATTAGGTAACAACTCACTGACGATGACGGTTAGGGGAAAGACTCAATCCGCGTCAACGAGATGCGCTTTGCGGTTCGCGCCGATTCCGCGGCTTTATGTTGTTTCAAGTATAACAACAGACGACCAAGCCTGGTTTGCAGCTTCTTACGAAAAGGTCACGAGCCGACATGGTTACCATATCACCAAGCCGTGCGAGAAAGGGCGGAAATGCGCGATAGTGTGATCCAGTTCTTTGACCTCCTCGCCGTCGTGGACCATCATCATATTTAGACCTTGCCCGTATCCCCGCAAGTCTGTGTCGTAGAGCATCGCGCCCAGAGCTCGCGAGCGCTACTGTCCCTGAATCAGGACGTTTCACGTTCCTTAAGATTTATTAAAAAGTCTCAGAGGTGCCGCAAAGATGCCGCCGGTGACGGACAACGCAAGATCGAAACACTCGTGGTTATCGCCCATGACTGATCGGACCCGGACGGCTGCGCAGACCCGTGCGGAGCCAATGACGATCAAAGCTGTCGGGGTGGATGAGCGCACCTTATCTGCGATCGCTCTGTTTTTCGAGATCCGTCTCGAGAGCCGCTATGCATTTCGCGACGCTCCGGATGCCGATATCTGGCTCTTCGATGTCGACAGCATGGACGGACGGACGGCATGGGATACCCACCGGACGGAGCGGACTGCAACTCCCGCGATCCTCGTATCGATCGCAGAGAAGACCCTGGAAAACGCCGGCAACGCGGTGTTCGTTTTGAAGCCGCTCAGCACATCGATGCTCTCGGTCGCGCTGGAGCGAGTCGCCCTTTCTCCGCCGCAAAAGACAACGACCCGATCTGCGCAAGTCGATGCAGGCAAGGCGATTGGAGCAGATCCGAAGGCAATTTCCGAAACACTAGGCGCGGCTTCGAGGAGCTTCCCTGCCGAGTCGGCCATCGGGCCGGACACCTCGATGCCTGACAGCGTCGAGTGTGCATCCGAGCCGGATACAGTCACGCCCCGCAGCTCCCCTTATTCGACCGAGCCGGACACCTTTATGCCCGACAGCGAGTGGTATGAGGATCCAATCGCTGCAGTGGAAACCCCTGACATCGCGTCCCCGGTTGCAGAGGAAGCAGCGGTTACAGCGCAGGAGCAGCGCTCTGAGCGCAGGTGCGCCACGGCTGCGATGAGGCTCGACGAGCGAAATGCGAGAGGCTATATCGGATCGACGCCCGATATCGATGCCGGTGATCCGCGCCAAGTGGGAAAGGCTCAGTACGATCCGGACCGTTTCCTGGCGGGTACCGTATCTCGGGCAGCGGCGATGGCCGAGAGAGATCAGCGGCCGGTCAGCGTCGCCGGACCGAGTTGGTCCATCGTGATCCGACCCAACCCGACCCGAGCCTTCGTAAACATTGAAAATGTGCACCTGAGGACACTTGCAACCCTTCCGTTGCAGGGAGATGTGAATACGACGGTGCTGAGCCATGAAGAGAGCAAACGCACATACGACGGCGTCAAATGGCGGATGCCGACGCTGCAATGGATGCTTACGCTTATGGCAGCAAGAGGACGCGTGCCGGTCGGCACCGACCTGAACGCCAAGGTCAAGCTGATGCATTGGCCGAACCTGACGCGCCTGCAAGCATTCCCGAATGCGATGCGGATCGCGTCGCTATGGTCTCGGCAGCCCGTATCCCTGATGGAGAGCGCCGCCGTTCTGGGGATTCCTCAGCGGTACGTGTTCTCTTTCTACAGTGCGGTCCAGGCGATCGGGGTTCTAGATACAGGTCCAACGGAACCTGCACGACAGGACCGCGCGGACAACCAGCCGGCACAACCCCAACCCCGCCGCAGTCTGTTCCGCAAGATCCTTGCGCACCTGCGTCTAGGCTAGTCGCAATCCAGGAGTCGTTCAGATTGAATAACCACAAGATCATATTCACCGGTCCGGTGGGCGCCGGAAAATCGACGGCGATCGCCGCCGTCAGCGACGCCGCACCGGTCGTAACGGAAGCTGTTGCCTCGGATATGGTGAAGTCGCGCAAGCCGACTACGACCGTAGCGCTCGACTACGGCTTGATGAACCTGGGTGAAGGAGAACGCGTGCACCTGTACGGCACTCCCGGTCAGGAGCGTTTCGATTTCATGTGGGACATTTTGAGCGAGGGTGGAATCGGATTGATACTCTTGCTGAACGATGCACGCCCCAAGCCGCTGCTGGACTTGGAATTCTTCCTCGGGAGCTTCAAGGAATTCATCACGCAGACCCAGGTGGCAATCGGTGTAACACAGACCGACCTCTCCAACCGTCCCGATCTGCGGGAGTACCAGACATGGCTGTCCGCAGCAGGTCTGATTGTCCCTCTGTTCGAGGTCGATGCGCGGGAAAAAC
The DNA here is from genome assembly GCA_022340195.1 of Chromatiaceae bacterium. Taxonomy (GTDB): domain Bacteria; phylum Pseudomonadota; class Gammaproteobacteria; order Chromatiales; family Chromatiaceae; genus Thiosymbion. Next base: position 5,015 of record JAJDOL010000345.1, read on the forward strand.
GCGACGTTTCAATGCTGATCGAGTCACTGCTGGCTTCCTTGGATTACGGCCTAGAGGGATGACGGGTGCAGTACTCCATTAAGGAAGGCTACTTCATCATGCCGACGCCGGCGGGTGCCTACTATGGTGTCTCGGAGGAGAAGCAGAATGTGCCGCGGCGGCTTCTCAGATACATCATGGAGCAGGACTCCAGCCCGCGGCTCGAGCTCGACTCCCTGCGGGCGTGGACGGGTGAGAAAACCTCCCACGAAGCCTTGGATCTGCTTTATCACGTCCAGTCACTGGGATGGGTAGAGGGGTTTCGCGAACAGCAGCGGGCGCCTTCGGGAGCGCTGGAGACCGTCCTTCCCGAGCGCCTGGAAGCTCTGTCCTCAAACGGGAAAGCGCTGCTCGCTGACGAGCAGGGATTCTATGTCGAATCCCGCGGATTTGCGCACGAAACCGCCGAAGAGCTTTCCGCCGTCAGCGCCGATCTCGCCTCCTTGTATGACCGGCACAGCGGTTTGCTCGGTCGCAATATGGGGCTTGAAACCAGCGCCTGGGCACTCGTGGATGCGGCGGGCAACAGCCGTGTTGGTTTCTGGCCGCTCTATATTGGAAAACAGAGGTTTGTCCTGGTCCTGGGAGGTGTCCCGCGGCTCAATCAACCGGCACTTACGGAGCTTATTTGGGCGCTGAGCAAGCGCTACGCCGTGCGCGACGATCGAGGCGTTCAACCTGAGCGACCGCAATAATCGGAACCATCGGCGAAGGCGAGTCGACAATGACCACCCAAATGGATTTCGATATCTTGATGGCCCCTGCACAACAGCTTGCCGTGCTGGCGCTCGAGTACGAGGTCGTGCTCCTGAAGCACGGGCCTACCATCGACGGTGGCCTCTCGGCGCGAAAATTCCTATCGATCTCCGGCATGAGCCGGACACTGTTCGACAACCTGGCCCGTGCGTATAAGGGCTGATTCATTCCTATTGCTAACGAAGGAGAACCGACAATGCGATCCGATATGCTCAATTCCATTCTGAGCGAGCTCAATGGGACGTCCGCGGACATCGAGGCATCCGGTGTTATCTCGACCGACGGCCTAATGATGGCCTCACAGCTACCGGCAGGACTCGACGAAGACCGCGTGGGTGCCATGAGCGCCGCCATGCTGGCGCTCGGTGACCGCACGGCGACCGAGCTGGCGCGCGGTGGGCTGGAGCAGGTGTTGGTCAAGGGCGACAAGGGCTATGTGCTGATGACCTACGCCGGGTTGAACGCCGTCGTCACGGTCTTGGCAAAGTCGAATGCCAAGCTGGGATTGATCTTCCTCGATGTCAAGCGCGCCGCGGAGCAGATCACCCAATTGGTCTAGGCGGCGCCGCCGCCCGCCGCGGCCGCGTATGGCGGCATCAGGAACTCAGAGCAGTAACATCGCTGTCGCCACCATAGCCGTTAAGGGAACGGATATAGACGGCAGCACCAGAGGTACCCAGTTATGACCGACAGACAGCTGTCGCCCCAGGAAACCGTCATCGCTTCCATCTCCAACGCCGTCACCTTCATGATGGGAGCAGGATCCAAGATCGCCATGCGCGAGGCGGGCAAGCAAGCCAGCAATGCCGTGTGGCCCGATCTGCCCGAGAACGCTCCTTTCGAAGAGGCCGCCCGCATCATGCACGAAGGCGTTGCTGCCCTCGAAGGCTTTGGTGACTTCAAGCTGACACGGGAGAACGATGACGGCTCTTACGAGATCGAATTCCAGAACTGTGGCTTTGCCCAGTTCACGGCTCAGAGTGGCCAACCCTGCGGGGAGCAGGCTATCTGCTACTTCGGTTTCGGTCTGGTGGAAGAAACCCTGCGCCGTTTAACCGGTAAGCGGGTCCAAGTCAAGCTGATCGAGCGGGAGGACGCGTGCGGCGTCTGCCACGAGAAAGCGATCCCTCGCTGATCACTCAACCGACAAGAACGAGGTGGATTAACAATGGAAGGCAAGGCGTTTTTCATACTCAGGTTAAACGATCACATCCAGTATCTACGCAAGATCCAAGCGACGCTGGAGGGAACGGGAGACTTTCACGGCACCGACTATCACGACTGCAAGCTCGGCAAGTGGCTTTATAGCACTGGCCCGGCTGAGGCGGAGGCGGCGGGTCCCGAGGCAAAGGCATTGTTCGACAGCCTGTTCGAGCCCCATCAGCGTTTCCACGACGCGAGCCATTCGGCGATCGACAAAAAGGAGGCCGGGGACGAAGCAGGGTCGCAGGCCGAGGTCACGGAGATGATGAAGTTATCCGTGTCCCTGGTCGATAACCTGCTCGCGCTCGACAAGGCGGCCAAAAGCTGATCGCTTGATCCTATTCGGCGGCGGCTCCGGAATGCAGTACCGCCGGAGCCGAAATAGGACGGATATCCACGACATCGCAGAGAGAGGCAAAGGGCGAGGTTGGTGGTCTCGCCTTTCACCTCTCGACCATCAGCCAGGCATCTGCGGATACACAATCGACTGCGCCCACAGTTCGGTGGCGAGCGGCTGGAGCGGCCGTGCTTTGTCCTGATTCGTTTCGTCGGTTTGAGCGGAATGTCTCCAGGTCCGGTACCTTGACATCCTTCACGCTCTATGTGCCTTTCCGGCTTGGCTGTGCTTCTCCAGATCGAGCGACCCGGGGCGCTGGCGATCTTCGCCGGACAGGCTAGAATACTGTATTAATGAACAGTATTCTTGGTGCGTCTGAGTGCAGGATCCCTTCTCTGGCTATGCAGAGCTCCTCTGTCGCTCGAACTTCTCCTTCCTGACTGCGGCCTCCCATCCGGAGGAGCTGGTGTCCAGGGCGCTGGAGCTGGGCTACCGGGCACTCGCCCTGACCGACGAGTGCTCCCTCGCGGGGGCGGTGCGTGCCCATGGCGAGGCCAAGGCCTGCGGTCTACATCTGATCGTCGGCAGCGAGCTGCAACTCACGGATGGCCTAAGGTTGGTGGTGCTGGCGACGGATCGCCGGGGCTACGGCAACCTTTCCCACCTGATCTCCCTGGCCCGGCGGCGCAGTCCCAAGGGTGGTTATCGGCTGGAGCGGGCGGACCTGCTGGCGGCTCTCGACGGCTGCCTCGCCCTGTGGCTGGCTACCGGTGATTCCGACGCCTGGGAAGGGCGCTGGCTTGCGGCTCTTCTACCCGGTCGGATCTGGCTCGGCGTCGAGCTGCATCGTCGCGGGGGAGACCGCTCGGCTCTGATGCGTCTGCGCAAGCTGGGGGCGGATTGCGGTCTGCCCCTGGTGGCGGCGGGTGGGGTCCTGATGCACCAGCCCGGACGCAAGCCTCTTCTCGACACCGTCACCGCCATCCGACTCGGGATCCGGGTGGATGAGGCGGGGGGCGCTTTGGAGCAGAATCGGGAGCGCTACCTGCGAAGCCTTGATGAGCTCAGGCGTTTCTATCCGGAAGATCTGCTCGCCGCGACCATCGAGATCGCCGCCGCCTGCCGTTTTTCCCTCGATGAGCTGCGGTACGAGTACCCGGACGAGCTGGTACCGGCCGGCGAATCCCCCACCGGTTATCTGCGACGCCTGACCCTGGCCGGGGCGGCGCAACGCTGGCCCGATGGGGTGCCGGACAAAGTCGGGCGGATGCTGGAGCACGAGCTGGTCCTGATTGCCGAGCTCGGCTACGAGCCCTATTTCCTCACCGTACACGATATCGTTTGCTTCGCCCGCTCCCGCGGGATTCTCTGCCAGGGGCGGGGCTCGGCGGCCAACTCCGCCGTCTGCTATTGCCTAGGAATCACGGAGGTGGATCCGGCACGCATGGAGATGCTTTTCGAGCGCTTCATCTCGCGGGAGCGGGGCGAGCCGCCGGACATCGACGTCGACTTCGAGCACCAGCGCCGCGAAGAGGTCATCCAGTACATCTACGCCAAGTACGGGCGCGAGCGCGCGGCCCTGGCCGCCACCCTGATCACCTACCGTCCCAAGAGCGCAGTGCGGGACGTGGGCAAGGCGCTGGGAATGGCCGCCGACCAGGTGGACCGGCTGGCCCGCAACCTCAACTGGTGGGACGGGCATGCGGTGGCCCCGGAGCGGGTGCGTGAGGTGGGGCTGGATCCATACAACCCGCTGGTTCTACGCACCATGCGCTTGGTCCACGAGCTGCTCGGCTTCCCGCGCCACCTGTCCCAGCACGTGGGCGGATTCATCATCGCTCGCGGCGAGCTCTCCCGCCTGGTACCCATCGAGAATGCCGCCATGGAGGGGCGCACCGTCATCCAGTGGGCCAAGGACGACCTGGAGGCTCTGGGCCTGCTCAAGGTGGATTGCCTGGCCTTGGGGATGCTCAGCGCCCTGCGCCGTGCCCTGGATCTCGTCAACCACTACCGTGGCGGTCAGCTCAGGATGGCGGATATCCCGGCGGAGGATCCGGCGGTCTACCGCATGATCCAGCAGGGCGAGACTACGGGCGTGTTCCAGATCGAGTCCCGGGCCCAGATGGCCATGCTACCGCGCCTGAAGCCCGCCTGCTTCTACGACCTGGTCATCGAGGTGGCCATCGTACGCCCCGGACCCATCCAGGGGGACATGGTCCACCCCTATTTGCGTCGCCGCCAGGGGCTGGAGCCGGTCAGCTACCCCTCGGCGGCGGTGGAGGAGGTACTCGGCCGGACCCTGGGCGTCCCCATCTTCCAAGAACAGGTCATCAAGGTAGCCACGGTGGCGTCGGGCTTCTCTCCCGGGGAGGCGGATCAGGTCCGCCGCTCCATGGCCGCCTGGCGTCGTCGGGGCGGCTTGGAGCAATTCCGCGCGCGCCTGATCGGGGGTATGGTCGAGCGTGGCTACGAGCGCGAGTTCGCCGAGAGGATTTACCAGCAGATTTTGGGCTTCGGCGACTACGGGTTTCCCGAGTCCCACGCCGCCAGCTTTGCGCTCCTGGTCTATGTCTCCGCCTGGCTCAAGCATCACGAGCCGGCCGCCTTTTTCGCCGCGCTGCTCAACAGTCAGCCCATGGGCTTCTATGCGCCGGCCCAGCTGGTACGGGAGGCGCGGCGCCAGAGGGTTGAGGTGCGGCCCGTGGACGTGCGTCGCAGCGACTGGGACTGCACCCTGGAGCCTGGCCCCGGTGGCGAGCCGGCACTACGCCTGGGGCTGCGCATGGTCAAGGGATTCTCCCGCCAGGGGGCAGAGCGCCTGGTACGGGCGAGGGGTCTTCTCGGGGTTGGGGCGCCCTGGTGCTCCGTGGAGGAGTTTGCGCGGTGTGCCGCTCTCGATCGCGGGGACCTGCAGGCCCTGGCGGGTGCCGACGCTCTGAGCGGACTTGCCGGGAACCGCCATCAGGTGGCATGGCAGGTGGCGGGGATCGCCGAGCCCCTGCCGCTGCTGACGTCCCTCACCGCTGCAAGGGCGCTGCCCCTGCTGCCAAGCCCTGACGAGGGAGAGGCAATCGCCGCGGACTATGCGAGCCTAGGGCTGACCCTAAGGCGCCACCCGCTGGCCCTGCTGAGGGGCCATCTGGAGCGGCATCATCTGCTCTGCGCCCGCGACGTCACACGGGTGCCGTCGGGTCGGGTGGTGAGCACCGCCGGGCTGGTGGTCACCCGCCAGCGTCCGGCCTCCGCCAACAGCGTCACTTTCGTCACCCTGGAGGACGAGACGGGCTATGTCAATCTGGTGGTATGGAAGCGGGTGGCGGAACGCCAGCGCAAGGTATTGTTGGCCTCCAGGCTGCTGGGCGTGGTGGGAGAGATACAGCGCGAGAGCGGAGTGACACACTTGGTGGCTCGGCAATTGCGCGACTACTCGGGCCTGATCGGTGCTCTGGTCACCCGTAGCCGGGATTTTTGTTGAGGGAATATTCCGACCAGGATTCTGCCGTCGCGCCGGCGCCGGACAGACCGAACCCGGTCCATCCGGCGCGCGGCTATAACGCTATTCCTTGCTTTCGGACTTCTTCTTGCCACCCGGCTTGCCGGGCTTGCTCTTACAGTGGCCGGCGACTTTCACGCCGTCCTTGCGTGTATAGGCCTTTACCCAGCTACAGCTTTCATTCTTCTGGCAGGGTGTTATCTCCATGCCCTTGCAGGTCACGGCCTGCACGGTCGCGGATCCGAGCGCGAGAGTAAAGGTTAATGTGATGGTGCTGAGCGCAGACGCGCTTTTTCTTCCGAGCATGATTACAAGCCTCCATGATTGACGTTTGGTTTGCGCCGGCCGAAGGACTCGCTGGCCGAAACGAATAGCCCATGCAGGAAGAATGCTCGTCCGTCCGGTGGCGGCACAGCGGAACATAACAAACTGGCACCAATATCGCCACCTTTTTTCAGGCGATAGCCCGCGACGGGAGGCCTCGGCGAGCAGGACACCCGCGGCAAATCATAGTCGCTCAAGTCGCGGCGAGCTCGAGATAGTACCGGTGAAGGTGATTTACCTGATCCTCCAGTGCCCTAAAGCTGCCGCTGTTGTCGATAATGTCGTCGGCCCCTTTAAGGCGTTCGGACCTGGATGCCTGATTGCCAATCACGCGCCGGATCTCCTCGATGCCCAGACCGCTTCTGAGCTGGACGCGACGTACCTGCTCGACTTCCGGGAGGTCCACGACCAGTATGCGGTCGGCGAGATGCGTCTGCCCCGTCTCGAACAGCAGCGGGATCTCGAGCACGACATAGGGTGCCGACAGCGCTTCTATCCGACGCCGCATCTCTGAAAGTATCCGCGGGTGTAGAATCGCCTCGAGTCGCGCGCGTGCCGAGGGGTCGGAGAAAACCAGGGAACGCATAGCGGCCCGGTCCAAGTGCCCGTCGGCGTCGATGAAGCAGCTTCCGAATGCCTCGGCGATCAATCCCAGGACCGGGCTCCCCGCGGCGGTAAGGGTGTGGGAGATTGCGTCGGCATCGATAACGGGAACGTCAAGTCCGGCCAGAAGGGCGGCGACGCTGGATTTCCCGCTGCCCACGCCCCCGGTCAGGGCTACGACCAACATCAGTGGATGCTCCTTTGGTGGGATATGGCGCCGCGCAGATCTCGATTACGGCGGCTTCGTCTCAGCTCCTTTTTTGTCGTTGGTCCGTGAATGAGCACAAACCTGCGCAAATGGGAGATTCTGTCTGCGTCCGTTCGCGATAACAAGCGGACGGATGACCCGCGCAACGGCGGCCACACAAGGTTACGCCAACCCCGCCCATTGGATGTATGCGCGATTGATCGACTCTCCCCACATGAGGCCGATCCAACCCGCCGCCGCCAGATAGGGGCCAAAGGGAATGGGAATCTGGCTGTCCCGACCCCGTAGCAGGATCAGCGCCGTGCCCATCAGGGCCCCGGCACAGGCGGACAGGAGAATGATCTGGGGGAGGTACTGCCAGCCGAGCCAGGCACCGAACAGTGCGAAGAGCTTGAAATCGCCGAATCCCATGCCCTCCTTGCCGGTCAGCAGACGGAACAGGTGGAAAAGGCTCCACAAACTGAGGTACCCCAGCGCCGCTCCGATGATGGCCGAGCGGCTGTCGGCGAACCAGCCGCCGAGACTCAGCAAGAGTCCGAGCCACAAAAGCGGCAGGGTTATCGAATCCGGCAACAGCTTGGTATCCAAGTCGATGGCCGCCAAGGCAATCAGGCCCCAGGTCAGGAGCAGGGCGGCTGCGCTCTGCCAACCGATGCCGAAGCGCCAGACGACCAGGATCGACAGCAGCGCCGTGATCGTCTCCACCATTGGGTAGCGCAGGCCGATAGGTGCTGCGCAGGCGGAACAGCGCCCGCGCAGAACCAGGTAACTCAAGAGCGGGATGTTTTCCAGCGGTCGTATCCGGTGGCCGCAATGGGGGCAGTGGGAAGGCGGATACGCGAGTGAAACACGCGCGCGCTGTGGCGTTCCTTTCTCCTTCCCTATCAAGGACTCACATTCCTGGCGCCAATCGTGATCCAGCATCCTGGGCAGACGATGGACAACGACGTTCAGAAAGCTGCCGACACAGAGCGAGAACAGAGCCGTTATACCGTAGAGAACGATCGGGTTGTGCTCGAGCAGCGCGATCCAATGCATTGTGTGTTGGGTATCCAGGGATTTTACTCCCAGGAGTAACGACGCAGAATCGCGTCAGACGACCGCGGCCAGCTTGAATATCGGCAGATACATGGCGACAACAAGACCGCCTACGAGGGTACCGATGACGACCATGATCAAGGGCTCCAGGAGGCTACTGAGGCTGTCAACGGCGTTGTCGACCTCTTCTTCGTAGAAATCCGCCACCTTGGCCAACATGTCGTCAAGGGCGCCAGCTTCCTCGCCGATGGCGGTCATCTGAACCACCATGTGGGGAAAGAGGTTGCGCTGCCGCATAGAGAGCTGTAACGCCTGCCCGGTGGCCACTTCCTCGCGCATTTGCATAACCGCCTTGGAGTAGACCACACTGCCGGTTGCCCCGGCCACCGATTCCAGGGCCTCGACCAGGGGCACCCCGGCCGCGAATGTTGTAGATAACGTGCGGGCGAAGCGGGCAATGGCGGCCTTGTGCAGGATGGTTCCGACCACGGGTATTCTGAGCTTTATGCGGTCGACGATTTCCCGGAACCTGGGCGAGCGTTTCCACAGGTTGGTGACGAAGAAGCCGAGGGCAATCAGCACCAGCAGAATACCCCACCACCATTCGCGGGTGAAGTCCGAAACCGCGATGACCAGTAAAGTGAACGCGGGCAAGTCGGCCCCGAAGCTTACGAACAGCGCCTTGAACTGGGGTATCACGAACATCATGATGACCGTCGTTACGACGACTGCCACTGCGATGACGGCCGCCGGATAAAAGAGGGCTTTCTTGATTTTGCCCTTGATGGACTCCGTCTTTTCCTTATAGGTGGCTATCTTCTCCAAGAGCACATCCAGCACACCTGCTTGCTCGCCGGCTGCAACGAGATGACAAACCAGGTTGTCAAAATACAGCGGATGCTTACGTAAAGATTCCGTTAGGGACGTGCCGCTCTCGAGGTCGGCCTTGATCGCCAGCACCAGGTCCTGCATGCCCGGGTTGTCGTGACCACGTCCAACGATGTCGAATGCCTGTACGAGGGGGACTCCGGCGGACATCATTGTCGCCAATTGGCGACTGAACACGGCGATGTCGGCGGTTCGAATTTTTCTTCTGCCTCCGCCGAGCAGGGGTTGCGCCTTCTTTTTTACCTTGAGTGGGCTGACGCCCTGGCGGCGAAGATCCGCCCGCACGAGGGTGATGTTCGCCGCACGGGTCTGACCTTTGACGCGTGCACCGCGTCGATCCATGCCCTCCCAGACATAGACGGATGGTCGTGAGGCTTTCGCCTTCTGCGCTACGCTCAGTGCCATAGGGCTAATCCTTGGTCACACGGTTGATCTCTTCGAGACTGGTGATGCCTGCCTTGACCTTCCGAAGTCCCGACTCGCGCAGATCCGCTACACCTTCGAGTCGCGCCTGAGCGGCAAGCTGCATCGCGTTGCCGCCTTCCAAGATCAAGCGTCCTATCTCCTCCGAGACGGGCATGGTCTGAAATATTCCAAAGCGCCCCCGGTATCCGTTGATGCAATGCTCGCAGCCGACGGCACGGTATATCGACAGCCCGGCTTCGATTTCATCAGTGCCGAAGCCTTCTTCGAGTAATGCCTCGCGCGGGAGCTCCTCCTCCGGCTCCTTACAGTGTGGGCAGAGGCGACGTGCCAGGCGCTGGGCCATGATCAAGTGAACCGAGGAGGCGATGTTGTACACCGGGATTCCCATGTTCATCAGGCGCGTCAGCGTTTGGGGTGCGTCGTTGGTGTGCAGTGTGGAGAGCACCAAGTGGCCCGTCTGGGCGGCCTTGACCGCGATTTCGGCCGTCTCCAGGTCTCGAATCTCCCCTACCATAATGATGTCCGGGTCCTGGCGCAAGAAGGCCCTTAGTGCCGCGGCGAAGGTGAGTCCGGTCTTGACATTCATGTTGACCTGGTTGATCCCGGGCACCTGGATTTCCACAGGATCCTCGACGGTGGAGATGTTCACCTCCGATCGGTTGAGAATGTCCAGTGCCGAATAGAGGGAAACCGTCTTGCCTGAACCGGTCGGTCCGACTACCAGGATCATACCATAGGGTTTCTGAATGGCCGACAAAAAAGCCGCTTTCTGCTCCGGCTCGAGGCCCAAATGGTCTAGGCCAACCATGGACGCGGATGCGTCTAGAATCCGCAGGACGACCTTTTCCCCGTACAGGGTAGGCAGGGTATTGACACGAAAGTCGATTTCCCGATTGCGGCTGAGCTTGAGCTTGATGCGTCCGTCCTGGGGTACTCGGCGCTCGGCGATGTTCAGCCGCGACATCACCTTGATTCGCGCGACCAAACGGGCGGCGATGTTCACCGGGGGATTGGTGATCTCGTGCAGCAAACCATCCTGGCGGAAGCGCACTCGGCAATACTTTTCGTACGGCTCGAAATGGATGTCCGAGGCGCCGTTGCCGATGGCGTCAACCAGTACCTTGTTGATGTAGCGGACAATGGGCGCCTCATCGACGTTCAGGTCCGAATCGTCTCGTGCCTCGTCGTCTTCGGACGCTATGTCCAGGTTATCCAGGTCGGTGTCCATGATCCCCGACATGGTCTTGTCCTGGGCCTCGATCGCACGTTCGATCGCAACGGCGAGCTTAACCTCGTCCACCAGAACCGCGTTCGCGGCCAAGCCCGTATTGAACCGAATCTCGTCAAGGGCACGATGGTTCGTGGGATCGGAGACGCCAAGGTAAATACGGTTGCCACGGCGGAAGATGGGTAGGGCGCGATGCTTGCTAACCAGTTTCTCGTCGACCAGGTTCAGGGGGAGCTCGGCAAGATCGATTGCATCCAGGTCCAACAGGGGTACACCGAACTCCTCAGCGGCGGCAAGGGCGATACGCCGGCTGTCCAAATGTTCTTCTTCGACCAGGTACTGGACAAATGGCTTCTGACGCCTGAGCGCTTCGCGATGTGCGTCTTCGGCCCGCTCTTTCGAGATAAGCTTATCGCGCACCAGGCGCCACGCGAGTCCGGACGGCTTTATTGCTATTTGACTGGTCGCCATGACAGCTTGCTTTCCTAGCGCAGGGCAGGGTGAGAATACCTGTGTCTAACCCTATTGCAAATTACCGCTGATTTCAAAGTTCCACTTCACATTATCAGCGGTTAACGGAAAATGCGAGGCGCACGTTGTTGGCGACCAGGCCGTTATCCTTTTGCTCGCTCTCATTGAGATAGAGCTCGAGGATGGTGTCTCGGTTCATCAGCATGTCCTCCGTCACCTCATCGGCTACCTCGTTGGCGTGACAAAAGACGCTGGTGTAGGGGGATTCAGGGTCGCGGGGATCCGTGATCCACAGTCCGGGTGAGATATGGTCGATGATCCGCAAGAAGCCGTAACCCTTATCGGCAAACCACTTGGTGCACACACCCCGCACGCAGGAGCCGGGTTGGCCCCATTCGTTGCGGGGCTCGTAGGGGATGGGTAGCAGGTCTGGGATAAGAAAACCGGAATAAAATGTATCGACCGCTTGCTGAAGTTGGCGCGATACGTTCTTGAAACCGACCAGCTCCACACGGCAGCCAGTATTCTGAAGAGCACTGACTACTTGCAGGAAATCCCCGTCTCCCGTCACCAGCAGCACTTGGTCCAGCTTTCCGGCCTGCAACATGGCGTCAACGGCCATGTCCAGGTCGGCGTTGGCCTTGGTGGTGACATTGCCGCTTTCGTCCGTGTACCGGCGCACGTACTTGACCGTAATCTTCCATCCGAAATCGCGAACCATTTGCTGATAGGTCCGGGATTTCTTCGCGTAATCCGGATCTTCCCGGGCGCGCTCCGAATCGAAGGCCAGATAGGTGTTGAGTCGTTGCAGAAGGCCTCCTTCACGAGCGGCGAAGCGGCGCAGCACGTCGTACCGCATTTGATATCCGCCGTTGTATCTAACGTTCTCGGCGTCGACGTAAACGCCGACTCTTTGACTGGAGCTCAAGAGACAAACCTCACTATGAAATCGACGGGTACGCGTCCGCGCCCCGTCATCCGAAAAAGTGAAAAAATTCGCTGGGCATCAAGACGCATACAACCGCACGGGCTTGGAGAATCCGGGTATTAATCGTCACGTAAAATGCTCGCAGCTTAGCGCTCATGTAATGCATTGATTGTAAATAGCTTTATCTCGCGGAGACCTTTGCGACGACTAATATTAGGCCAAGGTGCCCCGGAATTGCGCCGACGCGGGTTGTCCGATCGACACAAGAGGCGGCTTCCGCCGACAAAGCTTTCCGCTTGCCGACATGCCGTTCTTCACCAATGGCCGGGGTTCCGGGCCACTCCGGGTTGCATTTGCATACCCGGAATGGCCGATCGCGGTGCCTAACGGCCCGCCCGATTGTCGATCAGATCCTGGACTACCGTGGGGTCGGCAAGGGTGGACGTATCGCCCAGGGTATCGATCTCGTCGGCGGCGATCTTACGCAGGATCCTGCGCATGATCTTCCCCGATCGGGTCTTCGGAAGGCCGGGAGCCCACTGGATTACGTCCAAGGTTGCGATAGGGCCTATCTCGCCGCGGACCAACGCCACTAGTTCCTTTTTCAGGTCATCGCTGGGATCTATACCGGCCATAGGCGTCACATAGGCGTATATGCCCTGGCCCTTGATATCGTGCGGGCAGCCGACGACCGCAGCTTCCGCCACATGTGGGTGAAGCACCAGAGCCGACTCGATTTCCGCAGTGCCCAGGCGGTGGCCGGATACGTTGAGCACGTCGTCGATGCGCCCTGTAATCCAGTAGTATCCATCCTCGTCGCGACGCGCCCCGTCACCGGTAAAGTAGCAGCCCGCATATTGCTTGAAATAGGTGGTTACGAAGCGGGCGTGATCGCCATACACGGTGCGCATGATGGCCGGCCAGGGACGGGTGATGACCAGCGCACCCTCTGCCGCACCCTCGAGCAATGTGCCGTCGGTGGGATCTACCAGGGCCGGCTCGACCCCGAAGAAGGGTCGGGTGGCGGAGCCCGGCTTGAGTGGCGTAGCGCCCGGAAGCGGCGTGATCAGCTGACCGCCTGTCTCCGTCTGCCACCAGGTGTCGACGATGGGACAGCGCTCGTCGCCGACGACCCGGTAATACCACTCCCAGGCCTCTGGGTTGATGGGCTCGCCGACGGTGCCCAGGATGCGCAACGACTTGCGGGACGTCTTCTTGACTGGCTCCTCACCGGCACGCATCAGTGCGCGAATCGCGGTGGGGGCGGTGTAGAAGATGGAGACGTTGTGCTTGTCCACCACCTGCCAGAAGCGGGAGACGTCCGGGTAGTTGGGGATGCCTTCGAACATGAGCGAGATCGCTCCGTTGGCCAGTGGACCATACACGATGTAGGTGTGGCCTGTGACCCAGCCGACGTCCGCGGTACACCAGTAGACCTCGCCCTCCTGGTAGTCGAAGGTGTATTTGTGGGTCATGGCGGCGAAGACCAGATATCCGCCCGTGGTATGCAGCACTCCCTTGGGCTTGCCGGTGGATCCGGAGGTATAGAGGATGAACAGCGGATCCTCCGCGTCCATCTCTTCGGGCGGGCAGTCTTCGGAGGCGTCCGCCATGGCTTCTGCGTACCAGATATCGCGGCCTTCCGTCCAGTCGACGCTGCCGCCCGTGCGCTTCACTACAACAACTGTGCTCACGTTCGGGCACTCGCTCAGAGCCGTATCCGCATTTCTCTTCAGGGGCACATGGCGGCCGCCGCGGACGCTCTCGTCTGCGGTGATCAGGGTCTGGCAGTCGGAGTCGAGGATGCGATCGCGAAGGGAGTCCGGGGAGAAGCCGCCAAAGACGACGGAGTGCACCGCACCGATGCGTGCGCAGGCCAACATGGCGACCGCGGCCTCCGGAATCATGGGCATATAGATACAGACACGGTCACCCTTTTCGACGCCACGGGACTTGAGCACGTTTCCCAGCTTGCATACTTGCGTATACAGCTCGCGGTAGGTGATCTTCAGGTCCTCCTCGGGGTTGTCGCCCTCCCAAACGATGGCGGTCTGATCTCCTCGGGTGTCCAGGTGACGGTCGAGGCAGTTGTAGGCGACATTCAGCTTGCCCCCCTGGAACCATCTGATATAGAGGTCGTCGGCGTTGAAGCTGTAATCGCTGACCTTGTCCCACTTCTTGCTCCAGGTTACGAACGCCTCGGCCTGCTCAGCCCAAAACCCTTCCGGATCGTCGACGGAGCGCCGGTACATGGCCTCGTACCTGTCGGCATTGATGTGGGCGTTGGCCGCAATCTCAGGTGGGATATCATGAACTTTGATTTCTGACATGAATGCTATCTCCTCTTCGACGGTGATAATGCCTGCGGCTCGCGCCCGTGGTTTTGCCGAAACGCTCAAAACGATGGCGCGCTACCAAGAACCAGTGAAGGCGATATCTGGCAATCGCCGGAACCGTTAGCGCCTTGAAACTTTCCTTCACTCCATCCCCCTCCTGCGGGGAGAGGTCGATATGGGGCGCACCATGCGCGGCTATAACGGCAACAGGTCACAAGACATCGCTCGATCGTTCGGAGTCTCGACAGCACGCCGGACTGCGAAGCCCGCGAGTTTTTCTTTTCTACGAATCAGAAACATTCATGTTAAACGCTTGCCCCAAGCTGCGCTACCCGCTACCAAGTCAGGAAATCGCGCAAGGGTACGACCGCCTTGCCGCTATCGCGGTAGGACGCTTGCGCGAGGAACAACTCGGCGGCGGCAAGGGCGTCGCTCAGGGCATTGTGGGCAGCGTAGCGGGGAAGATTGTAACGCTCGCCCAAGGCGTGCAGACGCAGGTCTGAGCTCTTGAAGGCGATTTGGCGGCGCTCGAAGGTACGTTTAGCCAGCGCCTGGGTGTCGACGGTGCGTACCGGTAACCCTACCCCGTAGAGTCGCTGGCAGGCGTCCCCGAGAAAGCCTTTCTCCACCGTTGCGTGATGGGCGATCATCACCTTCCCCGCCAAAGCGTTGAGCAGCGCGGCGAGCACGTCGTCCAGGAGTCCCCCCTGTGCCGCTTGGTCGTCCGTGATCTGATGGATAATGGCGCTGGCTTCAGGGATCGCCCTTGCGGTTCGCACCAGGCGGTGGCATGCGCTACCCAGATCGATGCGGTTGCGTTGCACGATCACGTAGCCCACGCTCAGGATGTCGTCGCGCCTTGGATCAAGGCCGGTGGTCTCCAGATCGATGGCGAGGAACCCTACCTCACGGTAATCGGCGGACGGCTTCGGGAAGGGCGTTTTCAGGTAGTCCCGCATCGGTCCCTTGGGCGCATTGCGCAGTGCCCAGCGACGGCGCAGGTCCGGCGTAAGATGAAGCATGACAACCTCAGGCGAAGCGCCCTGCCTGATGGCGTTGTCCCAGGGCTTCCTGCATCGTATTGATCAGAGAAAAGGCGTCTTTGAGGTGACCTCGCTCCGGGGAGGAGAGTTCGTCGGGAGACAAAAAATTGTCTACCTTTCTGCCCTCTTTGATTTGCCGAACCTGGTGCCGCATGCGCAGTGTGCCGATAAACTCCAGGGCGTCGACCAGATTTGCAGCCCCGTCGCGGCTCAAAGCCCGAGCCTCCGCCCCCGCTTCCAGGCGCTCGATGGTGTTTGTCTGCGGAATGCCGGCGGAGAGTGCATTCACCCGCGCCAGATCCACCACCGGCACCGTCCCGCGGTGCTTGATGTCGAGGGTGTGGTCGTGATCGCCGCCGCTGATGAGTACGAAGTTGCGGAAGAAACCGAGCGGAGGCCGGTGCTTGAGGGCGTTGGCGGCCAAATAGGCGATGAATATTCGGTTCTCACGGGAGTGCTCCAGCACATGCTCATGTAGCTCGCCGAACAAGCCCTCCGGATCATGCAGCGGGCGCAGGTCGAAGAAAACGCTGGCGAGCATGAGGGCCATGGGCTCTGGTCGCTGGATCCAGTTGGTGAAGTATTTGCGCCAGATACGCAGTGGTTGGCGCCACTTCGGATTGCGGGCCATCACGTCGCCCGGACAATAGTCGTAGCCGCAGGCATCGAGCCCATCGTTCACAATGTTGGCGAGGGCGGCGAAGTACTCGTCGTCGGCGGGCTTGGCGTGATCGGCGATCAGCAGGGCATTGTCCTGGTCGGAGTGGGAGGACTGCTCGCGGCGCGCCTGGGAGCCTCCCGCCATCCAGACATAGGGTACGGGCGGAGGGCCGAGCTCTTCTTCAGCCAGCTCCAGCAAGCGCGTGGAGATGGCATCGGTTACGGCGCTCACTGCCTGGCCCACCTGATCTGCAGTCGCGCCACCGGTGACGAGATGGACCTGAAGCTCCGGGACCTTGGAGCTGATTTCGACCACCGTGCCCAGGTCGTTCGCCTTGTAGATATCGCCCACCAGATAGGCGGCGTTCGCGCTCTGAATCCGTAACAGGTCGGAGCTGGACACGACACCGACAACCCGGCCCTCGTCCAGTACGGGAAGGTGGTTCACCTTGAGCCGAGTCATGGCGATCAAGGCCTGAAAGCCCAGGGTATCCGCCTCGGTCGTGTGCAGGTTTTCCGTCATGATCATCCCCACCGGAACCTCGCGGGAAACCCCGGCCGCGATACATCGGCTGCGCAGATCACGGTCGGTCACAATCCCGACGAGCCGCCCCTCCGTCATGAGAATCAGCGAGGAGACGCGGTTCTCCGTCATGATCCACGCCGCGTCGCAAATGCTGGTGTTCGGCGTGGCGGAGACCAGAGGGCGACCGAGCAGGTCGGAGATGCGGACGGTCATCAATCCCAAGTCCGTTGCCGATCGCTCCTTGATCAAGCTCAAGGCATTGCGCAGGCGCTGGGCGACCGTGTGCTCGAAATGATCGAAAAACGCCTTATGCTTTTTGCGCAGGCGCTCCATCTCCGTACAGGGGATCAGATAGACGAGCGTATCCTCCGCGGTGTTGCAGGAGACGAGCGCCTCCGGATGGTCCGCCGGGCGACAGTGCCACGGGCAAAGATCGCCTTCGGCGAGCTTGCCGATCAGCTCGCCGTGCTCGTCGCGCAGATCCACGGCTCCGCGGCGCACGACATATAGGAAGGACTGGTCGGCATCCGCGGGCGGAAAGCGCGTGCCGCGGCGAAAGTAACGCACCGAGAGCTTCCTTGGCAGCTGTTCGAGCTCCTCCGGCGGCAGCAGATCGAACGGGTGGTGGCTAGCGAGAAAATCGCGGATTTCGATGAGCTCTACGTCCATTTTGTCTATCCGACAGCGGCAGAGGCGCCAACCATACAACAAGAACGCACAGGGGCGTAGGGTTGCCGATCAAATCCGAAAAAAAGAAAAAGCCCCGCCGGAGCGGGGCTTGCGTGAGGCATCCGGCCTCCGGGAGCCGCTTTAGTGGGCGGTGGCCTCTCCGGCGCCCTTGGGCACGCGGATGTCCTCGACCAAGTGTTGGATGTGCTCCGGCGGAGCCGCTGTCGCCCGCGATGCGAAGTAGGCGACCACGAAGTTCACCAAAGCGCCGACCGCGCCGATCGACTCGGGGGAGATACCAAGGACCCAGTTGTCCGGTGTGTTGGCTGCCATCTCGGTGCCCGGGACGAAAAACCATCCCTTGAACCAGAAGATGTAGATCAGGGTGAACAACAGCCCGGAAAGCATTCCCAAGACAGCGCCCGTGCTGTTAGCGCGCTTGTCGAAGATGCCCATCATCAGCGCCGGGAATATGGACGACGCGGCCAAGCCGAACGCCAGTGCTACGACCTGGGCCGCAAACCCGGGTGGATTCATGCCGAGGTATCCGGCGACGACAATCGCGAGCGACATGGCGATACGGCTGGCCATGAGCTCCGCCTTCTCCGAGATTCCCTTCATGAACACGCCCTTGAGCAGATCGTGAGAGATGGACGAGGAGATGGCCAGCAACAGGCCCGCCGCCGTGGAGAGCGCAGCCGCCAATCCGCCGGCGGCGACGAGGGCGATGATCCAGTTGGGCAGCTTCGCGATCTCGGGATTGGCCAGGACCATGATGTCGCGGTCGACCTTGGTCATCTCGTTGCCCTTCCAGCCGTAGGACTCGGCCTTGGCGGCGAATTCCGCGTTCGTGTCATCGTAGTACTGGAGGCGGCCGTCGTGGTTCTTGTCCTCCCACTCGAGCAGCCCCGTGGTCCGCCACCGGTTCATCCACTCGGGCAGGTTGGCGATCTCGATGTTCGACGTCTCCTCGCCCACCGGGCCGGTCTGGATGGTATCCATCAGATTCAGACGGGCCATGGCGCCGACCGCAGGGGCCGTGGTGTAAAGGATGGCGATGAACACCAGTGCCCAACCCGCGGAGTAGCGGGCGTCCGCGACCTTGGGGACGGTGAAGAAGCGGATGATGACGTGGGGCAGGCCCGCGGTGCCGATCATCAGCGACAGCGTAAGCAGCAGCATATTGAGCGTCGAGTCCTTCTGTCCCGTGTAGGACGCGAAGCCCAGGTCGGTTACCACCCTGTCGAGCTTGTCGAGCAAGAACATGCCGCTGCCGTCCGTCATCGCGCTGCCGAGACCAATTTGTGGCACCGCGACGCCGGTGAGCTGTAGGGAAATGAAGATCGCAGGAACCGTGTAGGCAAAGATCAGCACGCAGTACTGGGCGATCTGGGTGTAGGTGATGCCCTTCATGCCACCGAGCACCGCATAGATGAACACGATGGCCATACCGACCAGAACGCCGACCTCGAAGGGAACCTCCAAGAAACGGCTGAAGGCCACGCCGACGCCCTTCATCTGGCCGATAACATAGGTAATGGAGGCAACGATCAGGCAGAGGACCGCGACGATGCGGGCGGTTTGGGAGTAGTAGCGATCGCCGATAAACTCGGGAACCGTGAACTTTCCGAACTTGCGCAGGTAGGGCGCGAGCAGCATGGCGAGCAACACGTAGCCGCCCGTCCAGCCCATGAGGTACACGGAGGCATCGTAGCCTTTGAAGGCGATGAGCCCCGCCATGGAGATGAAGGAGGCGGCCGACATCCAGTCCGCAGCTGTGGCCATGCCGTTGGCAACCGGGTGGATGCCCTTGCCCGCGACGTAGAACTCGCCGGTAGTAGAGGCGCGTGCCCAGATGGCGATACCGATGTAGAGCGCGAAGGTCGCACCTACGATGATGTAGGTTAAGATCTGCAGATCCATGTTTATTTCCTCTTGTTCAGTCTTCTTGGACGCCGAACTTCTTGTCGAGCTGGCCCATGCGGATGGCATAGATGAAGATCAGCACGAGGAAGACGTACATGGAGCCCTGCTGGGCGAACCAGAAGCCCAGCTTGTAGCCGCCGAGCGAAATGGTGTTGAGTACGTCGACAAGTATGATTCCGAAGCCGTAAGAGACCACGAACCATATTGCGAGCAGTACGATGAGCAGGCGTAGATTCGCCGACCAGTAGGCGGCGCGATTTTCGGGTGTCATAAACAGTCACTCCCCTGGTAGTTTGGGATTTTTTTTTTAGCCGGGGTGGCGGGCGGACTTGGATTCATCCGCTTCTCACTGAACCGACTTGGACTCGGCAGAGAGAACTCCTCGATAGTCTCAGCAAGCTTTGCCGTCGATCTGCCGGCCCGACGGCTGAGCGCCATTTTGTTGTTCGCTTCCGCGGCCTGTCAACGATTGTCCGCGAAACTGCATGCTTTTTTGGACTAACGAATGGCGGAATCGCCTCTTTATCCGCTTCCAATTGCCGCGAGCCCGTCATTTCTCCGAGCGCCTATTGACGGTTGCTTGCATCGCCGTCTCAAAGGGCCTAATTTGATCAGTCCGTTGCCCGAAATTGCTCGCCGTAAGCGGAATCTCCGATACAAGGACAATCATAGACCATGCAATACGTAAGTACCCGCGGCGGGGTCGAGCCTGTCGATTTCGCCGGAGCGGTGATGATGGGCCTCGGCACCGACGGCGGGCTGCTTTTGCCCTCGACAGTGCCGCAAGTCAGTGCCGGTGCGCTTCGCGCTTGGTCGCAATTGAGCTTCCAGGACCTGGCCGTGGAAATCATGGCTCCCTTCGTCACCGACGCCATTCCCCGCTCCGATCTCGTCGATCTGATCGACCGCTCTTACACGACCTTCTCCCACAGGGAGGTGACGCCACTGGTTCAGGTCGGGGAGCAGCGAATCCTGGAGCTGTTCCACGGACCGACCGCGGCCTTCAAGGACGTGGCGTTGCAGTTTCTCGGCAATGTTTTCGAGTACCTGCTGGAGCAGAGCGGCGGCCGGCTTAACATCCTGGGGGCGACCTCGGGCGACACCGGCTCGGCGGCCATCGCCGGCGTGCGCGGAAAGGATCGCATCCAGATCTTCATCCTGCATCCTGCGGGCCGGGTCTCACCCATCCAGGAACGGCAGATGACCACGGTGCTGGATGCGAACGTCCACAATATCGCCATCTGCGGCACCTTCGATGACGGGCAGCAGATCGTCAAAACCCTGTTTAATGATCTGGGATTTAAGCGGCAATACGAGCTTGGCGCGGTCAACTCCATCAACTGGGCCCGCATACTGGCCCAGATCGCCTACTACTTCTACGCATGGGGAAGGATAAGTCGAGGTGACCCTGCTTGCCGGATCAGTTTTTCGGTCCCCACTGGCAATTTTGGCGACATCTTCGCCGGTTACATGGCCAAGCGCATGGGATTGCCTGTCGATCGACTCCTGATAGCAACCAACCGGAATGATATCCTGACGCGCTTCGTTACGACCGGCATCTACGCGTCTGGCGAGGTCCATCCGACCCTGAGTCCGGCCATGGACATTCAGATCGCCTCGAACTTCGAGCGCTATCTTTACTTCCTCGTCGGTCAGGAACCGGCGGTGGTGCGTAGGCTGCTCGGTGAGATGGATCTCAGAGGGCGCATGCAGGTGACGGCCGAGCAGTCGGTGGCGGTTGCCGATGATTTCGATTCCGCTTCCGTCACCGACCTAGAGATCTTGGAGCAGATCCGGGAGACCCATGACCATGATGGCTACATTCTCGATCCCCACACGGCCGTCGGTGTGCGTGCGGCCTCCGGTCGCAGCGACTTTGTCTGTCTTGCCACTGCACATCCGGCAAAGTTCAGCGACGCGGTCCGCGAGGCCATCGGCATCGAGGCACCCCCGCCACCCTGCCTGCGGGGACTCTTAGAGAAGAAGACCCGTTGCGCCACGCTCGATGCCAGCGAGGATGCAGTCCGGGGATACATTTGTGACACCCTGGCGGCGACCGGCTACTGAGACCGGATAGAAAAATAGAAATACCGCGCATGCAAGCGAATAACAATTCTCCTTGCCTGTGTTTACTCGCGGTTCAATTGATCGGAAAACACTGAGACCAAGCCTCTCGAGAAATGAACGAGCCTGCCCCGAGCATCAAGATCCTCGACACGACACTGCGCGACGGCGAGCAGACCCACGGCGTGTCATTCTCCCCGGAGGAGAAGACGAACATCGGCAAGGCGCTGCTGGAGCTGGTGCGGGTGGACCGTATAGAGGTAGCCTCTGCCCGCGTGTCCGTGGGCGAGGTCGAAGCCGTGTCCAACATCATCGACTGGGCAAGGGGCGAGAGTTTGGCCGACCGCGTGGAGGTGCTCGGATTCATCGACCACGGAAAAAGCGTGGACTGGATCGTCGAGGCGGGTGGGCGAGTGATCAACCTGTTGGCAAAGGGCAGCGAGAAGCACTGCAATTACCAGCTCGGAAAGACGCTGGACCAGCATGTAATCGATGTGCGCGAGAATATCGAGATCGCCCAGGAGAAGGGATTGGTCGTCAATCTCTACCTCGAGGATTGGTCCAACGGCTACCGGGATAATCGGGACTTCGTCTATCAGTTGGTGGATAAGCTCGCGGGTGCGGGAGTTGGCCACTTCATGCTTCCCGATACCCTGGGTGTGATGACTCCCGAATGGGTCTTCAC
>JAJDOL010000358.1 GCA_022340195.1 Chromatiaceae bacterium
TGACGACGATTACGTGACATCCTTAGAGTCCGGTGGTGACTACTCCGACGAAATCCAGACGATCACATTGCCAGCAGGCTTATCGCCGGCACGTGAACCGCCTCAGTATCCGCAACCTGACCTGCGCCATCATTCCCGCGATCTACGCCTATGCTGGGCGCTATCGATCCGTCCGGCGGTAGACTTGGTCCAACGATGGGCCTCGCTGCGCTCGGCCCATCCTGCGGGGCGTCGCTTACCGCGCCGCCGCCAGGGCCTGATCCAGGTCGGCGATGATGTCGTCGATGTGCTCGATGCCGATGGACAGACGCACCATGTCCTCGGAGACACCGGCCGCTGCCAGCTCGTCGGGTCCGAGCTGGCGGTGAGTGGTGGTAGCCGGGTGGCAGGCCAGGGTCTTGGCATCGCCGATATTGACCAGCCGCACCGCGAGCTGCAGGGCGTCGATGAATTTGGCCCCGCCTTCGCGCCCGCCCTTGATGCCGAAGGACAGGATGCTCGCCGCCTTGCCCCCCATGTATTTGTCCACCAGCGGCTTGTCGGGGCTGTCGTCCAGGCCCGCGTAGCGCACCCACTCCACCTGGGGATGATCCTTCAGGTACTTGGCGACGGCCACCGCGTTCTCGCAATGGCGGTCCATGCGCACGGGCAGGGTCTCGATGCCCTGGAGAATCAGGAAGCTGTTGAATGGCGAGATGGCCGCGCCCATGTTGCGCAGCGGCACCACCCGCGCGCGGCCGATATAGGCCGCCGGACCCAGAGCCTCGGTGTAGACCACGCCGTGGTAGGAGACATCGGGCTCGTTCAGGCGGCGGAAGCGCTCGGCATGCTCGGCCCAGGGGAACTTGCCCGAATCCACCAGCACTCCCGCGATGGTCGTGCCGTGGCCGCCCATGTACTTGGTCAAGGCGTGCACGACGATGTCGCAGCCGTGCTCGAAGGGGCGGCACAGGTAGGGCGTGGGCACCGTGTTATCGACGATCACGGGCACACCCTTGGCATGAGCCATATCCGAGATCGCCTGCAGGTCCGCCACGTTCCCCGCCGGATTGCCGATGGACTCGCAGAAGACGGCCTTGGTGCGCGCATCGATCTTGGCATCCATCCCCGCAATGTCGTTGGGCGCGACGAAACGCACCGCGATGCCCAACTGCGGCAATGTGTGGGCGAACAGGTTATAGGTTCCACCATAGAGTGTGGTCGTGGAGACGATATTGTCCCCCGACTCGCAGATGGTGAAGATCGAGTAGGTCGTTGCCGCCATGCCTGAGGCCAGCGCCAATCCGGCGATACCTCCCTCCATGGCCGCCACCCGCTTCTCCAGCACATCGCTGGTGGGATTCATGATCCGGGTATAGATGTTGCCCTCGACCTTGAGGTCGAACAGGTCCGCGCCATGCTGGGTGTCGTCGAAGGCATAGGAGGTGGTCTGATAGATGGGGGTGGCGACGGCCTTGGTCGTTGGATCCGGCGCAAAGCCGGCGTGGATAGCCAGGGTCTCGATCTTCATTAGATGACTCCTCGGGTGGTTGTCTTGTTATCGGTCGAGCGCGAGCCGCATCGCTAGCGCGCGCGGGAACTGGATATTACTGAGGTGCCACGAGTCTGTCGACGCGTGTTCAGGAAGTGAGCTGCATTCGATCAAGCCGTTCCGAGAACAATCGTTCCGACGACCCATCGCGCCGATCGCGCGGAATACGCGGACGAAAAAGTCCGGCTGCATATCGACGACCCCCTTCCAAATGCGAAGCGCTTGGTCTCGAACAGCGGTCCCGGTCGGAGAAGGAGCTTGCCCAGGTCCGAACGGAGCTCGAAAAGTACGCTTGCGAAGAGAGCCCTTAGACGCCCAAGTGCATGGCTGTAGGAACTGCCGAGTGTCGCGGCTGTTTCTCTTTATCTTCCTAACAAAACGGCCACAATGGGCAGCCTTCGAGCTGGGCTTTGACGAAGGCGCCCTCATCGGCAACGGGAAAACCTTCCCTGGCCTTCGCTTGAACAGCAAGCCGATTTACGAACAAGCAGATATTGTCCGCGGCGAGTTGGACTTTGTCGCGACTCCGCACGACCTTGTCGTGCTCCATCCGCTGCGCACCATCAGCCACCATGCGCTCCAACATGCCCCGGCAGGGAGTCGATAGACTCAACCCCAGCGTGTGCACTTCGTCCTCCACCAGCCGCGTGAACCGATCCCTCAGACCCTCGTCACTCGTTTCCGACATCGCCGTTCGCCTCTCTCGATGTAACCGTTCAATCGCCCAATTTGCCGGCGGGATTATCCAATAATAGAAGGCTTCGCAAGCTCCATGCGGAAATTACGACGAAGCGCGAAATTTGGATCATTCTCTCTGGAAGCGAAGGACCGTGACATCCTTGCCCCATCGTTGGCTTGCCTCTCCCGGTAGAACATTGCGGAAGCGGATTGACTCCCGCTGCGAACCCTACCGGACAGTACCAGCATATTTGGCAGTCTTGCCGCTCTGGACACAACCTCCCACACCGCCACCGAGAACACCTCGGACTTCAGGCAGCCGGATTCTTCACGCCTGGAAGCAGCAGGAGATTGCAGAGATGGTCCGATGGAGTCGCGGACAAAGCACACGCACGCCTGGGCGACAGACACAGGGCGATACCACCCCCACCGCCGGCGGGGGCGTCTCGTCAAGTTAATTCCCAGGTTTCTCCAGCAGGGCAATAGCCTCCTGCTGGTCTTTCTCCTTGGCGTAGTCCAGCGCCGTTTTGCCGTCGTCGTCTTTCAACGCCAAGTCCGAACCGGCCTCGACAAGCATCTTTACCGTGGCCGGCTTCCCGCCCGCGTACTTGGTGGCGCAGATCAGCGGCGTGTCACCCTGAATATTCTGGACATTCGGGTTAGCACCGCGGTCGAGGAGGATCTGTATTACCTCGATATGATTTTCTACGGCGGCGTTGTTCAACGCATAGCTTCCGGTTTGGGTACGGCTGTTTACATCCACACCGCTTTCGAGTAGAGCGGATACCTGCGTGGCATCGCCATCGCCCGCCGCTGCGTAGAGTGTCTCGACATCGCCGGCGGACGCCGAGCTGACGACACCGACGAGACAAACTGCTACGGAGGCTAGGGACCGGCGAACAAGTCCGGGCCAGATTGTCGAAAAGTTCATGACAGACGCCCTTGGGTGGAAGTTTGGATCTTCCGTACCTACTGCGCACCACTCCGTGGGATTCAGTATAGCTCGCGGTTCCAAGGGCGGCCGCGACCACAAGGGCATCCGCGGCGACCGGGACCTGCGGCGATGCGCAGCTTGGAAGGTTGGCGGAGGTCGGCGGCATTGACACGGCCGCTCACCTCGCCGCGAAAACGGGTGACCTCGTTCCTGCCCGCAGGTTGGCGGGCGTCTCATTTCGCCGCGAACCATCGCTTTCGACCCGAATCAGTCCGTCCAACTTGGAGGTTAAAGGTCCCCAACCCGTGAGAATGCGGACGTTGCGCGAACAGAAGGAAACGCGGCGCCCTTCCTCAACCAAGAAATATTACGGTAATATGACAGCTGCCGAGCGAGGCAAATGCAGCGGATACATGGTGTGCGGCAAGGGCATCGATTTTGAAAAAAAAGCGAGAAAGGAGATGCCGGCCATGCACCGCTTGCTGTGATGGCTGGGTACAGATGCTTATCGCCGACGTGCCGGTGTATCCGGGATGCCCTTGTCCGCACAGCACTGGAAGCGGCTGCGACGCCTACGAAAACCGCCCGATTGATCCGTGTGTCAATTTCAACTGTGGGTGGGTAATTCAAGACAGCCCGCTTCCGCAGTGGATGAAACCAGATTCGGGAAAAGTAATCGTTGTATTCAACAAAATGAACTGGAATGGGCTTCCTGTTGATTTAGCCGTTCCCGTTGGCAAGCGAATTCCGCCACGGTCTCTGGAGTACCTGAAAAAATTCTCCGGAAACACAAAACGTCCGTTGATCTATACCGAGCAAATCGTTGAAGACGGCTTATTTCAAAGACAACAGCAGATGTTCGGTTATGGCCCACCAGGGTTTCAGCAATACCTGATGCGCCTGCAACAAGAAGGCAGACCACTCTGGTAGACGGACAATCGTGTCTGGCCACGACAGAATCCCGGTTCTCGATCAGGAGGATTAGAGCCGCGAAAGCGCGAAAATTTCTGCGACTTCAATCTGAAGAGGTATCCGTCCCAGGCAACTGCGCGACCGGGGTAGCCGGCGCGCCCCCCGCCGGCGCGGGCACAAGGCCATCCTCGTCTTCCCGAACAGGCTTCTCGTAAAAGGCCTTGCGCGCGGCGATGCAGCGTAGCGGCAGGGTGAGCATGGTTAGAGTCACGGAGGTGATGGCCCCGAAGAGCAGCGAGATGGCCATGCCCTCGAAGATGGGGTCGAAGAGGATGGCGGCGGCACCAGCCATCATGGTCAGGTCCGTCACCCAGATCGGGCGCATGCGTGTCTGCCCCGCCCTGATCACGGCCTCTTCGATCTCGAGTCCGCGGTGCATCTCGTTCTTGGCGAAGTCCACGAACAGGATGGAGTTCCGCACCTCGATTCCGGCCAGGGCGATGAAGCCGATCATGGAGGTCGCGGTGAACTCCGCGTCCAGCAGCCAGTGGCCGGGGACGATCCCGATGACCGTCAGTGGAATTGGAAGCATGACGGTGGCGGGGATCAGGAAGTTCTCGAACTCGATGACCAGCAGGATGTAGATCAGGACCAGGGCGGCAGCGAAGGCCAGGCCCAAATCGCGGAAGGTCTCGTAAGTGACGGTCCACTCGCCAGTCCACTCGAAGCTCGATACGCCCTCCTCTTCAGGCGGGCCGGTAAGGGTTCCGGAAATTGTCAGGCCGTCGGGGGTTTCGTAGTCCTCGAGCAGATCCTCCACGCCCAGCATCCCGTAGATAGGCGCGCCCAGCCGGCCTGCCATCTCGCCCACCACGTATTCCATGGGCTGTAGGTCCGTATGGTAGATGACGGGGTCCTCGGGGACTTTCTCGAACGAGCCCAACTCGGCCAGGGACACTGTCGAGCCGTCGAAGGTCGGGATCGGCAGATGGCCGAGCGCGCCAGTGGATGCACGCTGGGAAAGGGGGAGCTCGACCAGGATCTTGACCGGTTCCAGCACCCTCGTCCGCTTGACGTCGCCGAGCTCGTACCCACCCATGGCCATGGCCAGGTTGCGGTTGATGGTGTCCACGGTGATGCCCCGGCGCGCGGCCTTTTCCGTATCCACCTCGAAGCGCCAGCGCTCGAAGGGCTCGCTCATGTAGTTGTCCACGTCGACGATGTCCGGGACCTCCGCGAACATGGTGGTCAGGTCCCTGGCGACCTGGCGCCTGGCGTCCGCATCCGGCCCGTAGACCTCGGCAACGACGGTCTGCAGGACCGGCGGGCCTGGCGGCATCTCCACCACGGCGATGCGCGCACCCAGCTCCCGCGCGATGGGCGTGAGCAGATTGCGCACGGCGCTGGCAATCTCGTGGCTGCTGCGCTCGCGCTCGTGCTTGTCGATCAACATGACCTGGATGTCACCCTCCCAGGCCCGTCCGCGCAGGTAGTAGTGGCGTACCATGCCGTTGAAGTTGAATGGCGAGACGGTGCCGACATAGGCCTGCAGGGCCGTAACCTCTGGCACTCGCCGCAGGGCCTCGGACAGGCGCCGGGTCACGTTCGCGGTGACCGGTAGGGCCGTCCCCTCCGGCATGTTGACGACCACATTGAACTCCGGCTTGTTGTCGAAGGGCAGCATCTTCACCGTCACCGCCTTCGTGTAGAACATGGAGCAGGCGAGCGCGAAGGCGACGACGATGACGACGAGCAGGACCCAGGCCAGGGGGCGGCTGCGGATGAAGGGTGAAACGATGGGCCGGTAGATCTTGCCGATGATCTCCTGGGTCCTGTGCTCCCGCTCCTCGGCGCTCTTCAGGGCATCGAGCCGCGGTCGCAGCTTGTAGGAGCACCAGGGCGTGAACACGAAGGCGGCGAACAGGGAGAAGCCCATGGCTACGGAGCCGAGGACCGGGATAGGCCGCATGTAAGGCCCCATCATGCCACTGACGAACCCCATGGGCAGCAGGGCGGCGAGCACGGTCAGGGTCGCGATGATAGTCGGGTTACCGACCTCGCGCACGGCATCGACGGCCACCTCGATGCTGGTTTTCCCCTCGAAAAGCCAGCGGCGAAAGATGTTCTCCGTCACCACAGTGGCATCGTCCACGAGGATGCCGATGGAGAAGATGAGCGCGAACAGACTCACCCGGTCGATGGTGTAGTTCAGCGCCCAGGCCGACCAGATGGTGATCAGGATCACCAGCGGGATGACGATGATGACGACCATGGCCGGCCGCCGGCCGATGGTGATCCAGGAGATAATGCTCACCGCCAGAGCGGCCTCGAGGAGGGCGGACAGGAGCTCGTTGACCTTGTCGTTGGCGGTCTTGCCGTAGTTTCGGGTCACGCTGACCCGGACGTTGTCCGGTATCAGACTTCCCTTCAGTCCCTCCAGCTTGGCCAGGATGTCGTCGGCGACCGTCACGCCGTTGGTGCCCTCCTTTTTGGCGATGGCGACCGTCACGGCGGGGGCGGAATCCGTCGGCGACTCACCTTTCATGCCCGCGGAGCCCGAGTGATAGGTAACGAGCTCGGTGGTCTCCTCCGGAGCCTCGAATACGCGGGCGACGTCGCGCACATAGATGGGCATCCCGAAATGGCTTCCCACGACCAGATTAGCGACGTCGTCGGCCGAATGAAGGTAGCCTCCGGTGCTGACCTGGAGCAGCCGGCCACCCGTCTCCAAAGTGCCTGCCCCCTGCTCCCGGTTGGCCTGGCGGACTGTCTCGGCCAAGTAGTCCAGGCTGACACCGAATCCCGACAGTCGCTCCGGCTGCACCTCGATACGGATCTGCCGGCGGCGGCCGCCGACGACGAACCCGGATCCGGTGTTCTTCACCTCCTCCAGGCGCTGCAGGACATCATGAGCCAGGTTCCGCAGCTCGCTGTCGTCCATCTCCGTCGACCAGAGGGTCACTGTGACCACCGGCACATCGTCCACGCTCTTGGGCTGAACCAGGGGCATGGAGACCCCCGGCGGGATCTTGTCCAGGTTGGTTTGGAGCTTGTCGTGGACCTTGACTATGGAGGGGCCCAAGGGCTCGCCGACCTCGAAGCGCACGATGACCATCCCGCGCTCCCGCTCGGCCGCGGAGTAGATGTGCTTGACCCCGGGGATCTCGCTCATCATGCGCTCCAGGGGCTGGATGGCAAGACTCTCGACCTGGTCCGCAGCGGCCCCCGGATAGTCGAAGAAGATGTCGATCATGGGCACCGAGATCTGGGGGTCTTCCTGGCGCGGGGTCACGAAAAGACCGATCAGGCCGACCACCAGGGTGGCCATCATCAGAAGAGGTGTTAGGGGAGAATCGATGAATAGCCTGGCAATGTTGCCCGCCAGTCCCAGGTGCCGTCGCTCCACGGGCGGCATCGGCAAGTGATAGTAAGCCGGGCGGCGCGACCGATGCTTCGGATGATGATGAAGGATGCGGGACATGTTTCAACCTATATAAGGCAATTATAGTATTCTGATTTTCTCGCGTCCGCTTACCTCTACATCAGGTGTCATACCGCGAATCCCACCATTTGCGTCGCTCGGGGCCGGCGCACTCTTTCTCGACAATCCGAATGATCCGTTGCGTTGGCAAAGCGACGAGACCCCGTTTATGCTTCCGACTTCAACGGAGGAGGAGAAATCCGGACCATGATCGACATAAAGAACAAAGAAACCGGCGATTTGTTGGCGACCATCGATGCGAGCTCGCTGGCTGGGGCCGACCTGCGCGAGATGCGCCTCAACGGCGCCGATCTGCGAGGGATGGATTTGAGCGGGGCAGATCTGCAGCTCAGCGACCTCGTCGGGGCGGATCTGAGCAACGCCAATTTGTGCGGTGCCTTGCTGATCGGTGCGCACCTAAATGCCGCCAATTTGACCGGGGCGGATCTTAGACGCGCGCGGCTGGGCGCGGAGAACCCGTCTCATGCCGCAATGCTGAGCAAGGCGGACCTGTCCCGTGCGAACCTGGAGCGGGCCGACCTGCGCAATGTGGAGGTCCGCAAGGCCCAGCTCAGAGGCGCCAACCTGAACTGCGCTGACATGCGCGGAACTGACTTCAACGGCAGCGACCTATGCCACGTGACAGCGCATAAGGCTCTGTTCATCAAGGCCAACCTGCGCGAAACCAATCTGTGTGAGGCGGACTTGCGCGACTGCCATCTGAACGATGCCAATCTGGTCAGGGCGAGCATGCACGACGCAGACCTGTCGAGCCGTTACGAGGGCGGTTTCACCGTGATCAACCTGGCGAACCTGGAGGGAGCGGACCTTACACGGGCAGATCTGCGCAATGTATCGGCCGAGGACACCAATCTGCGTAACGCAAATCTCACCGACGCAGAACTCACCGGCGCCGTGCTCGGTGGGGCCATCCTCAGGCGCGCCGATGTCACCAACGCTAATTTTCAGGACGTGGAGCTTGCCAGCGTGACCATGGAATTTGCGAATTTCTCCAAGGCCCGCAACGCCGTCATTCCCGCGTACAAGAAGAACCTGCGCTAGGGATGGCGAGAATTGGCGCCTGAACGACCCGAGCAGAACGAGCGGATTACCGTTCTCGGCGCCGGCATATCGGGACGCGGTATAGGCCGGTTCCTCGGAAAAAGAGGCAAGCTTGTCACCATCGTCGAGTCATGTCCTGCGGTCAGGTCCCGTCCCTGGGATCTGTGACAAGGGCCGCCCTACTCCCGGGGTCTCGGCACAAGAGCCGGCGGGCTCACTTCAGCGACTGATAATAGTCCATCAGGATCCGTGCTACCTCCGGACGTGAGAACTCCTTGGGTGGTGCGACTCCCTCGGATAACATCTGCCGCACTTTGGTACCCGACAGAAGCACGAAATCCTCCTTGGTATGATCGGGTGCCTCGCGCATCATCACCACCTTTCCGAGCTTGTTCGACCAAGCGGTGTGATCGGCTTTGAATATCTCGATTTCGAGTGCTCCTTCCGGGACCTCCTCGTCGAAGATGGACTGGGCGTCGAAGGCTCCATAATAGTCACCCACTCCAGCATGATCGCGACCGATAATGAAGTGGGTCGCACCCATGTTCTGACGGAAGTAGGCATGGAGGACGGCTTCACGCGGACCGGCATAAAGCATATCGAAGCCGTAGCCGGTGACCATGGCGCTGTTCGGCGGGAAGTAAAGCTCGACCATTTTGCGGATGGCCGCATCGCGCACCGGTGCCGGGATATCTCCCGGTTTGAGCTTGCCCAGCAGCATGTGGATGACGAGACCATCACACCCGAGGCGGTCCATGGCCATGTGGCAGAGCTCCTCATGGGCCAAGTGCATGGGGTTGCGGGTCTGGAAGGCGACGATCCTGCTCCAGCCGCGCTCGGCGATCTCGTTGCGTATCTCGACCGCCGTGCGGAAAGTGTCCGGAAAATCGTCCTGGAAATAGGAAAAATGCAGCACCTGGATGGGCCCGGAAACTGCGTACCGCCCCTGTCCGTTGAAGGCGGCAACACCAGGGTGCTCCATATCGTCCGTGCGATAGACCCGGTCGGTCATCAAGGCCATCTGGTCGTCGCTGACGGTCTCGATGCTTTCAACGTCCATGATCGCGAGAACCGGATTCCCCTCCACATTCGGATCGCGCAAGGCGATACGCTCAGCTCCCTCGAGAGCGTCGACGTTTTCGAGCAGGCAGAGCACAGGGACCGGGAAAAACAGACCGTCGGTGGTCGTCATTGTTTGCGCTGCGCCGATGGCATCCGCCACCTTCATGAAGCCTCTGAGCGGACTGAAGTAACCTCCGCCCATCATGACGGCGTTTCCCGCAGCCTGAGAGCTGATCACCACCGAAGGCAGCTCCTCAGCCTCATGCAAAAGCTCATGGTGCCTGTCTGGATCGTAAACGAACAAAGGTTGCAGCTCATCGGAGCCGACTGGTTTAATCATCTTCTGCCTCTCTTTAGCTATTCGCTCGCGAGCGCCCGAAAGGGGCACGCGAAAAGGGACGAGTCTTGCGTGCGACAATTTGCGCCGGGTCGCGGAGTCACGAGACAACTCTAGGTTATACCCGCCAGAATGGCGTAATCGCTGTGGCGCAAACCATACCACAGTCGCACCTTTGCCCTGCCAAAACTGTGTTTATAGGTGCAGCAACAGAGCCTTTGGGATCCAGGCGCCGACGTTTTCGTCGAGGCACGACGTCTTTCGGCGGCTCGGAGCACCAACTCCAGCATCAACAAGCGACTCCGAGTCGCTCCCCGACACGAGCCCAGGTTACCGCGCGAAACAAATTCGGATACACTTGAAATCACAATACAAACGCCTTTCACTTGCAGCCTCGGATTCCTAACCCAGGATTCCGGCATCGAGACGGCGAGCCTAACGGCACTTACCGTACCGCGTAGAGAGCGGACATGCTCAAGCTCGTCTCCATAGGAGCTCAGTTCCGTAAATCGATTGGCGGAACGGCGTCGCAAAAGGCGCCAAGCGGAGCCGGTAGTTCATATGCGGAGACGCAAACGACGGGTTAGGGGACAGTCAACAACGCGAAATCGTTTTTCAGCCTTTCGGGTTTCGGCCAACAACATTAGGATTCAGTCAGATGCCCTATTTCGTCTATAAGATTCTGCAGCCGTTGCAACTGACACATATGGAGACCCAAGACCAATACCGAGACGCGCGCACCTTGGTACGCCGTTTGCGCAAGGAGCAACCCGCCGCGGAAGGTGTCCAATATAGGATGGTCTTTGCGAACAACCAGGCCGAGGCGGAGAAGCTCCTGTCTAGACCACCGGATGAACGCGTCATCGGCGAGGACTGACGGCATCGGGGTCCGTTCCGTAGGTCGTCTCGTTTTTGTCGAGATCCGCTGAGCCAAAGCTACCGAGCCGATTGCGAATAGTCGCACAGAAAATTCAAGCCGGGGCACAACAAACCAAAGGCCTTTGCGCGTCCAGAGCATTCTTCCACGACCATGATCGAGTCGAAATCAAAAACGGCGAGACTTCGCCGGCGCTACGCAGACGTCCTGGAACAGTGCCAGGACATCGCTGTTATTTTCAGCAACTCGCAACTCACCGAGCTGTTCGAGCATGCCGGTACGGCACTCCTTGATTTTGCCGAACGGGCCGAAAACAACAGCATGCAAAGTCGCTTCTTCGAGGCAATGGGTTTGATCCAGCGCCGGCGCACGGACATAGAACAAGGCTTTCGCAAGGAGATCGACCAAGGGTTCGAGCGCTTTGAAAACCGCGATTCTGAGGAGTCCGGACCGGATTCCACCGACCCGACCACGGACAATATCGAGCTCTCCCTAGTCGGACAGGAGGAAATAGAGGAGTCCGTCGCCGCGGAGAACCTCATAATCAAAGCCAACGCAAGCTTGTTCCCCGAGCTCTTTGCCCTGAGCCAGCGACTTGCGGTTGTCAGTGGCGGAAAAAAACTGAAGGACTACGAAATTCCGTCCGGGCCTCACCATCTCGTTCATGCCTTTCGGCATTCGATGGCCGGACTCGAAATCGACGTAAAGATCAAGATCATCCTGTATGCCCTGTTCGACAAATTCGTCGTCAAACAGGCAAAGAGCCTTTACGACGAGCTCAACAGCAGCCTCAAGAACGCAGGCATACTGCCAAATCTAAAACCTGTCCCTACTCGGCCTGCGCGGTCGGCGGATCATCCGGGCCAAAACACGGAGGAGCCGTCACGGGAGCAAGAGGATAACCAAACCGATCCGCAAGCAGGTGCGGGTCCGGTGCCAGACGAACAGTTCCCAGCATCACTGGGCGCGGAGCTGTTCGAGTCCATTGTCCAACTGATGTCGAGGCAGAACGTATCCAGATATGGTGTTGCGCGCCGAGGGCCGCCCCCGGGAACATCCGTTGATGCGGCTACCGCAACCGCTGTGTCCCAGGATCTGGTCGCTGCCGTGGGCAGGGTGCAATCGAGGTCCGATCAGAACTCCGTACGTGCGACCGTGGCCGAGGCAACCGCAGTCCCCAACCTGCAGGTCGACACTGCCTTCCTCGAAAGGGTCAAGGCGACTTTGACGAACGAACGCGAACAGGTCCTCTCGCAGGTAGACCGCGACAAGCTCTCGACGATGGACGCGGACCTGATCGATCTGATCGGCATGTTATTCGAATACATGCTCAACGATCCAGTCCTACCCAACCTCGCCAAGGCCTTGCTCAGCCATCTGCACACGCCCTATTTGAAGCTCGCATTGATCGATCGCCGCCTGCTTGTGAATGCGAAACACCCCGCGCGCCGGCTGCTTGATCAACTGGTCGATGCGGGCAATCTCTGGGTTGACGAGAATAACCCAAAGCGCGGCATCTTCCCGATCATGCAAGAAATCGTAGGCCGTGTGCTCCAGGAGTTTTCGGATAATGTCGCCTTGTTCGAAGAACTGCTCGCTTCGTTCGAGCAATCGATGGAAGAACACCAGCGCAAGGCGGACACCATGGAGCAGCGAACCCAGGAGGCCGCGCGCGGAAGGGAAAAGCTTCAACTCGCAAAGCGACGCGCCAACCAGCAGATCCAGATCCTACTTCAGCGTACTCCGTTGCCCGCGCCTGTCATCAGCTTCCTAAGCAAGACCTGGCTCGACCGGCTTGTCTTCATCCAGTTACGCGACAAGGACGCAGACCACGGTGATGCCTGGAATGAGGCGGTAGCGACGGCCGAGCATCTCGTCCTCCTGTTCGAGCCAAAAACTGGAGACGCAAGCCTCGGCTCTGATGCGAGCACAATCGAAGACTTGCGCGACCGCATAACCGAAGGCGTCAAACGAATGGGAAGCTATAGCCGCTCGACCGTGGACGCGCTCTTGGGGCTTCTCGACGCACCCGAGACCTGGCAACAATCCTGCGCCGAAGCCACCGCTACACAATCGAAAGAACCCGGCGTGGAGACGGCAGCGGAAAACCTAAGCTTACAAGATGACGCCGTGGCCGGCCTGGTAGGGATGTCACCTCAGGAGCAAGAGATCATCAAACGGCTGCGGAAGATGAAATTCGGCACCTGGTTCGAGTTCCAGTCCGCCACCGGCGGAGTGGCGCGAAGAATCAAGCTCTCTTGGCTGAGCCCTCTGACCGCCACCTGTATGTTTGTAGACAGGTCGGGTATGCAAGCTGAGATAAAAACCCTGCGGGAGCTAGCCCAAGAGATCCTGTCGGGACGCGCCAAGGTGATTCCGCGTCCGAAACACCCGTTCATCGAGCGAGCGTTGGTGTCGATCCGCAACATGCTGCAGGGCGGTGAAGAAACCGCCCCCAGCGGCGATAGGGCCCAGCAGTCAGAATCCTAGAAACGGCGGTTTATCGCTCCTTGATTATGGCAAAAACGCAGTTTCAACGAACAATTCGGGAAACCCAGCGATTACCCCATCGGTGAGGCCCGCTGCCGCCCCGAGAACGCTGCTCTAAACTGCCTGACGAACTCGTCGTAGTCGCCGTCGGGCAGGTAGTTGATTCCACCCGCAGCCTTGCGACCGCCACCGCTCGGAAACCGGCGACAAAGCTCGTCGGCACCCTCCCCCAACGCCAAGGGTGCACGTACACTGACGACGAAGCCGCCTTCGGGCAGCCGGGTCAGGAGGGCATGGGCTCGCTGCGGCGATGCCTGCGAAAGCTCGTTGGCCAGAACGCCGCTCGCGCGGCGCGCCCAAGGTTCGGCCGGCAGCATATAGAGCCCGAGATTGTCTTCGGCAAGCGCCGGTACCACCGCTCGCGCCCGCGCCATGTCCAGGCTGTAGCCCTCCCGGAGAATCCTGAAGGTATCGTCCGCGGCGATGAAATCCAGGGGATCTGCATAGGGTTGCAGACGCCGAAACAGCTCGACCGGAGTGAAATGCAGGTCCTCGATTCCTGCTCCGTATCCATTGTAGTTCAAGCAGATACCCAGCTCGCGCAGGGCTGCCAAGCGCCCCTCGTCGAGCTCCAGCGGTCTTGCGGCACGACGCGCCGCCGCCTCGAAGTTGTCACCAAAGGTACCCACAACGGCCCAGGCACGATACCTTCCCGCAAGATAGTCATCCACGAGCAGGCTGGTACCCTTGTCGGAAAATGTCTCGATGTGGACATCCAGGCCGGAATGCTCGGGAATGGCGCCGGAGAAATGATGATCGAAGTAGCGGACACGAGCCTCGCATTCCAGCAATCCGAGAAGCGCGTCCCGGTTCTTGTCCAGGGAGATATCGAGCACCGTGACCTCGTCCCCTGGGCCCGCTCGGACGCGCCCAAGCAACGCGATGTCGCGTTTCACACCCGTGACCAGAGTAGCCTCGCGCGGCTCGGCCAGCCGGAGCTGCTGAAGCGCGCAGATTCCGTCCGCGTCGCCGTTGAAAACGTCGAAGAAAGCCATGCTCCGATTCGCTCGATCCCGACAAGATGAAGCCGCTGGGCATTATGGACGTTCCCCTCGCAAACGGCTAGCAATGACCCGTAGAGCCGTCCCTGGAATCCGGCGTGGATCTGCATAACTGATTGATTCAGTGAGGTGAGCACCGAGCGTGACAACGATTCAGATCCGACCCGAACGCAGGACTCCTTTCGTTGCCGCACTCGTCTTCTCCGATGTGTTTCTGTTTTTATTCAACAGGTTAAATTCAAGCTTGCGGTGTACCCAACTCGAGTTTTCTCCGATTGCCCGGTTGCCACGTACTGAGTACACTTCGTGTTTTTAATCGGCACAACGAATCCGCGTGGAGATCATGCGAAAAGTACCCGAGCGTGCAAACGGAGTTGCAATAATGGCGCAAACCACACGAAATTAATAAGGAGCCGCGATGGCTATCGAGCGTACCCTCTCCATCGTCAAGCCCGACGCCGTCGGGAAAAACCACATCGGCGCCATTTACGACCGCTTCGAGCAAGCGGGGCTGCGCATCGTCGCAGCGCGCATGCTGCACCTGACCCGCGAGCAGGCAAGCGCCTTCTATGCCGTTCACCAGGAGCGGCCTTTCTTCGGAGAGCTCGTCGATTACATGACCTCCGGACCCATCATGGTGCAGGTACTCGAGGGCGACAACGCTATCGCCCGCAACCGAGAGGTAATGGGCGCGACCGACCCCGCCAAGGCGGCTCCCGGAACCATCAGGGCCGATTTTGCTGCCACGATCGACGAGAACGCCGTCCACGGCTCCGACGCCCCCGAGACTGCAGCCACGGAGATCGCGTTTTTCTTTCCCGACGGCGTTTGTGAGCGCACTCGTTGAGTTGACTGCCGGCAAATGGAACCGGGGATTGCGTACGATTTGCATACGTCTGAAAGCGCGACGACAGGCGCATAGTCCAACGAGATGATAGTTGTCGTGGCGCATCAGGTGGACCAAGGGTTACGCTGGAATCCAATTTCATTTGACAAGAACCGTCTAGGAACCTCGTCCGTGGAAGTTAGCGCCCCAAAGATCAATCTGCTGGACCTCGACAAAAAGGGCTGCGAGGACTTGGTCGTCGCCCTGGGTTTTAAGGCATTCCATGGCCGCAATCTGTTCAAGTGGATACACAAGCAAGGCGTTGTCGACTTCGAGGCGATGACCGACATCTCCAGGGCCCTGCGCAAGCGTCTTGGTGATGAGACAGAAATCCTCTTACCGCAGCTGATCGACGCGCAACCATCCGCCGACGGCACTCGCAAGTGGATCATGGAGTTGGCCGACGGCCAGCGGGTGGAAACCGTGCTGATTCCGGAGGGACGCCGGGCGACCGTGTGTGTCTCCTCTCAGGTCGGTTGCTCCCTGGATTGCAGCTTCTGCGCAACGGCGCGCCAGGGATTTAACCGCAACCTGTCGGTGGGAGAAATTGCTGGACAAGTCTGGCACGCAACACGCGAGCTCGGCGAGGCGCCCAGCAATGTCGTCCTGATGGGCATGGGGGAGCCATTGGCGAACTTCGATGCTGTGGTGACCGCCATGGATATCATTCAGGACGACCTAGCCTACATGCTCTCCAAGCACCGGGTCACACTGAGCACCTCCGGTGTTGTTCCCAACATTTATCGACTGCGTGAAGTCAGCGACGTCTCCCTCGCCGTTTCGCTGCACGCACCGGACAACGCCCTGCGCGATCAGCTCGTGCCTATCAACCGCAAATACCCACTGGAAGCGCTGCTGCCCGCCTGCAGCGCATTTATCGACGGCGACAAGCGCCGTCGAATCACCTGGGAGTACGTCATGATCGACGGTGTCAACGACAGCATCGATCACGCCAAGCGGCTGGTCCGGCTGCTGGAGGGCATACCATCCAAGCTGAATCTGATCCCCTTCAATCCCTTTCCGGGATCCGACTTTAGGACCTCGACACCGGTACAAATGGAGCGTTTTCGGCAGCGGGTCCTGCGATCCGGTATTGTGGCCACGACGCGCAAGACCCGCGGGAACGAGATCGCAGCCGCCTGCGGACAACTCGTAGGGATGGTCCGGGATCGCAGTCGCCGCACCGCTACCCGGCGATGCTCTGTTGGAGCAGTAGAGCTATGAGTCGGCACCGAACCCAGGGGCTATTGTTTTCTCTGATCGCCTGTTTGCTGCTGGCGGCCTGCACCGGTAGCGCTTTTCGCAGCGGCGGCGGGCCGGATGACCTGGATGAAGGCGGCAAGGAGCGACCCGGGGACATCTATGTGAAGCTTGCGGTCGAGTACCTTAGACAGGGGCAGACGGAGACCGCCCTACGTAAGGCCAACCAGGCATTGGACAAGGACCCCGACAACGCGCAGGCCCATAACGTCATCGCCCTGATTTACCAAAGGCTGAGAAAGGACGAGCTGGCGGAAAAGCACTTTCGCAAGGCCACGAGCCTGCAACCCCAGGACCCTTACGTCCTCAATGCCTACGCCAGCTTCCTTTGCGACAGGCGCAAGTTCGCCGACGCCGAGGCTCACTACAAGAAGGCCCTGGCCAGCCCGTATTATTCGACGCCCTGGGTCGCAACTACCAACATGGGAACCTGCGCTAAGCGCAGCGGCAACGGTAACAAGGCAGAGACATATTTCCGCGACGCGCTGAGCACAAATCCCAGCTTCGGACCCGCCCTGGGTGCGATGGCCGATCTGGAGTACAGCCGCGGCCGCTCCAAGTCCGCCAGAACCTATCTAGACCGCTACTTCAAGGTCGCCCAACCAACACCTCAGGTGCTCTTACTGGCCGTCAGGGTCGAACGCAAGCTGGGGTCACGCAAGCGATCTAAGACCTATGCCCAGATGCTACGCAAGAGCTATCCAAACTCGCCGGAAGCCCGTCAACTATAAGGCTCCGCGGCCTCCATGAGCGCCTATTTCGCATCACCAAAGGAGGACGACGACGGGGAGCTGTCCGACGGCCCGGGAAGGCGCCTTCGCGCCGCCCGCGAGTCACGGGGGCTGGAGCTGGCTCAGGTCGCCGACCAGTTGTACCTGAGCGCGACCGTGATCGAGTCCCTGGAACAGGAGGATTACGCGGCTTTGGGGGGCCAGGTCTTCGTCGCCGGGTACATCCGCAAGTACGCACGCCTGGTCGGGTTGGACCCCGAGTCGCTGCTTGCCGCCTATCACAAGACAGCGGCCCAGAGCGGCCCTGTGCGTACCCGCATCGCGCCGCGCGCCTCCCGGCAGGTCCGCAGCGGTCACCTTCTGGTTCGCCTAACCAGTGCGGGAATCTCGATCCTTCTGGCTGCCCTCGCCTTCCTCTGGTGGCAGGGCCGACAGACGGATACAGAGGTTGAAAGGACCGACTCCTCCGCGGCGCGGAATACCTGGTCGACGACCAAGCCCGATACGGTTTCGCCTCCTCAGATACCGGACCTCCCCGCCGAGACCGACCGGATCGTGGTTCCCGAGGCGGATTCGGCCCCGGAGCCGGAACTGGGCACACGAGCCCCGCAACCTGAAAGTCCCAGCGCACCTTCGGCGACGGAGCAGCAGCAGCCGAGCGCCGTTGCCACAACAGAGGATAGCGACGAGGCAAGCACGGACGACAACCAAACCGCCAACCCGGAATCCCCGCCATTGACGAGGCCGCGAGGCGACGAAGAGCCTGTGGCGAGAGAGGAAGGTGAAGCAGAAGAAGCCCCCGCCGAAGCCCGCGAGATCGTGATGCGTTTCGACGGCCCCTGCTGGGTGGACGTGCGCGGCAGCGAGGGCAAGTACAAGCTCTTCGGCGAGATGAAGAAAGGCGACCGACACGTTCTGGAGGGCAAGCCACCTTATTCGGTCATACTTGGAAACGCAGCCGCGGTAGAGATTACGATTGGCGGAACCGCATTCGATGTGAGCGCCATCGCCCGAGGCAACGTCGCCCGCTTCACGCTGAACCCGAACGAGACGCCCTGACCCCCGGTCTGCTTCGCCGACCTTTACCATTCAGGACCAAATGGCACAAAGTATCCAAGCGATCAGAGGAATGCACGACATTCTTCCGCAGCATATCGCGCTGTGGCAGTCTCTTGAAGACCGCGCCCGAGCCGTGCTCGACGGCTACGGTTATCGGGAAATTCGCACGCCCCTGGTAGAGGTAACCGAGCTGTTCAAACGCTCGATCGGCGAGGTCACGGACATCGTCGAGAAGGAGATGTACAGCTTCGATGACCGCAACGGCGACAGCCTTAGTCTGCGCCCCGAAGGTACCGCGAGCTGCGTGCGAGCCGCCATCGAGCACGGCCTGCTCTCGGGACCTCAGCGCCTCTGGTACAGAGGCCCGATGTTTCGGCGCGAGCGCCCGCAGAAGGGTCGTTATCGGCAGTTCCATCAGATCGGCGTCGAGGTTTTCGGGCTGGAGGGACCGGACATAGATCTGGAGGTCGTGCTGCTGACCCGGCGCCTTTGGAATGCCGTGGGTCTCGGCGATTTGAGGCTGGAGATCAACAGTCTGGGTGAGGGCGACGAGCGTGCCGCCTTCCGCAGTGAACTGGTACATTATCTCGGGGGCAATTTGGAGCGTCTGGACGAAGACAGCCGCCGCCGGCTCGAGACCAACCCGCTGCGCGTGCTCGACTCCAAAGACCCGAGTATGCAGGAGGTGATCGCCGGAGCGCCGCGCATCCTGGATCACCTCGGCAATGAATCACGAGCGCACTTCGATCGCTTCTGCACCGGTCTCGGCGATGCCGGTATCGACTACGAGATCAATCCACGCCTGGTACGCGGACTCGATTATTACAATCGCACCGTTTTCGAGTGGATCACCGACAGCCTCGGCGCCCAAGGCACCGTGTGCGCCGGTGGACGTTACGATGCGCTGGTCGCCCAGCTCGGGGGACGCCCAACCCCCGCGGTGGGCTTCGCCCTCGGGCTGGAGCGCATGGTCTCCATGCTCGAGGCTGGAGCACTACCGTCGGAGAGAGGTCTGGACGCCTATCTGGTCGCGGTCGGGGACGGACCTCAAGGCAAGGCGTTGTTGATAGCCGAAGCACTGCGCGATGCCCTACCCGAGTTGCAACTGTTGTGTCACTGTGGCGGGGGCAGCTTCAAGAGCCAATTCAAGAAGGCGGATCGCAGTGGCGCCCGCTATGCACTGGTAATTGGGGAAGCAGAGCTGGAGCGCGGAGTCGTGGGCGTAAAACCCCTACGCCGGGAGGCCGAACAGACGGAGGTAGCG
The DNA here is from genome assembly GCA_022340195.1 of Chromatiaceae bacterium. Classification (GTDB taxonomy): domain Bacteria; phylum Pseudomonadota; class Gammaproteobacteria; order Chromatiales; family Chromatiaceae; genus Thiosymbion. The sequence goes on from JAJDOL010000358.1 coordinate 19,626, forward strand.
CTGGAGGAATTGGCGGCCTTCTTTGCCACGAAAGCCGAGCCAAATTCAGACGACAAATGAGACCGAGAAACCGCGGGAGAGCCTTGTGAGCATTTACGAGACCGACGACGAAAAAGCCGAGGCAATAAAGAAATGGTGGAAGGAGAACGGCTTTTCCGTCGTTGCCGGCGTTACAATCGGGCTCGGGGCTATTTTCGGCTGGCGCGCCTGGACCGACTACCGGGACTCGGTGGGGCAGCAGGCCTCTGCGGCTTTCGAGCAGCTCTTGGTAAGCGCCGACAGAGGCGACACCCAATCCGCGCTCGCGCAGTCGAGGCTGTTGGGCGAGGAATTCTCTTCCACCACCTATGCCACCCTGGTGTCCCTGGTACAGGCCCGCGTCGAGCTCGACGCCGGAAATCCCGGCGGCACGCGCACCGCCCTGGAGAAAGCGATCGCTGACTCACCGGACCCGGGAATAACGCGCATCGCTGCCTTGCGCCTGGCCCGTCTCCTGATTGCCGAGGGCGATCTCGAGGCGGCGGCGAGTCTGGTTAACAAACACGATGACGGCGGCACCTTCTCCGGCGATTTCGCCGCCGTTCGCGGGGATATCGCGCACGCTCAGGGGCACACGTCCGACGCACGCGCCTCCTATGAGAAGGCGATCGCAACGGGGGCTCCGAACCCGGATCAGCTACGCTTGAAGCTCGAGAACCTGCCCCCGGCAGGCTGAGTCGGGAGACTCCAATGTACAGAGGCTCCCTGACCATTCTCTCACTGCTCCTGCTCAGCGGCTGCAGTAGTATTCCTTGGTTCGGCGGGGAAGAGGATCCGCGCCCCCCCACGGAGCTCGAGGATCTAAAGTCTGAAATCAGCGTCAACACGCTGTGGTCCGCCGACGTCGGCGAGGGAACGGATAAGCGCCGGCTCAACCTGATACCGGCGGTCCGTGGCGACCGTCTCTATGTCGCCGATGCCGAAGGGCGCGTCGTCGCCATGAACGCCGCCACCGGCAAGGTCCTGTGGCAACGCGAAACGGGCCTCCCCTTCAGCGGAGGCCCCGAGGTAGATGGCAACTACATCGTCCTCGGGTCCAGCGACGGCGACCTGGTCGCTCTTTTGGAACGCGACGGTACCCCCCTCTGGAATGCCCGGCTGGACAGCGAGATTCTCTCCATACCCCGCATTGCCGGATCCAGGGTTCTGGTCCACACTCTGGACGACAGCGTCTACGCCTTCGACCTGGGCTCGGGCGATCGGCTCTGGACCTACAGTCACCAAGCCCCGGTCCTCACCTTGCGCGGCAGCAGCACCCCCGTTCTCACCGAAAACAGCGCCATCGTCGGTATCTCCGGCGGCAAACTGGTAAATCTCGAGCTGGAGACCGGCCTGCCGCTGTGGGAGACCACCGTGACTCCGCCGCACGGCCGCTCGGAGCTTGCACGCATCGCCGACATCGATGCCGACCCCGTCATCGTCGAAGGTATCGTCTACGCCGCTACCTACAACGGCGATTTGGCTGCTGTCGACCTTGCCAGCGGCTCCGTCCTGTGGCGCCGACAGCTCTCCGCCAATGCCGGGCTTACAGCGAGCTCCGGCGTGCTCTATGTCACCGACTCCGACGATCTGGTCTGGGCCGCGAATCCCACCGACGGAACCGGAATCTGGAAGCAGGAGGGGCTCAAGTACCGACGGCTGACAGCGCCGGCGGTGCTCGGCAACCTGGTCGCGGTCGGCGATCTCGATGGCTATGTGCATTGGCTGGATCGGCGCGACGGCCGCATCGTCGCACAGGTGGAGGTGGCTGACGGGCCCATCAGCGGTCGCCCACAAGTATCGGGTGGCAAGCTGTTCGTCTACGGCGACGACGGCACTGTCGCCGCGCTCTCGGCCGGGTCGCCACCTACACCACCGCGAACACCCCCGCCGGTGCAGGATGCCGGTAACGAGAACACACCTACCCGCTGACGCCAATGCTTCCTGTCCTCACCCTGGTAGGCCGTCCGAACGTCGGGAAGTCGACCCTGTTCAATCGCCTGACCGGTACCCGTGATGCTCTCGTAGCCAATTTTCCCGGATTGACGCGGGACCGCCAGTACGGCGTGGGCCGCATCGGCCCCACCGGTTATATCCTGGTCGATACCGGAGGTCTAAGGGGAGAGCTCGCGGGCCTGGACGGTCTGACGGAGCAGCAGGTCGGTCGTGCCCTGGAGCAAGCGGATCATCTGCTCTTTGTCGTGGATGCCCGCGACGGCTGCACCAGCGCCGACTTGGACATCGCGGATCGTCTGCGGCGGACGGGAAAGCCCATCTCGCTTGTGCTCAACAAGGTGGACCACCTAGATCCGGCCGTGGCCGCGGCCGAATTCCACGCCCTTGGCCTGGGCGAGCCTTTTGCCATCTCTGCGACGCAAGGCCGCGGGGTGAAGACACTGATCGACCAGGTTTGCCAAGACCTGCCGGAGACCGGATCGGAAACAATCACCGAAGATCCTGAACGATCCGGCACGCGGATTGCCGTCGTCGGCAGGCCAAATGCCGGAAAGTCGACGCTCATCAACCGCCTGCTAGGCGAGGACCGCTTGGTAACCTTTGACGCTCCAGGCACGACGCGCGACAGCATCGAGGTCCCTTTCGAGCACAACGGAAAACACTACACACTGATCGACACGGCCGGGGTTCGCCGCCGCGCCAGGGTCCATGACGCTGTCGAAAAATTCAGTGTAATCAAAACACTGCAAGCTATCGAGCAGTGCAATCTGGTCGTTCTTGTCCTCGACGCCCGGCTGGGCATCGGCGAGCAGGACGCCACGCTTGCGGCACACATTCTGGAGAGCGGCCGCGCCTTGGTGATAGCGGTCAACAAATGGGATGGGCTCGAAAACGACGAGCGCGCAAGGGTGCGGGACGCTTTCGACCGCAAGTTGGGATTCTTGGACTTCGCCGTGGTCCACTACATCTCCGCCCTACACGGAAGCGGCGTCGGCTCGTTGCTCGACGAGGCGGACTTGGCTGTTGGCAACGCGACCCGCGACCTGAGCACACCCGAGCTGACGCGGATCCTAGAGAATGCGGTGCAGGAGCACCAACCGCCGCTGGTTCGCGGCCGCCGCATCAAGCTTCGCTACGCCCATCAGGGAGGGCGCAACCCGCCTGTCATCGTCATCCACGGCAACCAGACTGCAGCCGTGCCTGACAGCTACCGTCGCTATCTCGTCAATCGCTTTCGCCGAGCGCTCGATCTGATTGGAACCCCCCTGCGGCTCGAGCTGCGCACCGGAGTAAACCCCTATGAGGGACGCCGCAATCGGCTCACTCCGGCTCAACAGCGAAAGCGGACTCGCCTCCGGCGATATGTCAACCGCAAAAGTTAGCCAGGGAAAGGACGAACCTTACAACCTCTGAAGCTCGGTTTGTCTTTTGCGGCGAACGCGCGGCGATCCTCTTTGTGATCTGACAAGTCCGAGCAGCAGAGCTTCGTCTGCACCCATGCAATAACCGCAGATCTCTGCAATTGGAGAAGTGTCGTGCGCAGGCGTCATATCGTAAATCCACAACAGGCCGATACGACTGCTCTCGGGCGCACGCCGGGGGCGCAGAGAGCCTCCGCAGGCAACCCGGGCACAAGCGCTAAGCGGCGTTTAACGACCGACTTTTGGTTGCCGAACGCAGGAACCTGCAAGCCTCGCCCGTGCCTCTACGACCGCTTTCTGAAACAGAATGGCCGTAAACAGGTCCTGGACGGCCCCAGGAGCCCTCCGTTCAACGATCGCGGAATATCTTCACTGACCTTGTAGATATTGCCAAAAAAAACCGCACGTCCGATTTATCGGGCGTGCGGCGAATGCGAGGGACTCGCGGGATTCCTCGGCCCCGAATGATCGAAAGCCGGACAAACCCCGCGGACCAAATAAGGCAGAAATTATGCCATACGGTCTAACCATATGATTTAAAAAAATATCCGGCGAATACCCATCGAAACCGGACAGTAATACTGTCGTCACGCGACGACAGCCCGCACACTGGAATGACTCAGCTCGATTTCAGATCGGCGTCCAAAGCGCTCCCATCCTCCCATTCCCTTCTGGGCGGACCCCGAGAGAGGGCGAGGCGATCCAACATCGCAAGCTGCACCTTCATGCTTGGTGGCGAGGCGAGCCGCCCCGATCCTCGGCGTCATGAAAGGGCCGACTCAGCGAATGGACCGCTTCCACCATAGCGGCAGCGCGGTCCGGATCCACGTCCGGATTAATACCGTGGCCGAGGTTGAAGACGTGGCCGGAACCCGGACCGTAGCTTGCAATCACGCGCGCGACCTCCTCGCGGATACGCTCCGGCGAGGCGTACAGGACGCAAGGGTCGAGGTTTCCCTGCAGAGCAACCCGGTCCTGGACGAGGCGACGGGCATCACCCAGGTCCAGGGTCCAATCCACCCCGAGGGCATCGCAACCACTTCCCGCCATCTGGCTCAACCAGTTGCCGCCTCCCTTGGTGAACAGGATCACGGGAACGCGCCGACCCGCCTCTTCGCGGGTGAGCCGCGACAGGATGCGGATCATGTAATCGAGGGACAGCTCCCGGAAAGCGCGAGGGGTCAGTACGCCACCCCAGGTGTCGAAGATCATCAACGCCTGAGCACCTCGGGCCACCTGGGCATTGAGATAGGCGGCAACGGCCTCCGACAACTTGGCCAGCAACTCGTGCATCAGCTCTGGGCAATCGAACGCCATGGCCTTCGCGCGAGCGAAGCTCTTGGTGCTACGACCTTCCACCATATAGGTCGCCAGCGTCCAGGGACTGCCCGAAAAGCCGATCAGCGGAACCCGCCCGTCCAGCTCGCGACGAATCAGGCCCACCGCATCCATGACGTAGCCCAGCTCGTCCTCCATATCCGGAATTGCCAGCCGTCGCACATCGGAAGCGTCGCGAATCGGGCGCTCGAATCGGGGACCCTCCCCCTCCGTGAAATAGAGCCCGAGCCCCATGGCGTCGGGGATGGTCAGTATGTCGGAGAACAGGATTGCCGCATCCAGCGGGAAACGCTCCAAAGGCTGCAGGGTGACCTCGCAGGCCAGCTCGGGATTACGGCACAGATCCAAAAAACTACCGGCACGGGCGCGCGTCGCCCGGTATTCGGGAAGATAGCGCCCCGCCTGGCGCATCATCCAAACAGGGGTGTAATCCACGGGCTGGCGCAGCAGGGCACGCAGAAGTTTGTCGTTCTTGAGGTCGGTCACTAGTGGTAATCCCTAGGGTCGTCGCAGCAAGCCGCTGGGTTTTTCGCTGCAGGATACTACAGGGAGCCGTTTGCGGCACACGCCGACTTCAGCGCGATCGCGATTTCGATCACGTACGCGGACTGAGACGACTAGGACCTCAGCCGTAACCGCCGTGCGGGTCGATTTCGCATCCATTTGCGTTCATTCGCGGACTTCCTATCGGCACGTCCAAATCCTTTTCCAGGCTTTGGTAGAATGCTTCGATGGACGTCTCCCATATCCTCGACCCACTCAATGACGCACAACGGGAGGCGGTCACAGCCGAGCCCGGCAATCTGCTGATACTCGCCGGAGCGGGAAGCGGCAAAACCCGCGTCCTCGTACACCGCATCGCCTGGTTACTCCAGGTAGAACAGGCGCGGCCCTGGACCATCCTCGCCGTCACCTTCACCAATAAGGCAGCGCGGGAGATGCGCGCCCGTATCGAGGAGATCCTCCAGGGCCCGGTGATGGGGATGTGGGTCGGAACTTTTCACGGCTTGGCCCACCGTTTCCTTCGCGCCCACTGGCAGGACGCCAGCCTGCCCCAGCAATTCCAGATCCTGGACGCGGACGATCAGTACCGCCTGATCCGCCGCACCCTCAAGGCCATGAATCTGGACGAGGCTCGCTGGCCGCCTCGTCAGTGTCAGGGCTTCATCAATAAGCAAAAGGACGAAGGTCTGCGACCCCAGCACATCGACGATGCCGGCGATTTCTACCTTGGCCGCATGCGCGAGGTTTACGCGGAGTACGAGAGCGCCTGCGAGCGAGGCGGCATGGTGGACTTCGCCGAGCTACTGCTGCGCGCCCACGAGCTGCTGCGCGAGCGCCCGGACATACTCCAACACTACCGCGAGCGCTTCGGCCACATACTGGTGGACGAGTTCCAGGATACCAATGCCATCCAGTATGCCTGGCTACGCCTGCTCGCCGGTGACAAGGACAACCTGTTCCTCGTCGGTGACGACGACCAGTCAATCTACGGCTGGCGTGGGGCCAGGGTCGAAAACATTCAGAGCTTCCAGAAGGACTACCCGGGTACCCGGGTAGTGCGCCTGGAGCAGAACTACCGCTCCACGGGCAACATCTTGAGCGCCGCCAATGCGCTGATTGCCAACAACCCGACACGCCTCGGCAAGAACCTCTGGACCGAGGGCGGCGCCGGCGATCCCATTCGCCGCTATGCCGCCTTCAACGAGATGGACGAGGCCCGGTTCGTCGTAGAGCGACTCCGGCGATATACCCAGGACGAAGGCTACCGCCGCTCCGATTGCGCCATCCTCTACCGCACGACCGCCCAGTCCCGACTGTTCGAGGAGGCCCTGATCCAAGCGCAAATCCCCTATCGTGTTTACGGCGGGTTGCGTTTCTTCGAGCGTGCCGAGGTCAAGAACGCCCTGGCCTATCTGCGGCTGCTGGCCAATCCGGAGGACGACACATCCGTCGAGCGCGTCGTCAATACGCCACCCCGGGGTATCGGAGCTCGGACCCTGGATTTTTTGCGCGAGCAGGCGCGCGAGGCCCGTTGCTCGCTGTGGAAGGCCGCCCAGGACGCGGTAGCCACCGAAGCGCTCTCCGCACGTGCCAGGGGGGCTCTCAGCCGATTCCTCTCTCTGATTCAGGAGCAACGAGGACGAGCCGAGACCTTGGAGCTACCGGAGCTTGCGACCCAAATCATCGAAGCCAGCGGCCTATCGGAGCACTACGAGAAATCGAAGGACGGACGGGGCGTGGACCGGATCGAAAACCTGCAGGAGCTGGTCAATGCTACCCGCCGCTTCGCCGACGAGATGGAGGACGAGGGACGTGACATCCTCGGGGCCTTCCTATCCCATGCGGCCTTGGAAGCGGGAGAGGCCCAGGCAGACCGGTTCGAGGACGGCGTGCAGCTGATGACTTTGCACAGCGCCAAGGGGCTGGAGTTCCCCATCGTCTTCATCGCGGGCGTGGAAGAGGGGCTCTTTCCCCACAGCATGTCCATGGACGACCCGGAGCGGCTGGAGGAAGAGCGGCGCCTGTGCTATGTCGGCATGACCCGGGCCATGCATCGACTCTATCTGACCCATGCCGAGAGCCGACGCATTCACGGCAGCGAAAACTACCCCTTCCCGTCCCGCTTCCTTCGCGAGATCCCAGCGGCTCTTATCGAGGAAGTCCGCGGAAGCGGGATCTCACACGCCGGCGACGAGAGGATGGCGGCCGCGTCTTCCAGCAGCGTCACGGGTGGTTTCCAGCTCGGCCAACGCGTCTTACACCCCAAGTTTGGCGAGGGGACGATCCTCAACAGCGAGGGCAAAGGGGCGAGCGCCCGCATCCAGGTCAACTTCGAGGACGCCGGCGCCAAGTGGCTGGTGCTGGCCTATGCGCGGCTGGAGCCAGCGGGCTGAGTGCAACACGGCCGTTGTCCAATGCATAAAGAGAACAATAGATGCAACGTCGTGATTTTATTAAGACAATCGGAGCCGGCTCCCTGGCGTTCGGTGCCTGTGTGGCCAAGGCGCAGACCGCACAGACAGCCGAGCATACGTGGAAGATGGTCACGACTTGGCCAACGAACTTCCCGGGCCTGGGCACCGGCGCCAACAAGCTCGCGGAGCTCATTGGCGAGATGAGCGGCGGTCGCATCAAGGTCAAGGTGTACGGGGAGAATGAGCTGGTGCCCGCGTTCGAGGTTTTCGATGCCGTCGCCCAGGGGACGGCCGAGATGGGCCATTGCGCGGCCTACTACTGGAAAGGCAAAAGCGAAGCGGCCCAGTTCTTCTCCACCGTCCCCTTCGGAATGACTGCCCGGGAGATGAGTGGTTGGCTTTACCACGGGGGCGGTCTGAAGCTCTGGACCGAGCTCTACGCCCCTTTCGGTCTGGTCCCGGCTCCTGCCGGCAACACGGGCGTGCAGATGGGGGGCTGGTTCAACAAGGAGATCAAGAGCGTCGCGGACCTTTCCGGACTCAAGATGCGTATTCCGGGCCTCGGCGGCGAAGTGCTCAAACGCGCCGGCGGAACGCCGGTCAACTTGCCCGGAAGCGAGATCTTCACCGCTCTGCAATCCGGTGCCATCGACGCCACCGAATGGGTAGGGCCTTACAACGACTTGGCCTTCGGTCTCTACAAGGCGGCCAAATACTACTACTACCCGGGCTTCCACGAGCCGGGGACGGCGCTCGAGGCTATCGTCAACATGGCCGCCTTCGAGGCCCTTTCAACGGATCTACAGTCCATCGTGCTCAACGCCTGCAAGGTCATGAATCAGGACATGCTGGCCGAATACACCGCCCGGAACCCGGTCGCGCTGCAGACTTTGCTCGAGAAGCATGCGGTGGATTTGCGTCCCTATCCGGAAGACGTCATCGCCAAGCTGAGGCAGATCGCCGAGGAGGTAGTGTCCGAGATCGCCCAGAAGGACGAATTCTCTCACAAGGTTTTCGCCTCCTATAAGAAGTTCCTCCAGCAGTCGCAGCAATGGAGCGGCATCTCCGAGCTCGCCTATCTGCAGGCACGCGACCTGGGTTGACCAAGCCGATCTTGTTCACCACGGATGGTCTTGGGACCATCCCGCCGCTCTCACTCTACGTCCACGTTCCCTGGTGCGTGCGAAAGTGCCCCTACTGCGACTTCAACTCGCATCCCCGGCGCGGTGACATCCCGGAAGCGGCCTATGTCGATCGCCTGCTTTGTGACCTGGAGCAGGACAGGACCGCCCTCTCCATATCCCGTCCCTTGATCAGCGTTTTCATCGGCGGGGGTACACCGAGTTTGTTCTCGGGGGACACGATTGGAAGACTCGTGCGGGGGGTGGGTGAGCTGATCGAGCTGCCTGCGGACGCGGAAATCACCCTGGAGACAAACCCGGGGACCGCCGACGCCGAACGCTTCGCTGCCTACCGCGATGCCGGCGTCAATCGGCTATCCATCGGCGCCCAAAGCCTCTCGGGCAAACACCTGCAGCTGATTGGCCGAATCCACGGACCCGAGGAGGTCCACGCGGCGGTGGAGCTAGCGCGGCGTGCCGGCTTCCGGAACCTCAACCTCGACCTCATGTATGGCCTGCCGGAGCAGTCGCTCGCCGAGGCACGTCGGGACCTCGAAGAAGCACTGTCACTAGCGCCGACCCATGTCTCGTATTATCAGCTCACCTTGGAGCCCAACACTGATTTCCATCGTGCCCCGCCGACCCTCCCGGACGCGGACTTGATCGCGGACATGCATCTTCAGGGTGCGCAGATACTGGCGTCAAAGGGTTTTGAGCAATACGAGGTGTCAGCGCACGCACAGGCCGGACACCGTTGCCGTCACAACTTGAACTACTGGAAATTCGGGGATTACCTGGGCATCGGCGCCGGCGCTCACGGCAAGCTCACAGACCCGGCCCGGCACCGGATTGAGCGCCGCTGGAAGCGGCGCCACCCGGCGACCTACCTGCTTCCTCCCCAAAGATGCCGGCTCGTCAGCGGGACACGCTTGCTCTCGGATGAGGATCTCGTGCTAGAGTTCGCCATGAATGCCCTGCGGCTGGTGGAAGGCTTCGATCTGCGGTTGTTCGAGCGGCGCACCGGACTTCCCTTCGATCGGATTGCCGGTCGGATCGCGAAGATCTGCTCCGCGGGATTGCTGCTTCGCGAAGCAAACCGAGTGATGCCAACGGAGCTTGGACGAAGATTCCTGGACGACCTGGTTGCCTGCTTCGCGCAGGACTGAGGCTTCCTTGACAGGATTTCATACGCAACGCAAGACTCCAGCTTCAATGACCAAGGGCTTTGTTCTCGAGCCGGGGCAAGGATTGAAACTCAGCTAGGATTAGATTGTGGACAGCCTTCAGAGCCCGGCTTCGAGCAGAAGGAGAACGCGAATGAGCGATGCAATTCGAGGTAAGTGCTGGTGTTGCGGTCGAGCACTGACAGCGGCGGATTATGGTCGTGAGAACAATTGTCCCGCCTGCTCCAAACCCGCGCGCGCGTGCCGCAACTGCCGACACTTCGCCCCCGGGCGACCCGATGACTGTGCCGAGCCCATGGCGGAGCCGATCTCGGAGAAGGAACGCGCCAACTTTTGCGAGCTCTTCGAGCCCACGGACAAACCCGCAGGAGGCGGCGCGGAAACGCCCACCAAGGACCTCATCAGAGCAGCCGAGGACTTGTTCAAGTAAGGCCATGAAACCAGGCAAGCCGGAGAGCGCTCGCAACGCCTTCTGTAGGGGAGCGATAACGGCCTTGTCGCTCCTTCTTTCCGGCCCACTCGCCTGCTCCGGATCGCCCGATTTCAAGGCCGAACGCGATGCATTGGTCCAGGAGATCGAGCGGCAGGTGCTAGAAACGCGTTTAGAGCTCGGTACCGACCGGCTTGCCCCCGAGGTCATAGCGGCAATTCGGTCCGTACCCCGCCATGAGTTCGTACCCCTGACCCTACGATCCGAGGCCTACGCAAACCAGCCGCTGCCGATCGGTGCAGGTCAAACCATCTCCCAGCCTTACATAGTGGCCATCATGACCCATCTTCTGGAGGTCACCCGCGGAGACAAGGTCTTCGAGCTGGGAACGGGCTCCGGATACCAAGCGGCGGTCCTCGGCGAGATGGGAGTAGAGGTCTACTCCGTGGAAATCGTCGTCGAGCTCGCCCTTCGAGCCCGGGAAACCCTGCGGAAGCTCGGGTACCACAATGTCAGGGTGCGCGCCGGTGACGGCTACCTGGGTTGGCCGGAGGCGGCACCCTTCGACGGGATTCTCGTCACTGCCGCGGCCGACCATATACCGCAACCCCTGATCGACCAGCTCGCACCCAAAGGACGCTTGGTCATGCCCGTTGGGGGGGCCGGTTGGGTCCAACAGCTGGTGGTGATGGAGAAAACCAAAGACGAAAGGCTGAAGCGCACAAATGTGCTGCCGGTACGATTCGTACCTGTGACAGGTCCCAGCGTAGGACACTAGCGAGCCTAGAACAACTCGTCGATGACGCGGGGTGCGCGCCGTTTGACGGCGGCAGCGCGTGTTCCGCTGCTGCTCCCGCCACCAGCGTAGGCCACCGGCTTCGGCCCCTGCAGCGAATCCGCATACTCCGCACGGATCCATTCCACCAAGCCACCTGATTTCGAAGGTCGTCCGCTACCCTTGGAGATACGAACCTCCACCATGCCCTCGGGCGGATTCAGGATCGCCTCGGGCTTGCTTGCGAGGGCCTTGCCCATAAAATCCACCCACATGCCGAGACCCGCCTGTCCACCGGTCTCCCCTTTGCCGAGCGGATGGAACTCGTCAAAACCCATCCAGGCGACCGTTACCAGATCCTTCTGGAAGCCGCAGAACCAGGAATCGCGCACGTCGTTGGTGGTCCCGGTCTTCCCCGCCAGATCCCCGCGCTCGAGCTTCAGAGCCCTGCGCCCAGTCCCATGCTTGATGACGTCCTGCATCATGGATGTCATCTCATAGGCCAGACCCGGGTCCAGCACTCGCTCTGCAAGGTTTTCGTCCGTTTGGCCGAGGGCAGCGGTATCCGCAGTGGACTCCTCGTAATAGGCCCAACAATTCGAGCAAGCGCGAGGCGGTTTAGCCTCGAACACCACTTCGCCGGCGCCGTTCTCGACCCGGCTGATGAAATAGGGCATCACCCGGAAACCACCATTGGCGAACAAGGCGTATGCCCCAGCCATCTGCAACGGAGAGACCTCGGCGGTACCCAAGGCCATCGACAGACCAAGCGGAAGCTCCTTCAGGTCAAAACCGAAACGCTGAATGTAGTCCCTGGCCTCGTTCAGACCTACTCGATTGAGAAGATTGATGGATGCCAGGTTGCGGGACAGGGTCAGCGCGAGGCGCATCCGTATCCGGCCCATGGTCTTGTGATCGAAGTTTTGCGGCGTCCACATCTTTCGCCGATTGAGCCGAATTGATATGGGCTCGTCTCGAACCAGGCTCGCCGGCGTGTAGCCCTTGTTCAGTGCGGCGGCATAAACAAAGGGCTTGAAGCTGGATCCAGGCTGACGGCGTGCGTCGACCGCTCGGTTGAACTTGCTGTACTCGAAGTAGTACCCCCCCACCAAGGCGCGAACTGCCCCATCCGCCGGTGAAAGCGCCACCAGGGCTCCAGACACGGCGGGGGCTTGGGATAGAATCCAAGCGCCCTCGTCGTCTTTCCTGAGCCGAATCAGATCGCCCACGGCGACGGCGTCCGTCACCTTGCGCGGTGCCCGACCCTTGGAATTCTCATTTTTGAAGGGACGAGCCCATCTTACCTGCTCGAGCCGGAGGGCAACGCGCTTGCCATCGCCCATGTAGACCTGGGCCTCCTTGGCGTCGGCCCGAACGACGATGCCGGCGATGAGATCCGGCAAGGGGCGCGCGGAATCCAGGAGCCGGTCGAGTTGCTCGTCATCGGCACCTGCAATCTCGTGCTTGGCCTCGGCGCCATGATAACCGTGGCGCAGATCATAGGTCCGCAGGGCCTTGCGCAGCGATTCCTGGGCGGCACGTTGTAGCCAGGGCTCAATGGTGGTAGTGACCCGGTACCCTTCCCGGTAGGCGTCTTGCCCAAAACGCTCGACCATCTCGCGGCGCACCATCTCAACGGCGTAACCGGCCTCCAGATCCACCTCTTTTCGGTGTAGTCGCGCCTGATCACTTAGCTCCGAAGCAATCCGAAACTCCTCGTCCGTGATGTAGTGGAGATCGCGCATGCGACGCAGAATGTAGTTACGGCGCTCATGGGCCCGCTCGGGATTGGACACGGGGTTATTGGCAGATGGCGCCTTGGGAATGCCGGCAAGCATGGCCATCTCGGCAATGTTCAGCTCATCGAGGGTCTTGTCATAGTAGAGGGCCGCCGCGGCCGAGATACCGTAGGCCCGATGGCCGAAGAAGATCTTGTTGAGATAGAGCTCGAGAATCTCTTCTTTCGTAAGTGTGCGCTCGATGTGCAGCGACAGAAGCAACTCGGCGAATTTTCGGCGAAAGGTCTTTTCCCTGGACAAGAAGAAGTTTCGCGCCACCTGCATCGTGATGGTGCTACCACCCTGGGAACGCTCACCGGTGCGGACGTAACTGAGCGCCGCCCGGCCTATGCCCATCAGGTCTATGCCTTCGTGCTCGAAGAAGCGCGTGTCCTCCGTGGCTAGAAACGCATCTACCAACAAGGGCGGTATCTCACTGAAGGACACTGGACTGCGGCGCTGGACGCCGAACTCCCCCATCAGGCCGCCATCGGCGCTGTACACCCGCAGGGGCTCCTGCAGGCGCACTTCCTTGAGCACATCGGTCTTGGGGAGGTCCGTGAGGGTCACGGCTACAAAAGCGCCGGCAGCGGTCAGCCCCACCATGACCATATCCAAGGCAACGCCAAACAGTGCGGCGATGGAGCGCGCAAGCCAACCGAGGACCGAAAAGCGGGGTTTACGCGGGGCTAGGCGCGGCTCCGGCTTTATCGGCGGCTCTGGCGTCGGATCCGCGGATACGGGCAGCTCAGCTCCTGGATCTTTCTCCACACAGAACTCCATCCGATTGCTATTGGTAGAACATCGGGAAACTCGGCGTACGGGCAACCGTCGCAGGCCTGGCCCAGCCGTAGGGATCGTACAAGGGAAAGGCTCGTGGTTGCGAGCTGCCGCGGCTCGGCTCCCATTGCGCACACCTGCGGCCTTCCGCGAGAGACTTACCGCCGGATTCTACACCATCACAACGCCGGGCATAAGAAGCGCAAGACGCCGGGAGTCCCAATGGTCTCCCCGCCTGCCGACGGAGATTGCCGGGCGCCCCGCCCGGGTGGGTCGCGACAGAGGCAACCTATTGTTTTACACTTACCGCTCGCAGAAACGAGTGATCGCAGGACAGTGCCGAATTTTACCCCTGCCACCAATACACGTGAACGACTTCTGAAGGCGGCCATGGAAGTATTCGCCGAGCACGGTTTCGAAAAGGCAACCATACGTGAAATCTGCCGTCGTGCCGAGGCCAATGTAGCTGCCATCCACTATTATTTCGGGGACAAGAAACGGCTTTATGCCGCCATCTTCGAGTACGTATTCCGTTTATTGCGCGACCGCCGAACTTCGTTCCTGCCCTGGGACGCGCCGCCGCAGGAACGCCTGCGTATCTATATCCGCGCCCTGTTCGAGGAGATTTTCTACTGCGACGGCGACGCGTTGCGTTGTACGCAAGTCGCCGCCATTTACCTGACGGAGATGGCCCGCCCCACAGAGGTGTTGGACCTAGTCGTGACCGAGCACATCGAACGGGACGCCGAGGAGCTCTATAGCATCGTCGGCAATCTGCTCGGGGAAGACTTCAGCAAGGACGAGGTGGTCGACTGCTCGGCCAGCGTGGTCGGACAGATCCTCTATTACTATCACGCCGAGCCCATCATCAGCCGCTTGCACCCGGAACGGCCACCGGTGCCGGAACGGATCGCCGACCTGATCGAGCACGTGTTTCAGTTCTCCCTCGGCGGCATCAACAACCACCGAGAAACCCGTCAGCACGCATGACAG
>JAJDOL010000362.1 GCA_022340195.1 Chromatiaceae bacterium
AGACCCCGGGAGGACCGCGGATACGGGAGTCCGCGGAAAAAAGGGTCCAAGCCGCCCGCTAACAGAGTACAGGCATCAGGAAAATCGCCAATTAGCTTGGCTCTGGGGTAAGCACGGAAAATCCGTTAGTCCAAGGGTTAACGCTTGGTGCAGCTATTCTTCAGGCCGTTGATCAAGAGGAGATCGCGTGTCCGATGACAAGGGCAAGATTAGAGCGCGACGTCATGTTGACAGCAACTAACGACCAACCTGCTCCAGCCCCGCGGGCCAACGCATACACCAGAAGATGGGTCCCGCCATGACGAACGCGCACATCCAGACGCGATATCGACGGCAGCTCAGCGAGGAAAACGCCCTGCTGTTGAGCATCCTCGACGGCACGTCGAACGAGACGGGAGAGGCGTTCTTTCGCGCCCTGGTCAGGGAGCTGGCAGCCGTATTGGATACCTTTGGCGCACTGGTCGCCGACTATTTGCCTGAAATGAGCCAGCTGCGACCCCGGGCTTACTGGTTGGGTGATGATTGGGTCGATCCAGGGCCCTACGACATCAGCGGCACCCCTTGCGAAGGCGTGATCAAGCGTGGCGAGCTGTTTCAGATTCCCGACCGGGTCATCGAACACTACCCGCAAAACCGGTTCATCCAGACCTACGATCTGGTCAGTTACACCGGCATGCCATTCAAGGACTCCGCGGGGAACATTATCGGCCACCTCGCGGTTCTTGACTCGAAACCGATTCCGAACGAGGCCCGTTACCTTGCCCTGTTCGAGATCTTCGGCAACCGCGCCGCGGCCGAGATGCGGCGTATCATGGCGGAGGATGAGCTGCGCGAGCGAGAGGAACGGTTGCGCAGCCTCATCGACGGCGCCCTCGACGGCATCATCGACTTCGATGATCAGCTGAACATCCACATGACCAACCACTCGGCCAACAAGCTCTTTCATGGCCAGACGAGCGGCGAACGGCCAACCTCGCTGTGCGACTGGTTTGAAACCGACAGCATCCAGCTCATCCAGGAGGTTATGAAGGGTTTGCCCGCCGCGCCCGCAGACCGGCAAGCCTGGATTGGCAGCCGCTTACGCGGTCTGCGGGCGGATGGAAGCACCTTTGACATCGAAGCGACCTTGTCGCAAGGCACCCACAGGGAGTCCAGCTTCTACACCTTGATCCTGAGGGACGTGCACGCGTTGCATGATGCTCAACGACAGATCCATCATCTCCAGCGGCAGACCGAACAGTTGCGCGTCGAGCTGGCAGCCTTGCAGGAACGGGGGCAAATCGTCGGTGAGAGCGAAGCCTTCAAGGCGGCACTGGCCAAGGTGTCCCAGGTCGCGGCAACCAACGCGACCGTGCTGCTGCTCGGCGAGACAGGAAGCGGAAAGGAGGTTTTTGCCCGCGCCATTCACGAATCCAGCACGCGATCGGATCGGCCGCTGGTGACCGTCAACTGTGCCGCGATTCCGCGGGATCTGGTGGAAAGCGAGTTTTTCGGCCACGTCAAAGGCGCCTTCACCGGTGCCACCGCACAGCGGGACGGTCGGTTCTTGATCGCCGACGGCGGCACGATCTTTCTCGATGAGATCGGCGAGCTGCCGATGGATGTTCAGGCGAAGCTCCTGCGCGTGCTGCAGGAAGGCGAGCTGTCCCCAGTGGGATCCTCGAAGTCGCATCGAATCGATGTGCGGGTGATCGCCGCGACCAACCGCAACCTCGCCGATGCAGTCAGCAAAGGCGAGTTCCGGGAAGACCTCTTCTATCGACTCAACGTCTTCCCGATTGAAATCCCGTCTCTGCGGGATCGGCGCGAGGACATACTCCCGCTGGCGAGCCTATTCGCCCAACGCGCCGCTGACCGGCTGGGGCGGCCCCGTAAACGGCTGCACAAGGAGCATGCCCAGCGTCTGCTGCTCTACCACTGGCCAGGCAATGTCCGGGAGCTGCAAAACATCATCGAGCATGCGGTGATCACCTCGCAGGACGATTGGCTGTATCCGGAAGTCATACTCGATCATCCCGCTCCGTACGAGGTACCGGCGCGTACGGACGCCGGCCAGGCAATCATGACGGCCGACGAATTGCGCATCCTGTACCGTGACAATATCCTGCGCGCGCTCGAAGCCGCCAACGGGCGAATATCCGGGGACTCGGGCGCCGCGCGCCTGCTGAACATCAAACCCTCGACTTTGCGCTCGCAGATGAGGGCACATGGAATTCAGGACTGAGCCCCCTGGTCGCTGTTTCCTCGAAACGCGAGATGTCGCGTTTTAGCTCGCGAAATCTCGCTAGTTGCGAAATATCGCGATCTCGGAAGTATTGGCTCGTTTTTGCAACTTTCTGAATATTCAATCCTTATTCAATAATCCAGCACGTGGCCTCCTTCTTGCGTTGGGACTTTCGAAGCCAGTCATTAGGCCGGCACCCAACAAGCGAACAGGAGATAAGGTCATGCAAGCGAAAGAGAACCGCAGGGTAAGCACAGGTCGGCGCCGGCTCTTCGAGAGCTGCCGGAATACCGCCTCATCGCTGATAGGCACGCAACATTCACCCGTGGTCAGGTCGCATCGGTCCCCTCTCTTGGGCTCGATGTTGGCCTTTGCCGTTGCCACGGTCCCGGGGTTGGCGAGTGAGCCGGCGAACGCGGCGCCCAAGGACCCGGCATACCAGAATGACCCGGAATCCAAAATGGACGGACAGGAATCGCCCGAGTTGCTCGTATACCTCCATCAAAAAGAGGACCCGAGGGCATTTGCGGACCGGTACGGCATGAAGCTCAGGCGCAAGCTGGTCGGCAAGGCCGATACCTACGTATTCGCGAGTGAATCGGTGGAGATTGCCCGCCAGCTGCTGCCCAAGGTGCAGCAAGACAAATCGGTACGCAAGGCGTTCAACAACCGATATTTCATCGCGGTCGCCGATGAGGAGGAAACCTGCGGCGATCCCGGGCAGCCGCACCCCTGTTGGGACGGGCCCGGTCTTCCGCACGGCGTCGTAGCCCCCTTCCAGCCGCTGGAAGAATACTTTTATCCCGATCCAGGAAACCATTTTGGCCAATGGCACCTCGACAACGACGCGGGCATGCCGCATATCGAAGCCGTCGCGGCTTGGGAGCAAGGGGTGACCGGATATGGCGTCGTGATCGGCGTGGTGGACAGCGGGATGGACATGACGCATGTCGACCTCAACATCGCGGAATCCCTGAGCCACGATTTCGTCCAGGACGATACCGATCCGTCGCCGAGTGCTTACGCGGTCGGCACCCCCCGCGCTC
>JAJDOL010000065.1 GCA_022340195.1 Chromatiaceae bacterium
CCACTGAAATGAACATGGTAAGAGAGAGCCTCAGGTGCCTCGCGAATAACCTTCATGACCTCACCCACTTCGCCCTGCTCGACCAACACCCTGCCGCGGATTCCCAAGGGAACCCTGGCGACGACCTTATCGCGGAGCTCGAAGCGGCTCGGCGTCCATGGTGCGTCGGCTGGTTGGAGCTCCTCCTCCCGGCAGCCCACCATCCGGTCCTCATCGAGAAAATGGACCGAGTAGATGATCTGGTCTTGGAGGAAAGTGCCCAGGTCACGGACGAATCCGACGCTACCGCGCCGCACCAGCAACTTGCCTACACTCATACCGGGGTAGGTACCGTCGTTGCGGACGTTGCGCAGCACACGTACCGCATCCCCGTAGTCGAACTCAGGGGGCATGAGGCAGTTGAGCCGTCAGGTCCGTTACGTCGACGGTTGCGGTTTGGGCACCACGCCTGTGAAAGACCCGGAAAACCTTTTCGGTAAGCGCGTCGGACACAACGAAATCCTGGTAGGCACCGGCGAGTAGGCCCGCATACAAGGACCGGCGCTTGGCCACATCCGCCGGCATCTCGTCCACGCCAGCCAGGTAGTCATGGAAGCGTTGCAGGATATGCAGGCGGTTCACCTGAACCACCGACGGGTCGTACGCGATCTCGAAGTAGTCGAGGAAGTCTTCGGCATCTTCGAGCTCGCCAAGCTCTGATTCGAATTCGTCAATCGCCATGTTTGCCTCCATTTGCGAGTGAATGACAACGAGCGCGGCAACGCGGGGGGTGGACGCTTCGACCTTCTATGAGGCCCTTGGGTGTCAACCCCAGGGCCTCATAGAAGGTTCAACTGCGAAGAAAGCTGACCTTGCCTCCCGTGTTACGGACTTGGTGCTCTGTGACCTTCGCGCGAGCGAGCGTGAGCAACTCCTTCATCCCGAGTCGGTCGCTCGTGTCCAGTTCGACGACCTTTTCGAAGCGTGCCAGGGCGCTGGAGGCATCGCCGAGGCGCATTGCCAGATAGCCCGAGCCTTTCAGTGCGAGAAGCAAGAAGCGGGTGAGTGTCATGGAAACCGGAACGGCGTGTCCGAGATCGCCTCTGGACAAAGAGTGCCAATCGGCAGACAGCCCCAGCTGGGTCGCCGTCTGGGCGATCGCACGCTCGGCGACGATGAGGGCCTCGGCGTAGCGATGACGATAGTAAAAATAGCGATAGAGGGCAACGAGCACGGTCAAGTGCTCCGGTTCCAGGAAATAGGCTTGCATCAGGCTGAGCTCCGCTTCCAACTCGCCATAATGTAGGGCCGCTTTGTCCAGCAGTGCCTCGACCCGTGAACTCAAGGGGTGATCGAAATACATCGTCTCACCATCGAAATCCAGCAAATCCATCAGCCTGTCCCTATTGCAAAAGTCGGTGCCCGCGGATGACCGATCTCCACGAGGAAACGGTGCAGATCGGGGACCTCGGGCGAACGCTTGTTCTGGGTAACGAAACGGCGCACCAGAGGCAGCACGAGCTCCGCCTGCTCCAGCTCCAGATCGAACGCCAAAAGGTCCACGTAGGCTTGACGCACCGCACGCCTGCCGGAGTGCTTTCCCAGGACGAGGCGGTGCCCGCGACCGACCTCCGAAGGGTCTATGCCCTGATAATTGCGTGGGTCCTTGAGCAGACCATCGACGTGTATGCCCGCCTCGTGGGTAAAGGCACCGTCCCCGACGAGACTCTTGTGCCAGGCGACCGGCCTGCCGGAGGCCGCTGCGACCAGCTTTGAAAGCTTATCGAAGCTGGACAGGTCTACGCCTGTAGCCATTCCGTACAGGTGCTTCAAACCCATCACAACCTCTTCGAGGGCGGCGTTTCCGGCACGCTCTCCGAGACCGTGCACAGTGGTATTCACATGGCTGGCACCGGCGCGTACCGCGGTCAACGTATTGGCGGTGGCAAGCCCTAAATCGTCATGGGCGTGCATCTCGATCTCGAGATCACAAATACTAGCCAGATCGCGAATGCGCTCATAAACCGAGAACGGATCCATCAGCCCAACCGTATCCGCAAAGCGGAAGCGCTGAGCACCGGCGGCCTGGGCGGCCTCGGCCACCCGCCAGAGAAACTCCGGATCGGCCCGTGAGGCGTCCTCGGCTCCGACGCAGACCACGAGTCCCAGATCCTGGGCGGCCGGAACCTGACGGTGGATCTGCCGCAGTGCCCAGCTCCGATCCTTACCGAGCTTGCGGGCGAGTTGCTGATCCGAGACCGGCAGAGAAAGGTCGACCATGGCGACATCCAAATCGGCACAACTCCCGATATCCCCGGCGAACATCCGTGCCCAGACCATCAGGCGCGCCGACAAGCCCAGGCTGACGACAGCCCGGATTCCTTCACGCTCATCGTCACCCATGGCCGGGACACCTACCTCCAGCTCCGGGACACCGAGGGCGTCGAGTCCGCGGGCGATGCAGAGCTTCTCGTCCAGCGAGAAGGCCACGCCGGCGGATTGCTCACCATCGCGCAGGGTCGTGTCGTTGATTGTGACCTGAGGAGGGTTCGTGCTCACGACGCTCGCTCCGGTTCTCACGCGTACGCTGGAGCAAAGGACTTCTCGGGCTCCTTCAACGGCCCGTCCTCGCCCCAATAGGGAGATAGCTCGCGCAACTGAGCAACTATCCCGGGCACCGCTTCGATGACCCGCTCGATCTCCGCCATGCTGTTGTAACGCGAGAGCGAGAACCGCACCGTGCCGTGGGCGGCTGTGAAGGGAACCCCCATGGCACGCATGACATGCGACGGCTCCAGCGAACCGGAGGTGCAGGCGGATCCCGAGGAGGCCGCTATCCCCAGCTTGTTGAGCAGGAGCAGGATGGCCTCGCCCTCGATGTACTCGAAGGCGATATTGCAGGTGTTGGGAAGGCGGTTTCCAGGATCGCCGGTAACGAAACAGTTGGGTACAGCGCTCAGGATGCCCTGCTCCAGGCGGTCGCGCATGGCACGCACGACGGTCTTCTCGTCGTCCATGTGCTCCTGCGCCAACTCACATGCTTTACCCAGCGCCACGATCGAGGCGGTGTTCTCGGTGCCGGCACGCCGCCCGCGCTCCTGGTGTCCACCACGCAGCAATGGGCGGAAGCGCGTGTTGCGGCGCACGTAGAGCACCCCGATGCCCTTGGGCGCATGCAGCTTGTGACCGGACAGGGACAGCATGTCGATCACGCTGTCCTTCAGATTGATCGGCAGCTTGCCCACCGCCTGCACCGCATCCGTGTGGAACATGACCCCGGCGGACCTGGCCAGCAAAGCCATGTCCTCCACCGGAAACAGGGTACCGGTCTCGTTGTTGGCCCACATGACGGACACGATAGCGACCTGGTCGGAGAGCAGGTCCATGTACTCGCGTATGTCGAGACGTCCGCGCTCGTCCACCTCGAGATAGTGCACCCTGTATCCATCCTTCTCCAGATGCTCGCACAGACTCAGGACCGCCGGATGCTCGACCACCGTGGTGATGATCTCCTTCCGGCCGGGCTGAGCCTCGAGGGCCGAAAGGATCGCCGTGGAGTCGGATTCCGTTCCGCAGGAGGTGAAGATGATCTCGGAGTCCCGCTCTGCGCCCAGCAATGCCTGAACCTGCTTGCGGGCCTGCTTGATCGCCTGTCCCACCTTATCGCCGAACCTGTGCATGGAAGAGGGATTGCCGAACTGCTCACTGAAGTAAGGCAGCATCGCTTCCACGACCTCCCGGGAGACCATGGTCGTGGCGTTGTTGTCCAGATAGATTCCTTCGCTCATGGGACTAAGCCTCTAAGTATGTTCCCGGCGGAACCGTCCGCGTCCCGCCGGCAACGGGTGGCCTCATCAGGCGTATTGAGCCAGCTTCCGAACATCCGCCGGCAGCACACGAACGAACTCGCCCAGGTCCTCGACGATGCGCTGCTGTATCCCGTCCAGGGTCACAGCAGCCATCTGACACCCGGCACAGGCCCCGGTCATGTTCACGTAGACGTTCTTCCCCTCCACATCGATCAGCTCGACGTCGCCGTTGTCCCTTTGCAGATTCGGCCGAACGGCCTCGATAGCGGCTTCGATGCGACGGATGCGCTGAAGATTGCTCAGTTTACCGCCGGAGGGTTGCGGTACCGGAGCCGCTGGCCCCGTTGGGTCGAACACCTCGCCGCGTTGGGCCAGAACCCGAGTCAGGATCGCCTCGATGCCCTCGTGACAGGTCGAGCAGCCACCGCCGGCCTTCGTGTAGTTGGTG
>JAJDOL010000169.1 GCA_022340195.1 Chromatiaceae bacterium
TGCAACGGTTCGACTGGGCGCAGCTGGCCGAGGATGTAAAGGGGCAGCGGCTGGTGTTCAGTACGGGGAATAGGGGTCAGAGCCCTTTATAAGGCCCTATATCCTCCTGCGGTCGCTAATCAATTACGGGCGAACAAGGGAACGAACGGAGGGGTACGGCCAAAGCCACATACAACGCGGGAAGGCCACGGCGAGGATCACTTGGCGACGAGGACGCCGCGTTACTCGGACGACAGTCTGTCCTCTCGGTGGCAACCAAATTGTCTCAACCAACAACGAAACGCTCGGTACTCGTCAAAGAGCAATTGAATAGCAGCCGGTATGGCGCCGACGACGATCAGCGCCCAAAAAACATTATCGGCCCAGGTTCCCGTCGAAGAGCGGACATCAAGACCCAGACCACCTGGCGCATAAGCAAAGATCGCGAAGACCGCCGCTAGGAACAAACACCCGAGGCAGAACAGGTTGCACTTCATGAATGCCTTCCTCCCCAACCGTTTCGGACTCGCTGCAAGGGCACCCTTTCCCTGGAACCATCGTCTCCGTCCTTTGTGAAATATGAATCGCTGTGTTTTCGAGTTCTGACTACCGTGTCTTGGCCGATTCGAGCGTAAGGAAAGGCACATTTTCCCGTAGTCTGTTTCTTACGCCTTGTGCGAAGCGGGGGGATGGCTGGATTTGACGGCAAAGGCGTCGCCGTCGGTCGGCGTCGCGCTTTTTGAGGCGCCGAGTGGCAGAACCCGGTCATAGCAAGGCGACAGGGACAAGAGGTCGATTTCTCGCGGTGCGCTAATCCTTCGCTGTCCAACGCGGGTCCTCGCCCCCCGACGCCTCAAAGATCAACCACGACGTCACTGATCGGCCGGGTGCAGCAGGGCAGGATGAAGCCAGGCTCCGGCATCGACGCCGGCGTTGGCGCGTAGGCCACCTCCCCTTGCACCAGGCGCCGCGTACAGATCTGGCAGATTCCCACCCGGCATGCCGAGTCAGGCACCAATCCTCGTTTCTCGGCCAAATCCAAGAGGCTCGCCGTACCCGGCTCCCAGCGGACTACGACACCGGATCGCTTGAAGTGAACCTGCACTGGTCTCTTCCCAACCGATTCCGTCACACTTGCGTCGGGCGTCGGTATGTCATCAGGTGCCGATGCGGCACCGAAATGCTCCGAGCGGATCCGTTGCGCATCCACGCCCCAGTCTAATAGAGCATCACGCAGCCCCTCGATGAACCGGCCCGGCCCGCAAAGGTAGAAGTCAAACCGGGCGTGCGGCAGCAGCCTCTGTAGCAGCGCACCGTCGACGTGGCCGACCGTGTCGTAGTGACGACCTCGACGATCCGAGTCGGTGGGACGGCTGTAGCAGATGTGGGCATGAACGTTGTCGTGCTCGCGGACAAGCCGGCGCACGAGCGCACCCATAGCGTGCTCGCGACCGTTGCGGGCACCGTGGATGAACCATACCGGGCGCCGGGTACCGCCTACGGCAATAGCATCGAGCATGCTGATCATGGGCGTCACGCCTACTCCGGCGCTGATCAGGGCTACGGGACTCAGCTCCTCGGGATCTAGATGAAACCCCCCACTCGGCGCACTCATCCACAGCCGTGTGCCGGCACCTACCTGCGCGTGAAAATAGTTTGAGCCCAAGCCCGGCGGTGTCCTGTTCGTTCCCGGCTCCCTTTTAACCGTGACCCGATAGTGGAGCGGGTCTGGCTTGTCGGAAAGGGTGTAGCTACGCAGCAGCGGCTCCGCACGTCCGGGCAGCTCGAGCCTGAAGGTCACATGCTGTCCCGGCTTGAACGAAGGCAGAGGTTGACCGTCATCGCGCGCCAGGTAGAAGGAGCTGATGGTTTCGCTCTCGCGGACCCGCTGCTTCACAACGAAGGGGCGATAGCCGCTCCAGTTGTCTATCCGGTTTGTCGACGCCGGCTCTGGACGACGGCGTCGGGTCTCGATCGCTATTGCTTTGGTGCTTGGTATGCTCATGACAGCCTGCCCTCGTCGCTTGCGACTGCCCGCGACGCCTCCTCGCGGGAGAAAAAGCGCCCATCGCGGACGAATCCAGCTACCACCGAGCCGTGCGCCTGCAGCACCCGCCCGCAGGCGCTACGGGAAACCACCAGGGTGTCAGGAAGGCCGTCGAGCAGGTGCATGGGAGCGGGCGCCCCGCTGGCGAAGCGCGACAGGTACACCACCCCGGTGCCGGTGTCACGGAAGGCCGGCGAGAATCCGAGCGAGCGGTTCTCCCGGCTGACGCCGCCGGTTCCTTGGAAGCGACGGTTCTGGGCGGCAAGTACCGCGGCACCCATTGCGCCGGTGCTGGTCGTAGCGGTGTTGCTCGAAGACGTGAGTGTATTCACGGTCATCTCCTTAGGCGATTGTCCGAAACAAAGTTACCCGATTGCGCAGGATCTTCGTCTGTCTGCAAGGCGCGGAAAGAGGCGCATAGTTGCGCTATGAAACCCTTTCCGCAACGCAGCAGGCGGGCGAAAAGACAAGCTAGCGGGTAACTTTGTTGAGAGAAATCGCCTTAGCTCTTTAAAGACTCGAAACAGGCTCTGCAAAAGCCGCCCCGTGGTTCCCACGGGGCGGCCTGGTCAGCAGTAGACTGATCTCATCCGCGCGACCCGCTCCCGGACGGACGGGTGGACCCGGTCCAGCGTCCCCAGGAACAGCTCGTGATCCAAGCCGGAGCCGATAAAGGTCCAACGCGTTGCGGCCTGCTGGACGCTCACGAAGCGCTCGCGCTCATCCTCGGACAGCTCGCGACCGGTCGCCTGGCCAAGGCTGTCGGCATCCAGCTCCACCTGCTGGGCGAGACCGCCGTCGATGAAGTGCAGAATCGCCTCGTACTCGTCCAATGCGGTGACGATCTCCTCTTCGCCCGCCGCCTCCACCAGCGCCTCCACCATCAGGGTGTCGAGCTGGGCGTGCTGGGCTTCCTCCAGCCAGTGGTTCTTGAGGAGGCTCTTGAACTGCGGGTCCAGGGTCTGATCATCCCGTACGCTCTCCAGGAAGTGGGTCTGCGTCAGCCACTCGATATGCAGGATGACCAGGGCCACCGCGAGCGGGCTGTGATTCAGGACCGCACCCGCGATGGCGTCTCCCGGACCGATGGCCCCGCAGGGCGTGCCGAACCCCGCATCGAACTCCTCCCGGAACCGGTTGAAGAGCTGGATGTGCTTGGCCTCCTCGTCCGCGAAATGCAGGAGGGCACGAGTGCGGGCATCGTTGCCGTTGAGCCGCGAGCGGGCGTGGTCCAAAACGAAGGGGACGATGAATTCCTCGACGACGCTGAACAGGTACAAATAGCCGTGACCGCGAATCTGGTTCATCACCAGCTGCTCGTTCGGATTCAGGAAGGACAGGGTTCTGACCCGGGCGAGCGACTCCGGCATAAAGGGCCGGTCGAAATCGAGCCGCTTGCTACCTCCGATGATGTCTTCGACGCGCCAGTTCACGCGCTCGGAGTTGTTCAGTACTTGTTGATAGTCGTAAGACGGTTGCATGGCGTTGCTCCTCTGCTGTCGATTGAGATCAGGTTGACGACTGTTCGATGCCAGTCGCTGATCCTTATCGCAGGGGACGTGCCAAGATTCTGGCATCACGCCTGATCTTTTAAAAACAGAGAGTTATCGACGAGAAGGAAGCGAAAGACGCTCACGAGATCTCGCAAATCGCGAGATCTCGTGATCCAGTCAGCGCGAGATCTCGAACAGCGGCGAGCGGACTACCGACAGAGACGAGGGGTCTATCGCGGACGCGTGAGGCCCAGAGCCTTCATGCGGGAAGCCAGGGTCGATGGTTGCATCCCCAGGAGTCGGGCCGCGCCCTTCTCGCCCGCCACCTTCCAGTCTGTGGCATCCAGGGCGCGGCGCAGGTTGTCGAATTCCAGACGCTTCATCTCCTCCAGGGTCAGGACCCGCGCCGGCCTCGACTGCTCCTCAGGGGCCGCGGATACGGCAAGGATGTCCTGTGCGGTACCTTCCAGCGCGCGATCGAGGTCGAGGCGGCCATCCTGAGCGACGATCACCGCGCGCTCGATGACGTTGGCCAGCTCGCGCA
>JAJDOL010000183.1 GCA_022340195.1 Chromatiaceae bacterium
GTTGTAGAGCTTGCCCTTGATCAGCCGACCCGCTTGAGAAATGGTGTCGTACCCGGTCACGAGCTTGCCGTCGGCGCCGATCGGCCAGGTTCCCATTGAGTTTGAATCGCCCACGGAGACGACGGTCCGCGGATCTTTGTAACCCTCCACCGGCCGTGATCCGGTAGGGAAGCTGTCGGCGCAGAGTTCCCTTACGAAGAAGTCCTGAAAGGTCGCGTAGGGCTTGCTCGGGCAGAACCAGTCTCCATAGGTCGGGTCTTTTTCGAAGTCTGGCACGTATTGAGCCGAGGGAGGCGTTTCCAGATACTTGCCCCAGTATTCGGCTACGTTCCCCATCCAATCCGAGAATTTTTTGTTCGCGAACTGGATCTGTCCCCGTGGGTCCGTGGTGATTTGCCGGTCCACGAGGAAGAAGCTGTAGGACAGCAGGTCCAGGATATTCCAATTGCAGTAGTTCTTTCCGTCCATGCTGATCCGGATACCTTCGCGCTGAACGCCGGTCTTGATGTTTCTCGGGTCGTAAGTAACCAACGCGTCTATGAAGCCGAAGTAGTCCTCCAGCCAGCGGCGGAATTCCGCATTCAGCGTGGCCTGCTCAGCCTTTGACCGACCTCGGGCCGCATCAGCGAACTTTTTGATTGGCGCTCGAGGTGGCGTTTTTCATTGCTCCGGGGTCGTTCCGTTTACACTGTCCGAATGTATGCTGCCGCAGTGTCCGTTACGAGGCCAATGAAAGACGAAACGCCGGTCCTGCACGTGCTGGACGTCTACAAGTCCTACGGGGACAAGCTGATCCTGGACAATATCGACCTGTCGGTGAAGGCGGGGGAGCTGTGTACCCTTGTCGGCCCGAGCGGGTCTGGCAAGTCGACCCTGCTGCGACTGGTCCTGGGCCAGGAGCTGCCCACCGAGGGCCAATTGCTCATCGACGGGGAACCGGTAGGCTTTCCGGACCCGACACGGGGGATTGTGTTCCAGCGTTACTCCTTGTTTCCTCACCTTACGGTATTGGAGAACGTTTGCCTGGGGGCCAACCTGGCGGCGGGACTGATCGAGCGCCGGCGGCGTCGTCGCGAGATCCGGGACGAGGCCATGGGCTATCTGGAGCGGGTGCGCCTCGGTGCGCATGCGGGCAAATACCCCCACGAGCTGTCCGGGGGTATGCAGCAGCGTGTGGCCATCGCCCAATCCCTGATCAAGAAGCCCCGCATCCTGCTCATGGACGAGCCCTTCGGGGCGCTGGACCCGGACACCCGAGAGGAGATGCAGGTCTTTCTGCTGGAACTGTGGGACGAGTCGCGCATGACGGTCTTCTTCGTTACCCACGACCTGGAGGAGGCGGCCTACTTGGGCACTCGGATTCTGGTGCTCTCCCAGTACTACACGGATGACCGCGGCGCCGGCGCGCAGCGGGGGGCCAAACTCGTCGCCGATTACCGGTTGCCTCGCTTGGCCGCTTCGACCGAGGTCAAACGCGAGGCGGGCTTTGCGGAGCTCATCGATCGTATCCGTTTCGAGGGCTTCAGTCCGGACCACTTGCAGCACGTGCGCGAGTTCAACCTGCAGCACCCGGATTCCTTCCAGACCCTGACGAGCAGGGAGGAGTCGGCCTGGACATAGTAACTGCCGGTTGGGATCTCTCCGGCTGGGATCGTACCTTCTATCCCGAGGATCTTCCCTCCGACTGGCGCCTCACCTATTTCGCCAACGAATTTCCCGCTGTAATGGTTCCGAGCGCATGCTGGGCGAAGGTTGAGGCGT
The DNA here is from genome assembly GCA_022340195.1 of Chromatiaceae bacterium. Classification (GTDB taxonomy): domain Bacteria; phylum Pseudomonadota; class Gammaproteobacteria; order Chromatiales; family Chromatiaceae; genus Thiosymbion. The sequence continues at coordinate 1,762 of JAJDOL010000183.1, forward strand.
CGCTGTTCCGTAACTGGTCCGATGACGTGTACGACAGTTTCCGGTTCTACCTGGCCGATCCGGACCCGCAGACCTCTGCGGGATCTTTGTATCGCGCGCGGAGCATCCTGTGCGCCAAGCTCGCGGGGCTGGTGCTGGAGGAGGAAGCGCCGGGGCCGATGGATGGGCAGGTCAATTGTTACCGGCTCGTGCGGGAGCCCGCAGGGAATCCGGGGGCGAACTGCTTGCCCGCATGGCGTGTCCCCCCAGCACTGATCGGTGATCTGCGCGCGGCTCGTGCCTTGCTCGAGGCCCTTGCCGCGCGCTCACCGGGCGGTTGTGGTTTGCTGATACTCGGCGGGGAGGATGTCGACATCCGAGACTTGCGCCGTTGGTGGGACTTGGCCCGGCTCATGGGAGTTGCGGCTTGACGCTCGCCGCGGTGGCTAAGAGAATGCGGGGCTGTTTTTTGTCCTGGGCGGGGCACTTCGATATGCGGCAACAGGGTCCACGGGTGAGCCTGCAGGCACGTCCCCGGAGTAAGGCGCCTGCTCTGTACGCGAAAGACCCGGCACTCGGGAAGCCTATCCGTGCGGATGATACGATTGTGGCGTCCGGCCGCCCTACGCGATCGATAGCCGGCGTCGACGATGGAGGCAGTGTCCTGGTCAGGATCAGAGGGCTTAGTTTCAGCCACGGCCATCGGAAGATCCTGGACAACATCGACCTGGACATTCGCCGTGGCTTGGTCACGGGCATCATGGGTCCGAGCGGGGCCGGAAAGACAACCCTGCTCAAACTGATCAGCGGTCAGCTGCGGCCGGATTCGGGGACGGTGGAGGTGGAGGGCAGGGATGTCCACAGGTTGAGCCGTCGCGAGCTGTTTCGGTTGCGCACGGGTATGGGGAAGCTGATCCAAAGCGGTGCCCTCCTGACCGATCTGAGTGTGTTCGAGAACGTAGCCTACCCCTTGCGCGAGCACACGCGGCTTCCCAACTCGATGATCCGCAAGCTGGTGTTGATGAAGCTCGAGGCGGTGGGGCTGCGCGGGGCCCGGGATCTGATGCCGGCTCAGCTGTCGGGCGGCATGGCGCGGCGTGTGGCGTTGGCACGAGCCGTCGCGCTCGATCCGTCCATCGTGTTGTACGACGAGCCCTTTACTGGGCAGGATCCGATTTCAATGGGGGTGCTGATGACTTTGATCCGTCACCTCAACGACGCTTGCGCCCTGACCAGTATCCTGGTCTCCCATGACGTACAGGAGACCGCGAGCATCGCCGACTATGTCTACATCCTCGGCAATGGCCGAGTGATGGCCGGCGGGACTCCTGCCGCGGTGGGTGCCGGGGGGGCGGACTGGGTGGACCAGTTCATGCGTGGCCTGCCTGATGGGCCGGTGCACTTCCACTACCCGGCGCCGCCTCTGGAGCGAGATCTGTTGGGATAGGATGGCCGGTGTTGGATTCTCTGGCGCGGATCGGACGTGGGGGGATGGATGCGGTGGAGCGCCTCGGGCGTGCTCTCTTGTTGCTCGTTGGCATTCTGGGAGGAGCGGCGAGTCTGTTGGTGCGGCCGCAGCTGCTGATAGCGCAGATCCACAATATCGGCGTGCGTTCGGTGCTGATCGTCGCCGTATCCGGCCTGTTCGTAGGCATGGTGCTCGGATTTCAGGGCTACTATGTGCTTTCCCGGTTCGGGGTCGAGGAGAGCCTGGGTCTAATGGTGGCCGGCTCTCTAATGCGCGAGCTGGGACCCGTGGTTACGGCCTTGCTGGTCGCGGGGCGCGCGGGCTCGGCGCTGACGGCGGAGATCGGTCTCATGCGGGCAACCGAGCAGATCTCCGGGTTGGAGATGATGGCGGTGGACCCGGTTCGGCGTCTACTCACGCCGCGCTTCTTTGGTGGGCTGATCGCCATGCCCTTGCTCGCGGCCATATTCAGCGCTGTGGGTGTCATGGGGGGGGCGCTCGTGGGCGTCGGGCTCCTGGGCCTCGACGACGGTGCCTTCTGGGGTCAGATGCAGGCCGGGATCGATCCGTATCAGGACCTGCAGAACGGGGTCGTCAAGAGCGTCGTCTTCGGAGCTCTGGTGACCTGGATCGCACTGTTTCAGGGTTTTGATGCGTTGCCTACCGCCGATGGCGTGAGCCGCGCCACGACCCGCGCGGTCGTGCATTCGGCGCTGGCCGTGTTGGGACTGGATTTCGTCCTCACGGCCCTGATGGTGGGAGACTGAGCGATGGCGCATAGGCGCTGGATCGAGGTTCTGGTGGGGCTCTTCATGGCGGTCGGGCTAGTGGCACTCTTCTTTCTTTCCATGAAGGTCGGAAACCTGCCCCTGTCCTCCGGCGAATCCGGCTATCGGATCACGGCCCGTTTCGACGATATCGGCGGCCTCAAGGCACGGGCCCGGGTGAGCATGGCGGGGGTACCTGTCGGCCGAGTGGAGGCAATCGAGCTCGACAGGGAGACCTATGAGGCCGTTGTGACCCTGTACATCGAGCGACAATTCGATACCATCCCAAATGACAGCTTTGCCAGTATCTTTACCGCCGGCCTGCTCGGCGAGAAGTATGTGGGTCTCGAGCCAGGCGGCGCCGAGGAGTTTCTTCGTGACGGGGACCGGATCGGCCAAACACAGTCGGCCCTGGTGCTCGAGCGGATTGTAGGTCAATTTCTTTTCAGCACGGCGGAGGAGAGCTCGGAATGAAAGGTTTCAAGCGTCAAGCCATATCGTTTTTTTTCTTGTGCGCCGGCCTTCTGTTGCTCGGCGCCTTGCCCGCCGCAGCGGACGGCAGCGCGTCGGCAACGGTAAAGAGCGCCAGCGAACGTATGCTCGCAGCGCTCGAGGGTCAGCGTTCGGCGATCGAGCGCAATCCATCCAAGATCTACGGTTTGGTGAACCAGATTCTGGTTCCACATTTTGATTTCGAGAAGATCACCAAAGGCGCCGTCGGCAAGCACTGGAGTAAGGCGAGCCCGGCTCAGCAAAAGGCCTTGATCGAGGGTTTCCAGCAGGTACTGATCCGTACCTATGCGAAGGCGCTTCTCAGCTACTCGGGGGAGAAGATACGTTATCTGCCCGAGAAGCCGGGTCGAAAATCCACCGTTGTGGTTCCCACCGAGGTGCGTGAGCCGGGTGCCGCACCCATTCCGATCGACTACAAGCTCTATAAAAAAGGTGGGAGTTGGAAGGTCTATGATGTGAGAATCGACAACGTCAGCCTGGTGTCGAACTATCGCAGCAGTTTCAACTCCCAGATACGCCAGAATGGCATCGACGGACTAATCAGCCGCCTCGGCGAGATGAACGCGAAGGGCCAGGGATGAGTCGCGCCTGGATTGTCCCAAGGGGGCGCACCCGGATGGGTATCGAAGGTGCTCTGGATTTCGACAGCGTGGTGTCGCTGCTCGCGGAAAGTCGGCGGCGATTCCCGCGCGAGCAACGTTTGGAGATCGACCTTCAGGGAGTGCGCCGCGCCAACAGCGCGGGACTCGCATTGCTACTGGAGTGGGTCGAGCTGGCGCATCGGCTGGGCATTTCGCTGCGCTTCACCAACCTGCCCGAGTCCTTGATGCGTCTCGCGGCGGTTACGAACGTCAGCGATCTGCTGCCGGTCGCTCGTGGTGCCTAGGCTCGCCGCGGCGCGCCCAAGTACGCCGGTCGGGCATCCACAGAGATCTCGCGAGCTGCCGATGGACAAGCTTCTCATTACCGGTGGCACGCCGCTCAAAGGCGAGGTTCGCATCGCGGGCGCCAAGAATGCGGCGCTTCCGATCCTGGCTGCGACTCTGCTCGCTGACGGTAAGGTCACTCTGTCCAACGTCCCCCATCTGCGCGACATCACGACCACCATGGAGTTGCTGGGGCGCATGGGCGTGAGCCTCACGGTTGGGGAGCGGATGTGCATCGAGGCGGACGCGCGGGAGGTTACGAGCTTTTCGGCGCCCTATGAGCTGGTCAAGACCATGCGGGCCTCCATTTTGGTTCTGGGCCCCCTGGTCGGGCGTTTCGGGCGTGCCGATGTCTCTCTTCCGGGAGGCTGCGCCATCGGCGCCCGGCCGGTCAACCTACACATTGATGGCCTGCGAGCCATGGGCGCCGACGTGAGTCTGGCGAACGGCTACATCCGCGCCCGAGCGCAGCGATTGCGCGGCGCTCATCTGGTTCTGGATATGGTCACGGTGACAGGCACCGAGAACCTGATGATGGCCGCTGCCTTGGCCGATGGCGAAACGCTGATCGAGAACGCCGCCAGGGAGCCGGAGGTCGCGGACTTGGCGGAGTTCCTAAACAGCATGGGCGCCAACATCAGGGGTGCCGGTACGGACACGATTCGGGTCGAGGGTGTCGAGCGGCTTGGTGGGACCAGCTACAGGGTGCTTCCGGATCGCATCGAAACGGGCACTTATTTGGTGGCGGCGGCCATGACCGGTGGACATATCGTATGCCGGGACACGCGGCCGGATCTGCTCGATGCCGTGTTGGACAAGCTGCGGGCGACAGGGGCCCGAATCGAGACCGGACCCGATTGGATTTCGCTGGATATGGCGGGGAAGCGCCCGCGGGCTGTTGATGTGCACACGGCGCCGCATCCCGCGTTCCCTACGGATATGCAGGCTCAGTTCTGTGCCTTGAACAGCATTGCCGAGGGTGTCGGGACCGTTACGGAAACGGTCTTCGAGAACCGGTTCATGCATGTGCTCGAGATGCAACGCATGGGGGCGGATATCCGGTTGGAGGGCAATGTCGCTCTGTGTCGTGGGGTAGAGCGGCTGACTGCCGCCCCGGTGATGGCTACCGATCTGCGCGCCTCGGCCAGCCTGGTGTTGGCGGGTCTGGTAGCAGAAGGGGAGACGCTCGTGGACCGGATCTATCACATCGATCGCGGCTACGACAACATCGAGGAGAAGCTTGCGAGCCTGGGAGCGCGTATTCGGCGGATTTCCGGATGAAAGGTGCGCGGTGATTCTTTTGGGATTTTTTAACCGCGAATGAACGCGAATAAAGGCAAATGCGAAAACAGGTGGGGCGGCGGAACCGCTTCGCGTTCCGCTCGACGTCTCTAGTGCGCCGGAACCTGGTCTCACGCTCATGGAATTCACCGATTCGCTGACAATCGCCCTGTCCAAGGGCCGAATCTTCGAGCAGGCACTGCCGTTACTGGCCCATGCGGGAATCGAGCCGCGCGACGATCCGGAGAGCAGCCGTAAGCTGATCCTGGAGACGAACCAACCGCACGTGAAGCTCGTGATTATCCGTGCCAGCGATGTGCCCACTTACGTGCAGTACGGTGCCGCGGATCTGGGAGTGGCGGGAAAGGATGTGTTGATGGAACAGGGAAGCGCTGGGTTGTACGAGCCGTTGGATCTGCGGATCGCCCGTTGCCGAATGATGGTAGCCGGCGTACCGGAGGCCGATCTGGGCCCGGATCGATTGCGCATCGCCACCAAGTATGTCGCGAGCACCGAGCGGCATTTCGCCGCCAAAGGTCAGCAGGTCGAGATCATCAAGCTCTATGGTTCCATGGAGCTGGCGCCCCTGGTGGGGCTGTCCGACCTGATCGTCGACTTGGTGGAAAGCGGCAATACCCTCGAGGCCAACGGCCTGGTGCCCTTGGAGCATATCGCCGACATCAGCTCCAGGTTGGTCGTCAACAAGGCGACCTGGAAGATGAAGCACCGATCGGTGATGGCCTTGTTGGAAGTATTGCGCGAGGCTGTTGCGAAGGTCTGACGATTCTGAATTAACAGGATGTTCGGGATTGATTGGATTTTTTCTGAATCGCTTGCTTGGTGGATCTCTTTGGGATGGGCACAGCCCGAAAATGAACGCCAATTAACCCAAGCAATGGGACGCTCCATTCCTCCCGCCTTTTCCGTGTGAGCACCTTCCTGCCCCAAGGAGCCGAGCGTACATGATTGAGATATCGCGATTGTCCACGACCGATTCGGACTTCGATCGCCGCCTAGAGGATCTGTTGGCCTGGGAGTCGGTTTCCGACGCCGGGGTACGGGAACGCGTGGATGCCATCATTCATGCCGTGCGCAAGGACAAGGACGCTGCACTGCTGGAGTACACCAACAGGCTCGACCGCTGGGAGCCGGGAACGGCTGCCGATCTCGAGATTCCCGCGGGCCGGTTGGAGCGGGCATGGGCATCCCTCCCCGGGGAACAGCGCGAGGCCATCGAGCTTGCCGCCAGGCGCATTCGCGACTATGCGGAGCACCAGAAGCTCGCGGACTGGAGCTTTCGCGACGACGACGGCACGCTGTTGGGTCAAAAGACGACGCCGCTGGATCGCGTGGGACTTTATGTCCCGGGAGGCAAGGCCGCCTATCCCTCGTCGGTGCTCATGAACGCCATACCCGCTAAAGTAGCAGGTGTTCCGGAGCTGATCATGGTGGTGCCGACACCGGCTGGCGAGCTCAACGAGTTGGTGCTTGCCGCCGCCCGCGTCGCCGGAGTTGACCGCGTATTCGCGATCGGTGGTGCCCAGGCCGTCGCGGCCCTGGCCTATGGGACCGAGCTGGTGCCCGCAGTGGACAAGATCGTCGGTCCGGGGAATATCTATGTAGCGACCGCCAAGCGTGCGGTCTTCGGCCAGGTGGGGATCGACATGATTGCCGGCCCCTCCGAAATCCTGGTTCTCTGCGACGGCGGGACCGATCCGGACTGGATCGCCATGGACCTTTTCTCCCAGGCCGAGCATGACGAGGACGCCCAGGCCGTCCTGCTATCCTGGGATGGCGATTTCCTGGACCGAGTCGCCGCCGCCGTTGACCGACTTCTACCGACCATGGAGCGCCGGGAAATCATCGCGGCCGCCCTTCGCCGGCGCGGTGCCTTGATTCAGTGCGGGGACATGGAAGAGGCCGTAAGGATCGCCAACTTGGTTGCGCCGGAGCACTTGGAGCTCTCGGTAGAGAATCCCGAAGCGCTGGTTCCCAAGATCCGCCACGCCGGGGCCATTTTCATGGGGCGTTATACGGCCGAGGCCTTGGGGGATTACTGCGCCGGGCCGAACCACGTGCTGCCGACCTCGCGCACGGCCCGCTTCTCCTCACCACTGGGGGTCTATGATTTCCAAAAGCGCTCGAGCCTGATCATGTCCTCCGCTCGGGGCGCCGCGAACCTGTCCCGGACGGCGTCGGTGCTGGCGCGGGGGGAGGGCCTGACGGCGCATGCCAGATCTGCCGAGTATCGGGGGGGCTCTGGCAGGGCATCGCCTCAGACAAACAATTCGTGACAACCCGTACCTCGAGAAACATCCCATAAGGGCAGGGGCAACAGGATTTTGATAAGGGGCGTTTTCCTATGTCCAAGCTGATAGAACGGTTGATCCGCCCGGAAATCCAGGCGCTAGCGGCCTACCATGTCCCGGATGCCTCGGGCCTCATCAAGCTGGATGCGATGGAGAATCCCTACGGCTGGCCGGCGGGCTTGCGTCGCCAGTGGCTGGAGGCACTGCAGGAGGTCCGTCTCAACCGCTATCCGGATCCGCATGGGACCGAGATCCAGTCGGCGCTGCGGGAATTCATGGACATCCCGGATGGAAAGGGGCTCCTGTTGGGCAACGGCTCTGACGAGCTGATCCAAATGCTGGCGCTGGCTGTGGCCCAGCCTGGAGCCCGGATCCTATCCGTGGAGCCGGGCTTCGTCATGTACCGAATGATCGCTCTGTTCGCCGGAATGGCGTATGTCGGCGTTCGGCTACGTGCAGAGGACTTCTCGCTGGACCTGTCCTCGGTGCTGGCGGCCATGGAAAAGGAGCAGCCGGCCGTCGTTTTTCTCGCTTATCCCAACAATCCCACGGGAAACCTGTTCGACGCCGACGCCGTCGCTCGCGTTATCGAGGCGGCGCCGGGGTTGGTTGTCATCGACGAGGCTTACGCCCCCTTTACCGATCGCAGCTTTATGCCGCGTCTGGGGGACTGGCCCAACCTGATGATTATGCGCACCGTGTCAAAGATGGGTCTGGCCGGACTTCGGCTCGGCTACCTGACCGGGCCCAGCGACTGGCTCGCCGAGATCGACAAGGCGCGGCTGCCTTACAACATCAATGTACTGACGCAGGCGAGCACCGCCTTTGCCCTGCGTCACCGGGATGTCCTCGACGAGCAGACACGGCGGATCCGTGAGGAACGCTCCCGCCTGTACGACGAATTGTCCGGCCTGGATGGCATCCATCCCTACCCGAGCGAAGCCAACTTCGTTCTGGTGCGTATGCCCGATGGTCGGGCACGCGAGATCTTCGAATCGATGAAGCGAGCGGGCGTGCTGGTCAAGAATCTCGACGGTGCACATCCCTTGCTTGATGACTGCCTGAGGGTGACCGTGGGTCGGCCGGAGGAGAACGCGGCCTTCCTGGCCGCACTTGAATCTTCTCTGTAGGTGCAGGGTATTCCGTACCTCGGCGCGATGCCCAAACCACGCGGATATCAACGAATCCCCAACCGGTCGGGCCCGCATTGCGGACCGCTATGTCGGGCTATGATTTCGTCCTGTCTTCTGCAGCTCGAGCCAGGTCTCGAAGGTCTCCGTATCGTCGGAGGGAATCTCGCGATGAAAGCCAATGGAACCGATCATCGCTAGCATTGCTCGGTTTCTACAGAGCACTTGACCGGTCAATCTTTGGGTTCCTCGGGAGCGGCAGTAGTCGATCATCTTTTCCATGAGCTTGCGGCCAAGGCCGGTTCCCTTCAGATCCGAGCGAACGATGATGGAGTATTCGGCGGTTATGTTGTCCGGATCGGTGATGGTGCGCACCTCGCCCAAGGTCTCGGGCCTGCCGCTCTCATCCGGAGCAGTTGCAATGAATGCCATCTCGCGGTCATAGTCGATTTGTGTGAATCGGGCCAGCGCCGGGTGATGGAGCTTGGCCAGCGAACCGAAGAATCGCATCTGAATGTCTTCGGCGTGCAACCTGGAGAAGAAGTCCTCGTGCTCCGGCTCGTCCTCCGGGCGGACTGGTCGCAGCTTGACGACACGCCCGGTCTTGAGCGTGAATTCCTCTTCGAGCGTCTGCGGGTAGGGGCGGATGGCCAGATGCTGACTGGGAGCCGGTGGCTTCGCCCGCAGGCCGATACGCGTTTCGATGGCCAGGACGTCTTGGTCGTCGGCAAAGAGCGGATTGATGTAAACCTCGGCGATGTGCGGGATATCGATGATCAGGTGTGAGAGCTTGATCAGGGTAAGACATATGGCGTCGATATTCGCTGCCTTGTGGCCGCGATAGCCCCGGAGCACATTGAAGATTCTGGTTCGGGACATCAGCTCCCGCGCCAGGTGCATGTTCAGAGGTGGTAGTGCGACGGCCAGATCGCCGATGATATCGGCAGCGGAGCCTCCCTGGCCGAACAGGATGACGGGCCCGAAAACCGGGTCTGCGATGACCCCCGCCATCAATTCGTGAATGCCTGGATGCTGCACCATCTTCTGCACCGAGAATCCGTCGACCTGTGCGTCCGGGTGTGACTGCCGCAGCCGCGATGTGATTCGTTGCGCGGCTTCTGTCACCGCTCGCGGCGTGTCCAAATCAAGGACCACGCCACCGACATCCAAGCGGTTGGCAATGTCGGAGGAGAGCAGCTTGACGGCGACCGGAAAGCCGACTTCCTTGGCCAGGTGCGCGGCCTGCGCCGGCGATCTGGTGAATCTGGTGGGGACGGTGGGAACGCCGTATGCGGCCAGAACGACCTTGGCCTCCGGATCGCCCATGAGGTCCCTTCCCTCGGCCAGGGCTTTGCGAACGGCGTTTCTGGCAACATCCATCGAGGGAATGAACTCCAGGGGTACCGATCGCGGTGTCTGTATGAGGAGCTCCTGGTTGCGGCGGTAGCGTACCCGGTGCAGGTAGGCGCGCACCGCCATGCTCGGCGACTGGTAGCTGGGGATCCCGGCCTTTGCGAAAAGCTTGCGCGCCGCTGACACCGCTTCTTCGCCGATCCAGCAAGTCAGGATGTTGCCGCCTGTTTCCGACGCGGTTCGGGTTACCGCTTCGGCGGCTGCAACGCTGGACGCCACGGCGGTCGGAGCATGCAGGATAAGAAGCGTATCGACCTCCTTGGCTGCAAGCAGTATGCGCAGGGTGTTCGAGTAGCGGTCTCCGGATGCGTCACCTCGGATGTTGACCAGGTTGCCGTGCGACCAGACTCTGGGGAGCGCTGCATCGAGCTTCTCCAGGGTCTCATCGGTGAGGTTCGACAGGTTTCCGCCGCCCTGAGCCAGGGCGTCTACGGCCATGATCCCTATGCCCTCGCTGTTGGTCATAATTGTCAGATCGTTGCTTCTGAGGGGACCGGAGCGGGCCAGTGTTTCCACCGCGGCAAAAAGCTCCTCCGTGTCGAGCACCCGAAGCATGCCGGCGCGCCGAAAGGCCGCATCGTAAACCGTATCCGATTGGACCCGGGGGCCGACTTTTGATGCGGCGGCAACGACGGCTTCGTGGTGCGGTGTGGCCTTGATGATGAGCACCGGCTTGTTTCGAGCGGCCGCTCGCGCCGCCGACATGAACTCGCGCGGATGGATGAGCGTTTTCATGTACAGCAGAATCGCTCTGGTGGATGGCTCCATGCTCAGAAAATCGATGACCTCCGCGAATCCCACGTCGGCACATTCACCGAGCGCGACGAAGTGTGAAAAGCCGATGCCCTTGGCTCGGGCCCAATCGAGGACCCCGGTACACATCCCGCCGGACTGAGAGACGAAGGCGATCTTTCCGGAGAGCGCCGGCCGGTGGGAAAAGCTCGCGTTGAGTCCTGCTCCCGGGACCAGAAGGCCCATGGAGTTGGGGCCCAGAATTCTGAGGTCATAGGGCCTCGCGGTCTCGAGCATGGCGTCGACCGGGGCGCGATCTCGCGGGCTGCGCCGGTCGGACATGCCGGCCGTCAGAACGATTGCCGCTTGGGTTCCGGCTTTTCCCAATTCGCCGATGAGCGCCGGGACGGGCTCGGGGGGTGTGCCGATGATCGCCAGCTCCGGCGTCATCGGCAAGCTGGCAAGGTTTGGATAGGCGAGCACCCCGCCCACGGATTTGAATCTTCGGGTGACCGGCATAATGGGTCCATCGAAGCCACCATGCAGGAGATTCTGCGTTACGACGGTGCCGATGCGGCCCGGCTCCTGCGAGGCCCCGATGAAGGCGATCGACTTCGGACGGAAAAGAGATTCGAGGTGTCGGAGGCTCATGAGTGTATTGCTGTTTGTCCGATAATCAAGCTAGCCGATATCCGTACGGTTACAAGGTCGTTTCAGGGATGTTCCTAGTACCCTGTTACACCTTATGTTGCGCAATCAGCGAGCCGAGAAGCGGTCAAATGCAAGGCGCGCGAGTGCAGGAATAGCGGGCTCTATTTCAAGCTCGTGCAACGCGGCAGATGGCCGCTTATTGGCTCGCCCGCGGGGAGCCCCCCCAACGCGCCAATCCGGCGTTACAGCCCGTGGAAATAGAGCCTGCTATTCCCTGCGGGCTGTGCCTTGCCTTGGCGCGTTTTGGGGGCTCTGATCATGCAAAATAAGGTGCAACAGGGTGCTAGGGTTGGCGCAACCGGTTGGGCTTTACCGGCCCCCCCGCCGGCTGAGAGCTTGTGAAGAAATCGGATGCCTACTGCGGACGTCCCTGAACATCCGTGACTGCGTTGCCGTACGCGAAAATGGGGGTCATTTAGTCCACTAAACTCCG
>JAJDOL010000184.1 GCA_022340195.1 Chromatiaceae bacterium
CGGAACGCTTCTTAAGGTTCGACTCGGCTTCCGCGAGGGATCCTGTCGATCATCGCGGTTCATTTGCCCATCCCCCGCCCAGTGTTTCTTGTAACAACCCTTCGTGACTGATACCGAGTTTTCTCATCGGCTTGAAAACTTTCCATAGCTTCAACGCAGTAAGGAAAAATAGAATGTTCGTACCGCAAGAAGAGTTGTTTCCGCTGGAGCAACTCGTCGTCGAGAGCGCCGATTTGTTCCAGGAGCTTCCCTATGACGGAGACACGATAATGGACAGGGCGACGTTGGAGCGCTTTGCCGATATCGTGGAGCGTTGCCGAGTGGCGGCCGGGAAAATCGGGCTCCTCGGTTTACAGGAAGCCTACCGCCACTTGAGTGACTGCGTGACAAGTCTGGGCCAGAAAGACGGGCGCGATGCCTCCACCGAGCGTCGCCTGCTCGCGGAATGGACGGGCCTGTTCTCGGACTACCTGAGCTCTTTATACTACCTCGATTCCTCCCCCGGGGTTGCTTCCGCACTGCTCCGGTATCTTCAGAAGAGTTACTGGGAGAATCCCTTGCCGCAAGAGTACATCGAGCTATTGCATGAGCTGCTCGTACTGCCGCTGGCGGACTCCACAACCGACTTCCTGATAGATGGAGCAAAGTCTGTACAACCATACGTCGAGAACATAGCCGAACACAAAGGGGATGGACCCAGCTCGCGTACGCGGGTAGAAAAACCGGATCGGGACGACACGGTTTCCGCCGATCCCGACATCCTGCGCCTGTTACACTGAGAAATGTGCGGGTTGACGGATACCCCGGTCTCTTCCCCTCGCGCGGAAAGAGGCCGACAAGCTCGTCTTCGGATTGATCGCGATTGCGGTCGAGCCGAGTTTGAAAGGCACCGCAACGCATATGGACGACGAATCCGAGCTGAGCATCATCAAACCGGACGATTGGCATCTACATCTTCGAGACGGGGAACAGATGGCATCCGTCGTGTCTCACAGTGCACGCCGATTCGGCCGCGCCATCGTGATGCCGAACCTCGAGACTCCGGTCACAGATACCGCGCAGGCTGTCGCCTACCGCGACCGCATCCTCGCGGCCCTGCCGAAGGGCGACGATTTCGAGCCGCTGATGACCCTCTACCTCACCGACAAGCTATCGCGGCAGGAGGTGCGGATCGCCGAAGCATCCGGAGTCGTCCATGGCGTAAAGCTCTATCCGGCAGGGGCTACGACCAACTCCGAGAGCGGCGTCACCCGCACTGACCGCATCTACCCCGCGCTCGAGGCGATGCAACAGGTCGGTCTGCCGCTACTTGTTCACGGGGAGGTAACTGTTGGCGATGTAGACATTTTCGACCGGGAGAAGCGCTTCATCGACGAGATCCTCACGCCCCTGGCCCGCGATTTTCCCGGTTTGCGAATCGTCTTGGAACACATAACAACCTCCGATGCGGTCCAGTTCGTCCTCGATGCACCTTCCACCTTGGCGGCCACTATTACTCCTCATCATCTACTGTACAACCGCAACGCGATTTTGGCGGGCGGGATCCGGCCCCACTTCTACTGTCTTCCGGTACTGAAGCGCGAGACGCATCGTCAAGCGCTCATCGAGGCTGCAACCAGCGGGAATCCGAAGTTCTTTCTCGGCACCGACAGCGCGCCGCATCCGCGCTCGGGTAAGGAGACCAGTTGTGGGTGCGCCGGAATCTACAGCGCTCATGCCGCGATCGAGCTCTATGCGGAGGCCTTCGAGCAGGCCGGGGCGCTCGACAGGCTGGAGGGATTCGCCAGCTGGTTCGGGGCCGACTTCTACCAAGTGCCGCGCAACCACGCATATATCCGCTTGATCAGGGAAACCTGGCCGGTACCGGACACCTACACCTTTGGTAGCGACCGGCTCGTACCCTTACGGGCAGGCGAGACAGTTGCCTGGCGGCTCGCTGACTGAGCACCCTGGCTTTCGACCGCGGCTGTTGCTCACCGGTGGTGTGCTACTCGTCGGACCAGATGTCCTCTGCCTCCGGATCCGGGGGCGGACGCCCGTCGAAGATCTGGTCGCGGCGGCGCTGCAGGTAAGCATCCCGGATGAAGATGTAGGGATCGACCGCCGCCTCTTCCAAGATCTTTCCGGCGGTCAGAAGATCAGCCCGAGTGTCGACGGCGTCGAGGGCTATCAGTCCCCAATAAACGCGGTTTTCTTTCAGGCTGAAGAGCGGACTGACGACTGCATCGCCCCCGAGTCCGACCGTGTCACGCAAGGTACTGGGGCCCCAAAAGGGCAACACCAGATAGGGGCTATCCACGTCGCCCCAGTAGCCGAAGGTCTGACCAAAGTCCTCCTTATAGCTCGGCAGCCCCATGTTTGTCGCCACATCGAAAAACCCGAGTACGCCGACCGTCGTGTTGATCGCCAAGCGACCCACGTCCGATCCGGCTCGTGACAGCTTGAACTGCAACAGATTATTGACCGCCGAGGTCACGTCGGCGATGTTATTGAAGAAGTTCGTGATACCGCGGTCGACGGCTTCCGGCGTGATGGCCTTGTATCCCTTGGCAACGGGTTTCATTATCGCGTCGTCGACCGCCTTGTTGAACTTGAACATGTCGCGATTGTAGGGTTCCAGGGGATCCGCTGGATCACGGTACTCTCCGGGGACCGAAGCGCACCCGCCCACAAGCACCAGAAACAGGATCAGACCGGTGTTCCGAAGACCGCTCAAGGACATGGTTTTTTTCCTTAGTTGTGCCCGTAACGCATCGCCAAGTAAAGGGCATGTTAGCACAATCGCTTGACGCCAAAAGCCTGTGGCGAGCTCGCCGAATCGGCACCATGCCACTCGGGCTATCCATGGGTCATCCACGGCGCGCGGCGTCGGTTTGGCTTTTGCGCGTGCGCCACTTATGCTGTTCCAGTTATGGACGAGCCTACCAGAACAAACATTGCCCAACGGTTTCGCGGATTCCTGCCTGTGGCGGTGGACGTGGAAACAGCGGGCTTCGACCCCCAGCGTCACGCACTGCTGGAAATGGCCGCCGTTATCATACACATGGATGACAGCGGACTGCTTATTCCGGCGCCAACCCTGTCCTGTCATGTACTGCCTTGCGTTGGCTGTGAAATCGATCCGCGCGCACTGGCCTTCAACGGCATCGATCCGGATCATCCGTTTCGCGATGCCATTCCCGAGAAAGAGGCCCTTACCCGCATCCTGACCCCCATCCGCAAGGCCGTGAAATCATCCGGATGTAACCGCGCCATATTGGTCGGGCACAATGCCGCCTTCGATCTGGCTTTTCTTAAGGCTGTCGTAGAGCGTACCGGATTCAAACGCAACCCCTTTCACGCGTTCAGCGTCTTTGACACGGTATCCCTTGCCGGACTCGCGTACGGGCAAACGGTCCTGGCCCGAGCCGCCCAGGTTGCCGGCCTAGGCTGGAGAAACAGCGAGGCGCACACCGCCATTTATGATGTGGAACAGACGGCAAAGCTGTTCTGCCGCATCGTCAACAGGTGGCAGAAGCTGGATCCGGACCGTCCCTGGTCGGCCAGCGACGGCCTCGATCAATAAGCTCGGTATCCCACAAGGCTTGGCCTTTGACTCCTTTGTTTATCAACGAGGACTGAACAGAACAAACGCAAACGGGAATGCGCATCAATTGTGTTCTTCGCCGTCCGTGTGCGGTCGAATCCACGCAATCGGGCTTATGGAATGGGCGTCGCGGATCTAGTCCTCTGCCTCTCCGCCTGCGGAGCTCTTTTCCACTGCTTTTTCCATCATCGCCCTGAGCGCGCCCTGCTCATGCAGCTCCAGCGTGATGTCGCACCCCCCGATCAGCTCACCGTCCACGTAGACCTGCGGGAATGTAGGCCAATCGGCGTATCGCGGGAGGTTCTCGAAGATCTCGGGATCATGGAGCACATTTACATGGGCAAAGGGGACGCCGCACTCGGTGAGCGCCGTGGCCGCCCGCATGGAAAAGCCGCACATAGGGAACTGGGGCGTTCCCTTCATGAAAATTACGACGGGGTTGTTCTTGACTTGCTGATCGATGCGCTCCAAGACGTCCATTGCTCACCTCTACATGAAAAACCTGTTTTACGACATGTGAAAAGATCGGGATGCTCAGCGGGTTTTCAAGCTGGACGACCCGGCTTAGCCCACCGCATCGACATGACGCTGCAGCCACAACTCCAGAAGAGCCAGATGCCACAGCTTATTGCCCTGGATGCGGGTGTGGTGCAGATCGGGCGCGGAGAGGAGCATGTCCAGGTATTCTCGGCCGTAGAGCCCGCGCTCACGGCAGGCGCGAGAGCTCACCAGATCGCGCATCAGGGCGAGGAAGTCGCCACGCACATACTTTAGTGCCGGCATTGGAAAGTAACCCTTCGGGCGGTCGATGACCGCGTCCGGCAACAACCCACGAGCCATGGCCTTGAGGGGATACTTGCCTCCATCCCGGAGCTTTAGCTCCGGCGGACAACGGGCGGCGAGCTCCACCAGTTGATGATCGAGAAAGGGCACGCGCGCCTCCAATCCCCAGGCCATGGTCATGTTGTCCACCCGCTTGACCGGATCGTCGACGATCAGGGTGGTCACATCCATGCGCAGGACCGCGTCCAGGATCTCGTCCGCCCCCGGCTCCGCGAGTAGTCGTTCGATCAGCTCGGCGCTGTGGTCTTCACCCTGGTAGGGCGCGCCGACTAGGCGCAGATATTCCGCATGATCCCGATCGAAGTAATGTTTGCGGAACCGCTCGAGCCAGGTCCCCTGCGTTTCTGCCCCGATACGCGCGTACCAAAAATAGCCTCCGAATACCTCGTCCGCGCCCTGACCGGACTGTACAACCTTGGTTTCCCGGGACACACGCTCACCGAGCAGGTAAAAGGCAACGGCATCCTGCCCGAACATGGGCTCCGCCATGGCGTCCACGGCCTCGGGAAGGCGCCACAGGGCCTCGGAGTTGGGAACGCTAAACCTATGATGACGGGTAGCATAGCGCGCGACGACCAGGTCGGAGTACTCGAACTCGTTGCCCGACTCCTCTGGTGTGTCTTCGAAACCGACCGAGAAAGTACGCAGGTCCGAGACGCCGGCCTCCGCCAGCAGGGCTACGAGGAGGCTGGAATCAAGCCCCCCGGAAAGGAGGACGCCCACCGGTACGTCGGCCACCTCGTTGCGCTTCTTTACGGCCTCGCGCAAGGCGAAGTGGATCGCCTCCAGCCACTCGCTATCGCTCACGGGCCGCTCCGGACGCGTCGCCTCCAATCGCCAATAGGGGCGCTCTGTCTGCCGCCCGTGCGCATCGATGCGCATCCAATGGCCGGGAGCCAGCTTGCGCAGTCCCCGCAGTAGAGTGCGGGGGGCGGGCACAACCGCGTGGAGAGTAAACAACTGGTTCAAGGCGACCGCGTCGATCCCGGTGTCGACACCGCCAGCCTCGAGCAAAGCCTGGGTGTTGGACGCGAAGCGGAAGGTGTCCCCCTGCCGCGACCAATACAGGGGTTTGATACCGAACCTGTCGCGCGCCAGGAACAGAACCCGTCGCGACTGATCCCAGACGGCAAATGCGAACATCCCGTGCAGATGCGAGGCACAGTTCTCCCCCCAGGCGTGCCAAGCCTTGAGGATGGTTTCGCTGTCACCGTCGGAGAAGAACCGATAGCCCATGCCCTCGAGCTCCCGGCGCAGCTCGCGGAAATTGTAGATGGTGCCGTTGAACACCAGGGCGAGCCCCAGATCCGGATCGACCATGGGCTGGTTGGAGCGGATCGACAGGTCGATGATCGCCAGTCGCCGATGTCCCATGCCCAAGGCGCCGTCGCTGTAGCTCCCGCCGTGGTCCGGACCGCGCCGCTCGAGCCGCTCCATCATGACAGCCACTGCGCCCAGGTCCGCCGGGGCGCCGTCGAATCGCAGCTCGCCGCAAATGCCGCACACGACCCCTAATCCCCTTTCGGACCGTCGGCCTTGCCCCAGCCACCCCCGCCGGGGGTCTCGATCCTCAGTCGATCACCTTTGGCCACCTCGAATGCGATCTTTCCGGGCAATTCGCGACCGTTGAGCAGATTGCGTCCTTCTCGCCCCGGTCCTCCCCCGGCGGCACCCCAGGGCGCATGTCTGCGACGCTCCGTGAGCAGGGAAACGCTCGCGGGAGCGAGAAACTCGAGCTCCCTCACCAGTCCGTCGCCACCTACCCGCCGTCCGCGACCGCCGGATCCCCCGCGCAAGCCATAGCCGACGACGCGCAGGGGATATCGCGCCTCGAGCACCTCGATGGGGGTGTTCAAGGTGTTTGTCATGTGGGTCTGAACTCCGGAGAGGCCCCCGCCTGTCGCGCCGGCCCCCATGCCGCCGCCCACGGTCTCGTAATAGTCCCAGGACGCACCGACCGCGGCACTACCCATGGCCAGGTTGTTCATGCTGCCGTGACTGGCCGCCGGAATGCGTTCCGGGATCGCCTGGGCCAGTGCGCCCATGACGGCATCCACGACGCGAGTGCTGGTCTCGACGTTCCCCGCGGCTACGGCCGCCGGGAAGCGAGCATTCAGCAGACAACCACTGGGCGCCGACAAACGAATCGGCCGGAAGCTTCCGGCGCAGGCCGGGGTCTGGGGCGGCATGAGGCAGCGAAAGACATAGAGGACGCCGGCCGCGGCGACCGCCAGCGGGCAATTAATGTTGCCCGGGACCTGCTTCGCCGTGCCCGCAAAGTCGACCTGAGCGGTTCCATTCTTCACCCGAACCTGCACCCGGATCCGGACGTCTTCATATCCCTGGCCATCGTCGTCCATTAGATCCTCGAAGGCATAAGTACCGTCCGGAATGCCCGTCAACGCCCCGGTCGCCAAACGTTCGCCGTAGTCGTTCAGCGCCGCAAGCCCGTTGCGGAAATCCTCGATCCCGCTTTGCGCGACAAGCTCCGCGAGACGGGCCAAGCCCGCCCGGTTGGCGCTGATCTGGGCGTAGAAGTCACCACGGGCGTCCGCCGGGTTGCGGGTATTGCCGGTGATAGACTCGAGCAGCGGCTCGTCGAGAGTACCCCGCCGAATCAGGTGAACCGGCTCGATGACCTGGCCTTCTTCATGGATCCAGCGGGAGATCGGCATGGAGCCGGGCGCGCGCGCGCCTATATCTGCGTGATGTGCTCGGTTGACAAGAAAGGCCGCCAGACGTCCGTCGACATAGAGTGGTGCGACGACGGTCACGTCCGGTAGGTGTGTACCACCCAGGTAGGGGTCATTGAGGATCACCATATCGCCTTCGTGCCAGGTCATCCTGGCCACCAGCTCGGCCATCGCATATGCCATGCTGCCCAGATGGACGGGGATGTGCGCCGCCTGGGCGCAGAGTCCACCCTCGGCATCGAAAAGGGCGCAGGAGAAATCGAGACGGTCGCGGATATTGGTCGAGAAGGCCGTGTTGCGCAACACCGCACCCATTTCGGTACACACCGCCGCGAGCCGACTACTGAAGATGCTGAGCTCTATGGGGTCCATGAACGGGCTACATGTTTCGAATCAAAATCTGCACGGTTGCAAAACCGGACTCCGGTGATTAGAATTCCGCTCTCATATACCGAGCGTTTTAGTCGGATATCGCCTCTTGTCGATGTCCATGCAATCGGCGTACACCGTTTCAACCGCTAGCAAGCATTTCAGGAGACAACCTATCATGGCATACGAGCTGCCCGCACTTCCTTACGACAAAAATGCCTTGGAGCCCGTAATCTCTCAGGAGACCATCGAATATCACTACGGCAAGCACCACCAGACTTATGTCACCAACCTCAACAATTTGGTGCCCGGCACCGAATTCGAGGGCATGGGACTGGAAGACATCATCATGAAGTCCTCCGGCGGTGTGTTCAACAACGCCGCGCAGGTCTGGAACCACACCTTCTATTGGAGCTGCCTAAGCCCCAACGGTGGCGGCGAGCCCTCAGGCGCACTGGCCGATGCCATCACGGCCAAGTTCGGCTCCCTGGACGAATTCAAGAAGCAGTTCGCTCAGTCCGCCGCCACCAACTTCGGCTCCGGCTGGACTTGGCTGGTGAAAAACGCCGACGGCTCACTGGAAATCACCAACACCTCGAACGCCGGATCTCCTATGACCGACGGCAAGACCGCGTTGTTGACCGTCGACGTCTGGGAGCACGCTTATTACATCGACTATCGTAATGCGCGTCCCAAGTATCTGGACGAGATCTGGAAGATAATCAACTGGGACTTCGTGGCGACCAACTTCACCGGTTGACGTCGTCTGGCGCCCGCTGAAGCAGCCTCAATTCGGGTTGTTTTCAAGTACAAGCCGGACGGTTATGTGGCGGCGCTGAACCCCGGGTGGTTTCCCCACCCGGGTTTTTTGTGCTCAGGCAAAAATCGGTCAGGCAAGCATCCTGCAGATAACCGTAAAGAATCGGGGAAAGCGTCGCATGAAGGGTGGCAAAAGAAACCCCGGCAACCTGGGGTCGGGGTGCCGGGGCAATCGCTTCCCCGGCTTGGGGCTGCCGGGAAATCGGGGCCACACAGGGAGGGGGAATCGCGTGGCCCCGCGTTACGTAACGCTCCGAAAATAAGAACCCTGATCGCGGAAAAAGTTCAGTTGTTTTGCGCTTGGCTCTTCTTCGTCCGGAATACAAGCTGCGCCCCTGGTCACATAGCGTTGCTTTGCACCCGAGGCTGCGCCTGCGCCCGCTCGAACTCGGCGAAGTCCGGGTTCTGCCAACCAGGTTTGGCGAGCTTCTCGGGCGGGGGAGACATACGGGACGTGTAGTCCATGATCGCGGAGATGTCATCGGAACTGAAGCCTTCGATCTGCTCGACCATCTCGGGATCCGCATTGCGCCGCTTGCCACTTGCGATCCACTCGAACTGGCGTACCAGGTAGGGGTAGTGCTGGCCCTGGATCAACGGCATGTGCTCGTGGGCGATCCCCTCTCCCTGCTCTCCATGGCAATCGACGCAGTACTCGCGGTACAGCCGCTCCCCTTTTTCCAGGTCGGTGCCCGGCCCTACGCCGTTGTTCGGATTCATCGGCAATTCGCTGAGATAGGCGGCGACGTCGGCGATCTGCTGCAGGTCCAGAAACTCCAGCATCGTGAACGGAAACATGGTCGGCGTATCGCGATTGCGCGCCCGGATGTCGGCCATCTGCTTGATGATGACGGGGTAGAGCTGGCCAGCGACCTGGGGATAATTGCCGTCCGGGGTTCCCCAGCCCTCCGGCTGATGGCACACGGCGCACATCAGGAAAACCTCACGCCCACGCTCTGGATTGGGCGTAAGATGCAGAGCCCTCTCGAACTCCCTGGCCGCAGCATCCGCCTCGTGCTTTGCCTCGTGCTCAGCCACGACCGTCGCGACGGCCGCGGCCGCAACACAGGTAAGCGAAACGCTGAATACTGCCGTCAACAGTTTTGGAAGGACCATAGGTCGGTGCCCTGCAGCAAGATAGTCCGGACCGGCGACTTTACACTAAATTAACCTAGTATATAAACCCCGCTTAACCAAGGTTACATTGACGCCGGGACCCTCAATGGGCTTCCTCCCAATCGTTTCCTATCCCCAGGTTGACCACCAAGGGCACTTTCAGTTCCGCCGCCGACTCCATCTCCTTGCGGATACGCTCGCCCACCGGCCCAGCCGCGTCCTCCGTAACCTCGAACACCAGCTCGTCGTGGACCTGCATGATCATCCGCACCGGCGGGTTTTCGTCCTCTATCCATCGGTCCACGGAAATCATGGCGCGCTTGATGATGTCCGCGGCCGTTCCCTGCATGGGGGCGTTGATTGCGGTGCGCTCGGCACCCGCCCGCCGGCCCTGGTTGCTGTGGTCGATATCGGTCAAATAAAGCCGGCGGCCGAACAGGGTCTCGACGAACTTTTCCCTGCGCGCCTGCTCGCGAATGTTATCCATGAATGCTCTGACGCCGGTGTAGCGCCGGAAGTAGAGGTCCACGTATTCCTGCGCCGCCCCGCGCTCGATGCCCAGCTGACGCGCCAGACCGAATGCGGACATGCCATAGATGAGCCCGAAGTTGATGGCTTTGGCAGAACGACGCTGGTCGTCGGAAACCTCCTCTGGCGGTACTCCCCACACCTCGGCGGCGGTGGCCCTGTGTATGTCCAGACCCGCGGCGAAGGCGGACAGCAGGCGCTCGTCTCCGGAGAGGTGGGCCATGATGCGCAATTCGATCTGGGAGTAGTCCGCCGCGAGCATTCGGGAACCGGGCTCGGGGACGAAGGCGCGACGGATGCGCCGACCGTCGTCGCTGCGGATGGGGATATTCTGCAGATTGGGGTCGGACGACGATAAGCGGCCGGTAGCGGCTACCGCCTGATGATAACTGGTATGTACCCTTCCTGTGACCGGGCTGACCATCTTTGGCAGCTTGTCCGTGTACGTAGACTTGAGCTTGGCCAGACCCCGGTGCTCGAGGACGAGCCGAGGCAGCTCGTGTCCCTGCTCGGCGAGCTGCTGCAGCACGGATTCGGAGGTCGAAGGCGCCCCCTTCGGCGTCTTGGCAAGCACCGGCAGGCCCTTCTCCTGAAAGAAGATCTCTCCGATCTGCTTGGGAGAGCCCATGTTGAACTTGCGCCCCGCCGCATCAAAGGCCGCCTGCTCCAGGGCCCGCATGCGCGCAGTCATGTCCGCGCTCTGGGTGGCCAGCAGCCCTGCATCGATGCGCACCCCGTTGCGCTCCATGCGCGACAGCACCGGGACCAGCGGCACCTCGATTTCCCGATACAGGTGCAACAGGGAAGGCTCGGCTTCGAGGCGCGGAAACAGCTCCCGGTGCAGGCGCAGGGTCACATCGGCGTCCTCGGCGGCATAGGGACCGGCCTGCTCCAGAGGAATCTGATCGAAGGTGAGCTGCTTGGCACCTTTACCGGCTATATCCTCGAAGTGGATGGTCTCTTGCGCCAGGTACTTCTTGGCCAAGGAATCCATGTCGTGCCTGGTTGCGGTACTGGCCAGCACGTAGGACTCCAGCATGGTGTCCTGGGCGACACCGGCCATGCGGATCCCGTGGTTGGCCAACACGCTCATGTCGTACTTGAGGTTTTGACCCACCTTGTGCCGCTTCGGATCCTCCAAAAAGGGCTTCAGTCGCTCCAGTACCCAGTTTCGGTCGAGCTGCTGCGGCGCTCCCGGGTAGTCATGGGCCACCGGGACGTAAGCCGCCCGATAGGGCTCGACGGCCAAGGAAAGGCCCACCAGCTGCGCCTGCATGTAATCCAGGCTGGTGGTTTCAGTGTCGAAGGCAACCAGGTCCGCCGACTCGAGGCGTTTGCACCAGGTCTCGAAGTGCGTCTTGGAAAGCACAGTCTCATAGTCTTGCGCCGAATGGGAACCTGATGGGGCATCCATGTGCTCCGCACCGTCTTCTTCATCCAGGGTCGCCAACAGACGCCTGGACTCGAAGCGCTCATACCAGGCGCGCAGGCTGTCGATGTCGGGGGCGGTAGGCGCCAGGTCCTGAGGCCCGACATCCAGGGCGACGTCCAGCTTGATGGTAGCCAGCGTCCGTGAGAGGGGAAGCTGGTCGATGCTCGCGCGCAGGTTCTCGCCGACCTTGCCCTTGATCTGGTCTGCATTCGCGATGACACCCTCGAGGCTCCCGAACTCTTCTATCCATTTGACGGCCGTCTTCGGCCCGCACTTGGGGACACCCGGGATGTTGTCAACGCTGTCTCCGATCAGGCTCAGATAGTCCACGATGGATTCCGGCGGAACACCGAACTTGCCGATAACGCCCGCCCGATCGAACAGGGTGTCGCTCATGGTGTTGATCAGTGTGATTCGATCGTTGACTAGCTGGGCCAAATCCTTGTCACCGGTCGAGATCAGGGTGTCGATGCCGGCCGCAGCGGCCTGAGCCGCCAGGGTGCCGATGACGTCGTCCGCCTCCACCTCCGGAACCACCACCAGCGGCAGGCCCATGGCGCGGATGGTCTGGTGCAGTGGCTCGATCTGCTCGCGCAGCTCCTCCGGCATCGATGGGCGATTCGCCTTGTACTCGCCGTAGATGTCTTCGCGAAAGGTCTTGCCGGGGGCATCGAATACCACGGCCATGTAATCCGGCTGGTAGTCGACGATGAGCTTGCGCAGCATAGCGAGCACGCCCACGAGCGCACCTGTCGCCTCGCCTCTGGTGTTGGTGAGCTTTGGCAGGGCGTGATAGGCGCGGAACAGATAAGACGAGCCGTCGACGAGGATCAGGGGATATCGTTTTTCCATGAGCTGGAAGGAAGGGCTAGGTCGCATCGAGTGCCCGAACGGTAACACGAAAAACGACCTGAAAGACGCCCCGGACGCCGGACCTCCCGACCGACACCAGGCACGATCATGTTAGGCGCAGAATCAACGGATCGATCTCGCGATAGACCAGCGGCAGAGGTGACTGGTGGGTCAAAGTCAGGATGCGGGTTCCAGACGGATAGACAAGGTGATAGGTCTGAAGCAGGTGGAGATCGCAGGTGCCTTTCAACAGATCCATGACAGCGGTGATCTCGCGCCGGTCCTCCGCGCCGAATCGCACGGTCGCGTCGGCGATTTGCAGCATCCCCGCACCCAGCTCGACCTTGGGTGGAGCCGCGTTGCTGTTTGCGAGGAACAGTGGGCTGAGGAAGGCCTTGACCTTCGGCGTCAAGATCAACCCGACCTGATCCTCGCCGAGCAGCCACACGAGATCTCGTTCTTCATCGAAGCACTTTGCGTGATTACCGAAAGCGGTCGCCCACCCATGGAAATAGGCCGCGTATCGGCGGATCTTGCGTTCTGACACCATACCCTCGAGGAACCGAAACCGAGAAACTGCCGAACGATGCAATCGCATCCGGGTTTCTCGCATCTCCTAAAGGTGTCCGGAAACGTACGTCCGGAGCGGCGATTACCCTGTTTTTTATGCATATTAACCCAACTTGGGCACCATGGCATCTCGCTCGTCGCCACGGCCAGGTCCGCAGGCGTTCCGAGGTTTGTCGAAATTCACGACTGTCCGACTAGTTTCCATATATGTTAAGCGCCGGATGATATGAGGTTCTTCGGAAACCGCCTTAAACCTGTCCCGTCTCCGCCAAGCGCTTGAGCCGTTCCAGACCCTCCTCGTACTTCTCGCCAACCAGCCGTTCCATGAGCAATCCGACGTAACGCCCGATCAGATCGTAGCCGATCTCGTAGCCGAAGCTCCAGGTAACTCGGGTGCTTGTCCCCACGGGCTCCAGGTCGAAGCTGGCCTCGGCGCTCCCCTGGGGACCGAAATCCAGCTGCATAACGACCTGCTCCGGCGGGCGGCTACGGATGATCTCCTGCGTACCCGAGCCCACCTCGGGATTGTCGCTGGACCAGCTCAAACGCGCCCCGACGCCCGATTCGGGTCCCGCAAACTCGTACCTGGTCTCGTTGTCCACCGCCGCCCATGGAGACCAGTGGTTGAAGGCCTCCGGGTCGTTTACAAAGGGAAAGACCTGCGCCGGCGGCACGTCGATCTCGATGCTGCGTGCAACCCGGATCTCGCCGGGCAGTAGTAATCCGCCAATGATCAATAGGCCGACGACGGCGCCGATCAGGATGACGGCAATACGAACGGTGCGCATAGGCAAAGCCTCGAGGTTGCGGTTTTTCGGTAGGATAACTGCTAACCGATCGGGACAACCGGGTCGCACCTTTCCCAATCAAGACACGCTAATACACCATGGTCAAGATTCCCGAGTATTGGCTGATCGACCCCGTCGGACGCTCTCGATCGTCGTGGCCCCGAACATCGGGGCTCTGCCGGATTCATGGACTTCGTCACAAGGGGGTGTGCCCTTGATATTGTCAGTCAACCCGTCTTGAGTCATCCTGCAGTCAAGGAAACATCCGACGAGAGACTCCCTCCCAGGCGTAACGACGTCACGCGGAGACGGCTTTATCGCGTCATTTTTGGCCGGAAGGGCTCAATCGATCACGATACCGCCAGACAGCGGCACCGCCTGCCACGATCGCAAGGGACGACAAAATCCTGCGGCGGTTCATACGTCTTTACAACCGGTTGTCGTCGCTCACTTTGTCTCACCGGATTTTCTCAAAATAATCCGCGCCGACTCTGCCGGACTGCGCCACCGTCGTCAGTTTCCACCGAGAGGCTACACAATCTCCGCTCGTTTTGGGCTATCCCTGCGGCCGCAGTGGGCCAGGTCCGGACGCTCAACCAGCGCCGGTGAGCGGCCGCAACCGCTCCTTTAGCGGACGCTTGATCGGATGGGGCTGAAGCGGTAATGCGACGGCTAGACCAGGCCGCTGGCGTAATACGGCGATGTCGTTGACGAGAGATATCGCGGTACATCTCCGATTTCCCACGAGCGCGACAAACGTCAGCTCGGCCCTTGTATGTCCGCCAGGGATTCCTCTGCCATAACCCGTATCTCCGTTGGGATGCCATCAAGGGCCTGAGGACCAGAGTGGGCGACCCGCAGGGCCAAGGCAATCGGCCGCAGCAGGTCGGCGTAGTCCGACGCATCGATGCGGTCCGCCAGCATCGCGCCAAGACCGATCGCATGACACTCCCGGGCTTGCTCCTGGATCTTAAAAAGCGCGAGGCCGTTACCCGCCGCGGCAGCCGCTGCCAAGCGACCCAGGGCCAGGCCCGCGGCGTCGAGGTTCTTCAGCCAGAGCTGGGCCTGAAGAACCAGTTCCACATAATGCGTCTCCGAACCCCCAGCCGTCAGCTCGCCCGCCAGGCCCGCGGCTTGACGGTACAAGCGATCGGCTTCGTCCTTGGTCCCGCGCTTGGCTATCAGCCGAGCCAGATTGGCCAACGGGTAGGGATCGCGCGGGTCGAGCGCGATGGCCTGGCGGTAGGCGTCCTCCGCCTCTTGGTAGCGGTCCAAATGGTCCTGCAGCAGGTTGCCGAGATTGTTCCAGGGACCGGCAGACTTCGGGTCGAGCGCGATGGCCTGGCGGTAGGCGTCCTCCGCCTCTTGGTAGCGGTCCAAATGGTTCTTCAGCAGGTTGCCGAGATTGTTCCAGGGACCGGCATACTTCGGGTCGAGCGCGATGGCCTTGCGTAATAGTCGCTCCGTCCATTCGTCGTGGTGCCGGGAGGCCATCAGGTCGACCGCGAACCTCAGCGCCCTCGGCGCGTCGGAGAACGTCGATACGATCTGCTGGTAGGCCAGTCTCGGGTCGGGACAGTCGGGAAAGAAGTCGCCGGACAGCACGGCAGCACGTACTTTCTGGTAGCCGTCTTCGGGTGCCGTTTGCTGCCACGTCGCGGCCTCGTTGTTAAACACCTGGCGTAGCGTCTCAACCTGCTCCTCGTTCAGCCCCGCCGCTGCTTCCCCAAGTCGCTCCTTTTCGGCAAGCTCGATCGACAAGCTCGCCTTCACCCCGTCGATCCAGTCCTGTCGCTCGCTGTCAGAGACATGGGTGCAGCGGGCCAGGCTCCCGTCCAGGGCCCGAAAGCGTTGCAGATAGTCGCTCGC
>JAJDOL010000069.1 GCA_022340195.1 Chromatiaceae bacterium
GCCGAGCAAGAGGCTCAGCGGCAGGCAGAGGCCAAGCGCAAGGCCGAGCAAGAGGCTCAGCGGCAGGCAGAGGCCAAGCGCAAGGCCGAGCAAGAGGCTCAGCGGCAGGCAGAGGCCAAGCGCAAGGCCGACGAAGAGGCCCGTCGCCAGGCCGAGGCGCAGACTCGTCGGCGCGAAGCAGAGCAGACACGGGCGGCCGAGGAGGCCCGGCGGGCGCGAGAGGAGGATCTGCTGGCAGCCTTGGACGCCGAACAGGAGTCCAGCGCACTGGACTCTTACGTGGCCGCAATCGATGAGCGCATCCGCCAAGTCTGGGTCCGTCAGCGCGGCATGGGGCGGGAGCTCTCCTGCCTCGTCGAGGCCAGGCTGATCCCGGGCGGGGAGGTGACCCCAGGAAGCGTGCGTGTCATCCACAGCAGCGGCAACCCGGCATTTGACAGGTCTGTGGTGGCCGCCTTATACAAGGCGTCCCCGCTGCCCGTGCCTTCGGGCCGGCTGTTCGAGCAATTCAGGGACCTCAGGTTTAAATTTTCGCCCTGATGATTTGGAAACAGGTCCGAAACCATGAAAACTCTGTCCCTCATATCGCTGCTCCTCTCGCTGGTTTGGCAGACAGGAGCCCAAGCCCGTCTTACCATTGAGATCACAGGTGGCACCGAGGGGGCTCAGCCCATCGCCATCGTTCCCTTCGCTCAGCCTGGGGACACAGGCGTGCTTTCCGAAGACGTCGCTGCCGTGATAGCGGCCGATTTGGCACGCACCGGGCGTTTTCTGCCCATGCCCCGCCGCGACATGGTGGCCAAGCCGCACACGGCCGAAGAGGTGGAGCTACGCGACTGGCGCCTGGTGGCAATGGATAATCTGGTAATCGGGGAGGTCAAGCGGGCGGCCATCGGTGGCTACGATGTAAGCTTCGTGCTATTCGATGTCTTCCGCGGTGAGCAGCTGGCGGCGATGACCTTCTCCAGCAGTGCCTCGGAGCTACGCTACACCGCGCACCGAATCGCCGATGAGATCTACAAGCGTTTGACGGGCTCCCCTGGCGTCGCGGCTACCCGCATCGCCTATGTCACCTCCGATGGAGGTCTGGGTGGTCAGCGGGTCAAGCTCGAGGTGGCGGACTCGGACGGCTACAATCCCCAAACCATCGTGGCCTCAGGTGACCCCATCATGTCACCGGCTTGGTCCCCGGACGGACGTCGATTGGCCTATGTCTCCTTCGAGAATCACCAGACCGCCATTTACGTTCAGGAGTTGGCGACCGGCCAACGGGAACGGGTAGCTGCCTACCAGGGCATCAACAGCTCCCCGGCCTGGTCGCCAGATGGCCGCCGACTCGCCATGACGCTGTCCAAAGGCGGCAATCCGGACATCTATGTACTGGACCTCCTCAGCCGCGATCTGCGCCAGGTCACGGATCACTTCGCGATCGACACCGAGCCTGCTTGGTCGCCGGACGGCAGCCACATCATCTTCACATCCGACCGTGGCGGAAATCCGCAAATCTACAAGATACCGGCCACCGGTGGTGCCGCGACGAGGATAACCTTCGAAAACGATTACAACGGGCGTGCTTCCTATGCGCCCGACGGACGTTCCATCGTGTTTGTGACCAGGGTTAACGGCAGTTTTCGCATCGGACTGCTGGATTTGAGCACGGGGATCACGCGATCGCTGAGCAGCGGCGGGCTGGACGAGTCACCGAGTTTCGCTCCGAATGGCGCCATGGTAATTTATGCGACGCTCGATGGAGGCCGAGGCGTGCTGTCGGCGGTCTCGGTGGACGGCGTCGTAAGCCAGCGCTTGTCTCAGGGATTGAGTGATGTGCGCGAGCCTGCCTGGTCGCCCCTGGTGCGTTAACCTCGCGCAAAAAAATAGCAATATGGTGGAGCGCGTTCGAACACCACTCGGCTTTTGGGCCTTCCGGTAAACTGGACGAATTTGCCGGCCGACCCGATTTACCCCAACCGGCGCGGCAATTGGAACCCGCAGTCCAAATGCGCTTACCCTCACCCAGACGGAGATGAGCTTGAACAAGATTCTCGGCACTGCTCTGATGGCACTGTCAGCGGTCCTCCTGTTGAACGGCTGTTCAAGCGCGCCCATCGACGAGCAGGCGCCGGGATCGGCCGGTCTAGAACGCAGTGGCGCGGACACTAGTCGATTGTCTGGATCGAGGGATTACACGGCGGCGCACCTGAACGATCCGTCGAGCCCTCTCTACCAGCGCACAATCTACTTCGAGTATGACAGCAGCGACATAAGGCCACAGTTCATCGATATCCTGCGCGCGCATGCGTCCTATTTGTCCTCGAATGCCGCTGCCTCGGTAACCCTGGACGGCCATGCCGACGAGCGCGGCACGCGCGAGTACAACCTAGCGCTCGGGGACCATCGTGCGGACACGGTGCGACGTTTCCTTGTCGCCGAAGGCGCGCCGGATAGCCGGATCCGCACGATGAGCTATGGGGAAGAGCTTCCCGCAAACCCGGGCCACAGCGAGTCCGCCTGGGCCTTGAACCGGCGGGTCGAGCTGGTCTATTGAGGTAGCTTCGATGAGGCTTCGAGCAATCCTGCCCGTTTTGATATTCGCCTTTGCGCCCGTTTTCCCGGTAACGGCCGATCAGCGCCTTTCCGACCTGCTGCTGCAGATTCAACGCCTTCAACAGGAGGTGCAGCAGCTGCGTGGACGGGTCGAGCTGCAAGAGCACGAGATCAGGACCCTGAGGCAGCAGCAGCGGGAACAATACATGGACCTGGACGCGCGCTTGCGGGGCCGATCAGCAGGCGGGTCGGCACCTGTACCGGATCACGGGGCGGGAAACACCCTGGAAATACGAGAATCAACCGCACCGCTACATCATCCGCCGGCAAGTGATGCCCCCCCGGCGGACCTCAAAGTGGGTTCAGAGTCTCCGACGAGAGAAAAGCAGGCCTATCGTATCGCGCTCGGCCTGCTCAAGCAGCGGCAATATGAAGAAGCCGTGCGGGCATTCGAGGACCTGCTCGTGCGTTACCCGAACGGCGAGTTTGCGGACAACGCGCGTTATTGGCTGGGTGAAGCCCACTACGTCAAGCGCGACTACTCCGGCGCGCTGACCCAATTTCAACGTGTCCTGGGAAGTTATCCCCTGAGTCCGAAGGTTCCAGCCTCCATGCTGAAAATCGGGTACATCCATTACGATCAAAGCAATTGGCGGCGAGCACGTACGACCTTACAGGACGTAGTGGACAAGTTTCCAGGCACTACCGAGGCACGACTCGCCGAACGCCGTCTCGAGCGAATGAGTCGCGAGGGGCATTGAGGCGATTTCCATCCCAGGAAACATACAGTTGCAATGCGACCTCGTCGCGCATCACCAGCCCCTGCGACAGGCATTCAGACCGGACGCGCCGCGGGTTCCGAGGACAACCAAAGAGATTCCAACCTAGCGCTTTTTATCATGGCAAGTATTCTAGCGATGTTCCCTGGTCAAGGGTCTCAATATGTCGGCATGGGCAAAGAGCTGTGCGACCAATACGATGTGGCCAGAAGAACCTTTTCGGAGGCAGATGAGGCTTTAGGGTTCGCGCTCAGTGACCTCTGCTTCGACGGTCCGGAGTCCGAGCTGAGACTCACTGCCAATCAACAGCCGGCAATCCTGACAACCAGCGTCGCGACTTGGCGGATATTGACGGGCGAAACCGATTTGAGCCCGAAATTGTTCGCTGGACACAGTCTTGGCGAGTATTCGGCATTGGTAGCGGCTGGTAAGCTTGATTTTTCTCACGCCGTCAAGCTAGTCCGAATGCGTGGTCAAGCCATGCAACGGGCCGTGCCCGAAGGAACGGGAGCCATGGCCGCTGTAATAGGCTTGGATCCGGAATCACTCATCGAGAAATGCAGCGCCGTCGATACTCGCCTCGGCAAGGTCGAAGTCGTCAATTTCAACGGACCACAGCAACAGATAATCTCGGGGCATAAAGAGGCGGTGGACGCTCTTGCCAAGACGCTTGCCGACGAAAAAATCCGCTGCGCACCCCTTCCCGTATCCGCACCCTTTCACTCCAGCCTAATGGCACCGGCAAGGGAGGAAATGACGCCTCAGCTGGAGAGCACGCCGCTGGAGCCCACTGCGCATTCGGTAATAGCAAACCTGACAGGTAGGCTTGCACAGCCATATTCCGCCGACAATTTGATCCGACAAATCGACAGCCCCGTTCTTTGGACAGATACCCTCGCGACAGCGGTCGCCGAAGGATGTGACACATTCTTCGAAATCGGCCCTGGCAAGGTCCTTTTCGGGCTCGCTAGAAAAGCCGTTCCCAGGGGTTTGAAAATCATTCATAGCGACGCCGTCGAAAAAGCCATCGAAGGCGCTCGCGCACTGACTACGCAATAACCTGCAGAAATCGCTGGCTTTATTTATTCCGAATCCGATGAGAGCCGAACGCTTGCGCTTTGGTGACTGTGCCTGTAGATGCGACCGGTAGCGGCGGGGATCCGCTGGCGTAGAGTGCTCCGACGCGTGCGCTTGACTAGCCATCTTCCGCCGGTCTGCCGTGACGAAAACGTCCTGCCCGCCATCTCGCTCCTCGGGATACCCGGGCCCCTCGGATTGCCCCTGCGGTCTTGCCCGTTGCCATCGTCGCAGCTAACATCTGCGCCACATCCTGTCCATCTCGGCTGAATTGCCTTCAGGTTCTCCGTCACGATGTCTGCAGGAACCGAAGAAACCACGCGAAAAATATAAGAACTCAAGAAAATCCAAAGAGGAAAGCTTGATGGCCAAAGAAAAGAAGAGCCGTATACCCCTGCCGAAATCGCTGCTGATCGATGAAAGTGAATTGGGCATGGATGCATCCAGCATCGCCGCCGATATTCGACGCCATTTCAATCATACGCTTGGTTGTGATAAGCACTCGATCTCCGCGCACCATGTGTACGAGGCGCTGGTCATCGCCCTGCGCGACCGACTGATGGAGCGCTGGAAGAGCACGCACTATTCATATCAGGCCCAAGAATGCAGGCGCACCCAATACCTGTCATTGGAGTTTCTGATGGGGCGCAGTCTGGGTAATACCCTATTGAATTTAGGCATCCAGGAGGAGGTGAATGAAGCCGTAAGTGCCGTTGGACTGAAGCTCGAGGACGTGATGGAGGTCGAGCGGGATGCCGGTCTGGGGAACGGCGGCTTGGGGCGTTTGGCGGCCTGTTTTCTGGACAGCTGTGCGACGCTGCAGCTGCCGGTGATGGGTCACTGTATTCGCTATGACTACGGGATCTTCAGGCAGCGGATCGAGCACGGCGAGCAGGTAGAGCAACCCGACCATTGGTTGGCTTACGGCAACCCCTGGGAGCTGGAACGCACGGAGTTTATTCAGCGAATCAAATTTCGAGGACGGGTACAGTACGGAGAGGGGGGCGACGATGGTTTCGCGGTGCGCTGGGTGGACACGGATGATGTACTGGCCGTGCCCTATGACATTCCGATCCCGGGATTTCGCAATGGAACTGTCAACACACTTCGCGTATGGCAGGCGGTTGCTGTCGAGGAATTCGATCTGGCGCAGTTCAACGCCGGCTATTATGTCGAGGCCGTCGCCGGGCGCATGCATGCCGAAAACATCAGTAAAGTCCTTTATCCGAACGACGCGAGCGAGAGCGGAAAAGAGCTGCGCCTACGCCAACAGTATTTCCTCACGTCTGCAGCGCTGCAGGACGTGATACGACGTTGGTTAAGGGACAAGGGAGATGATTTCTCCGAGTTTGCCGAGAAAAACTGTTTTCAGCTCAACGACACACACCCCTCGGTGGCAGTGGCCGAGCTCATGCGTATTCTAATGGATCTGCGCGGCATGGGATGGGAATCGGCATGGGATATCACGACCCGTTGCATGGCCTACACCAACCACACCCTGTTGCCCGAGGCGCTGGAACGCTGGCCCGTACGTACCTTCCGCGAGCTGCTGCCGCGGATACTGGACATCATCTTTGAGATCAATGCGCGTTTTCTCTCCGAGGTGGCCAGCCGCTGGCCCGGAGATACCGATCGCCAGGCGCGGATGTCGATCATCGAAGAGGGCGTCGATCCCCAGGTGCGCATGGCACATCTGGCAATCGTCGGCAGCTTCTCGATCAATGGCGTCGCAGCGCTGCATACCAAGCTGCTGAAAGAAGGGCTGTTCAAAGACTTCTTCGATCTTTGGCCGGAGAAGTTCAACAACAAGACGAACGGCGTAACCCCGAGGCGTTTTCTGGCACTCTCCAATCCGAGCCTGAGTCAATTGATCAGAGACACCATTGGCGAGGGCTGGGAGGTCGATCTGACGAAGCTGCAACAGTTGCGCTCAAAGGTCGACGATGACGCTTTCGTGCAGCGCTGGAAGGAGGTCAAACAGCAAAACAAGCTGCGTTTCGCGCGGATGGTGGAGTCCGACTGCGGCGTGAAGTGCGATCCAAACGCGCTGTTTGATGTCCAGGTCAAAAGGATCCACGAGTACAAACGCCAGGTTCTCAATGTGTTGCATGTGATCCACCTCTACGATCGCATCAAACGAGGCGATACGGGCGACTGGACACCCCGCTGTGTCTTCATCGGTGGCAAGGCTGCGCCCGGTTACTGGCTCGCCAAGCGGATTATCAAATTGGTCAACAACGTGGCGGGGGTCGTCAACAGCGATCCGCTTGTCGGAGACCTCTTGAAGGTGGCTTTTCTGCCGAATTATCGGGTCTCCGCCATGGAAATTATCGCGCCAGGCACCGATCTCTCGTCGCAGATCTCGACGGCGGGCAAGGAGGCCTCGGGCACCGGAAACATGAAGTTCATGATGAACGGGGCGGTTACAATCGGTACGTTGGACGGCGCCAACGTGGAGATCCTCGAGGAGGTCGGCGAGGAGAACTTCTTCTTGTTCGGCCTAACCGAAGGCGAAGTAGCGGCCCGCCGAGCGGACTATGATCCTGAGCGCGTCATCCGCGAGGATGAGGATCTGACCCGGGTCATGCAGCTACTCGACAGTGGACACTTCAACCAGTTCGAGCCGGGCTTTTTCGACGCCGTCATCGGCTCGTTGCGCAGCCCCAGCGATCCCTGGATGACGCTGGCTGATTTCCGCAGCTTTATCGACGCGCAGAAACGCGCCGGGGAAGCCTTCCGGGACCAGGATGGATGGACCAGGATGAGCATTATCAACACCGCCACCTGCGCGCGCTTTTCCAGCGACCGTACTATCGCTGATTACAACAGGGATATCTGGAAGCTCGAACCCGTCGCACCTCAGTCTCGCGCCTGAGTGGTGAGGAATACGGGCCGGAAATTTCGAGTTGGGGCAGGTACCGGGGGAACGGCGCGGGTCGGAGCGGTAACCGCGCCGCTCCGGCGCCAAACCCTACCTGCAGTTTCAGTTCTTGCTCTTTGATACTGGAGTGCTCCGCTGCGGTCAACGCCTCGAAAGCCCGTCGATGCCACCTGTCTCCAGGTTTTCTCGACGTATAGTTTTTCCATGAGGATTACGGCGACAGTAGCGGTGCCCTCCTCCCCGCAAGGGCTTGCTCGTGCGGTCCGCGAGATGTTACGGGACCATGGAAGACAATCGGGTATCGACGACCGGACAGCCCGCTGGAGCTCGGGGCAAATCAGGTTCCCCATCCGCCTGCTTTATCCTTGATCCAATTACACTTAGAATCTAAGTGTTTTTAGGCGTACCCGCAGCACCTCTCGTAGCCGTTCGCATCTCTCAAACGTCAGGACGCTGTCGGCCACGGCCGTGGCGCCGGGTTTTTCTGGCGTCGCGGATTTGCCAACGGCTCATCTCTGTCGAGCACGACTCGGCGTTCCCAGGGAGCCGAAGAGGCAGAATTCATTGAGCAGGCAACGCAGATCGACTACAGAGTCAGGAGAGAGCCGACCGTGAGCTTCAAGACGATCCCCCCCCGTACGCAACGCTTGAACCGAAGCACCCTCGCGGTACCCGGGTCCAAGCCGAAGTTTTTTGAGAAGGCGGCAGCCGGAGCCGCGGATGTGGTCTTCTTCGACCTGGAGGATTCCGTCCCCCCGGACGGCAAGGCACAGGCGCGCAAAGATGTGATCGCTGCATTGAACGATCTCGATTTCAGTGGCAAGAGCGTGTCGGTACGTATCAACGGCCTGGATACCCACTACATGTATAGAGATATCGTGGATGTAGTGGAACAGGCTGGGAACAGTCTCGACCTGATCCTGGTTCCCAAGGTCGGTTGCGCCGCCGATATCTATGCGGTGGATATGCTGCTCACCCAAATCGAGCAGGCGAAGGGCATAAAGAAGCCTATCGGCATCGAATTGCTCCTCGAAACCGCCTTGGGGATCCAGAACATCGATGAGATCGCCGCGGCCTCACCCCGTAACGAAAGCATCATTTTTGGTTCCGCCGACTACGCCGCCTCCGCGGGAATGCAGATCAAAATGATCGGCGGACCCAATCCCGATTACCACGTTCTGACGGGCGCAAGTACGAATGGTGAACGTCAGGTCCACTGGGGTGACATGTGGCACTATCCCGTCGCCCGTTTAGTTGCCGCCGCACGGGCCAACGGACTGCGCCCGATCGATGGCCCCTTCGCCGACATCAAGGATCCGGACGGCTGGATGGCGAGCGCAAAGAGGGCCCGCACCCTGGGATGCGAGGGCAAAATGGCCATCCATCCAAGCCAAGTGGAAATGGCCAACGATCTGTTCAAGCCCTCCCCAGAGGAAACCGAGCAGGCACGTCGCATCATGGAAGCCATGGCCGAGGCCGAAAAGACCGGGGCAGGCGCCGTGACTCTGGATGGTAAGATGATCGACATTGCCTCTATCAGACAGGCCCAAGTGACCGTAAGGAAAGCCGAGTTGGTCGCCGCGAAAGAACCCCTCTAACGCGATGGTCTCGCCGAAGGAGACGGAATCCATTTGAAAACGATTGGAGAGAAGAAACATGAAAACCGCCGCAGACTTCTTCAAGCCCCTCGCCATCGGAGCACCCGAGCCCATCCGCGAGCTCCCTGTCGCACTGGAGCGTACGATCCACTTCCTGCCTCCCCACATCGAGAAGATGCGCGCCAAGGCGGGACAAATCGCCAAGACGGTCGACGTGCTTCTCGGCAACCTGGAGGACGCCATCCCCATCGAAGCCAAAGAAGCGGCCCGGAGCGGCTTCATCGAGGTGGCCAAGGCGGTGGACTTCGGTCAGACGGGGCTCTGGACCCGGGTCAATGCCTTGAACAGCCCCTGGTTTCTCGATGACGTGACGGAAATCGTCGCGGCGGCGGGAAATAAGCTGGACGTGTTGATGATCCCGAAGGTCGAAGGACCCTGGGACATCCATTTCGTCGACCAGCTCCTCGCCCTCCTGGAGGCCCGCCACGGGGTACAGAAACCGATCCTTATCCACGCCATTTTGGAAACCGCCCAGGGTGTCAAGAACGTCAACGAGATTGCGGCAGCCAGCCCCCGCATGCACGGCATGAGTCTTGGGCCGGCGGACCTGGCCGCATCCCGCGGTATGAAGACCACTCGAGTCGGCGGCGGCCACCCCTTCTACGGCGTCCTTGCCGACTCCACCGAAGGCGGGGAAAAGCGGGCCTTCTACCAGCAGGATCTCTGGCACTATACCGTCGCGCGCATGGTGGACGCCTGCCTGTCCAACGGACTCCGCGCCTTCTACGGGCCATTCGGCGACTTCCAGGACGACGCGGCCTGCGAGGCCCAGTTCCGCAATGCCTTCCTACAGGGGTGTGTCGGGGCCTGGACGCTGCACCCGAAGCAGATCGAGATCGCCAAACGGGTCTTCAGCCCCGAGATCGACGAGGTGCTCTTCGCCAAGCGCATCCTAGAGGCCATGCCCGACGGCTCTGGCGCTGTGATGATCGACGGCAAGATGCAGGACGACGCGACCTGGAAGCAGGCTAAGGTAATCGTCGACCTGGCCAAGCTGGTCGCCACCAAGGATCCGGAAAGGGCGGCGGCCTACGGATTCTGAGGTAGTTCCGGGAGTAGCTCACACATGAATATGATTCTAGAAGGCCTGCGTGTCGTCGAATCCTCGGCCTTTGTTGCCTGCCCGCTCGGGGGAATGACCCTGGCGCAGCTCGGCGCCGATGTCATACGATTCGATCCCATCCGCGGCGGTGTCGATGCGCGACGCTGGCCGATTACACAGGACGGCAAGAGCCTCTACTGGGTCGGCCTGAACAAAGGAAAACGGTCGCTCGCTATCGACGCCAGCAAACCGGAAGCACAAGAGATCCTGACCGAGCTGATCACGGCTCCCGGGGATGGAAACGGTATCTTTTCGACCAACCTGCGTGCAGACAAGGGCTGGATGAGCTATGGGGAGCTCAAGAAACGCCGGGAAGATCTGATCATGATGAATCTACTCGGCAGCTCCGACGGGACCTCGGCGGTGGACTACACGGTCAACTGTGCCGCCGGCTTTCCCTTTGTGACCGGTACGCATCACGAAGACGGACCGCCCCATCCGGTCAATCATGTCCTCCCGGCCTGGGACGCCCTGGCCGGAATCAATTTGGCCTTGGGGCTTCTGGCCGCTGAGCGTCACCGACGCCTCACAGGACAAGGGCAGCTTGTAAAAATGGCGCTCTCCGACATCGCTTTCGCAATGACCGGGCATCTGGGCTTCATTCAGGAGGCCACGATCAACCAGGAGGACAGAAAGGGCTACGGCAACTATCTCTACGGTGCTTACGGCAGCGAGTTCGCAACCGCGGACCGGCGCTGGATCTATATCGTCGTGGTGACCGGCTACATGTGGAAAGAGCTGCTGAAGGTCACTGGTCTCGGCGAAACGATCGCCGCCATCGAGAGCAAGCTGGGACTCGATTTCAAGAAGGAGGGCGACCGTTTCCTGGCCAGCGACGAGATCTCAGAACCGATTCGCGGCTGGTGTGCGCAACGCACATTGGCGGAGATCGACGAGATCTTCAAGGGAACCGGGGTCTGTTGGGGGCCTTATCGGACCTTCAGGCAGATGCTGCAGGAGGACCCGCGGGTCTCAACCGCCAACCCCATGTTCTCCGAGCTGGAGCAGCCAGGAATCGGCAGTTACCTGGTTCCCGGCTCCCCGATCGACTTCGGTGCCTTCGACCGCGAGCCCCCGCGCCGGGCCCCGATTCTCGGCGAGCACACCGACGAGATCCTGAGCCAGGACCTGGGGCTGAGCGACAGCGAGATCGGCCGTCTGCGTCAAGCCGGCCTGGTCGCCGGACCCGTGGAGATTTCATGATGAGCGCTCAAGACAAGCCACTGACCGACTGGATCGGATCCCGGGAGATCAGGGAAGAGATCATCTCCGAGTTTCCTGCCCAGGCCGCGGCCGCCATGCTGGATCTGGAAGGGGAGAACATGACCCGTGGCAATCCACTGCCTCCCCTGTGGCACTGGTTCTACTTTCTGCCCCTGGCCCCCCGCTCTCAGATCGACGTCGACGGCCATCCGAAGCGCGGCGGGTTCTTTCCGCCGGTCACGCTGCCGCGGCGCATGTTCGCCGGAGCCAGGACCAAGTTCTACCAGCCACTCACCATCGGAGAACCCGCCGTTCGTGAGGGCGAAATCCTCGATGTCACGGAGAAGTCCGGCAAGGCCGGGCAGCTGGTGTTCGTCACCGTGCGCTACCGGCACTTGCAGGGCGGCGAGGTGCGGATCGAGGAGGAGCAGGACATCGTCTACAAGGAGCCGGGGCCGAAGATCCCGGCGCCTACGCCCCTGCCAAACCTGCCCGACGTTCCCGGAGCCTGGGTCAAGGACATCGAACCCGATACGGTCCTGCTGTTCCGATTCTCGGCCCTGACCTTTAATGCCCACCGCATCCATTACGATCGCCCCTACGCCTTGGAAGAGGAAGGCTATCCGGGCCTGGTTGTCCATGGTCCCCTCACCGCGGTGATGCTCGCCTGGCTGACGCTGGAGAACAGCGGTAAACGCATCGCCAAGTTCACCTTCCAGGGTCGAGCGCCGCTGTTCGACCTGTTTCCGTTCCGCTTAATCGGGCGTCCGGAAGGCGATACGGTCGCCCTGGAGGCCCATGGGCCGGACGACACGATCACCATGCACGCATCGGCGGAACTGGGCTAACACACGTCCCCAGGAGTAATCGCGAACGCCTTTGCCGGACAAGCCGGAGAAGATCTCACGCCAAGACGCAACGACCAAGACAAGCAAGGTCCCGTGGCGAGCTTTGCGTCGGAGCACGACTATTCTCTTTTGACTTGTTCGCCATAGGCGTGTGTCTGTACTAGGGGACAACGGCGAAGGTCCCGCGAGCGGTCCGCGCAGCGGACCCTACCGGAAGCAGCACCACCTGTAGGGTCCGTTTTGCGGACCGCCAAGGGCAGAGGATAGAGGGGCTCGAGGATTTCCGCCTCAGAGCACTTGGCAATTCACGCAGGAATCCAGAGGAACAAGATGAGCACAAAGACAAACCCCGGAAACTTCTTCGAAGATTTCTACGTCGGGATGAACATCCCCCACGCCACACCCCGCACTGTGACGGAGGGTGATGTCTCCCTCTACACGGCGCTCTACGGCAACCGATTCGCTGTCCAGTCCTCCAGCGCGTTTGCCCAGTCTATCGGCCTGCCCCGTGCACCGCTGGACGACATGCTGCTCTTCCATATGGTGTTCGGGAAGACGGTACCGGATATCTCGCTCAACGCCATCGCCAACCTCGGTTACGCCTCCGGACGTTTCCACGCCCTGGCCTATCCGGGAGACACGGTGCGTACGATCTCCGAGGTCATCGGCGTCAAAGAGAACTCCGACGGCAAGACCGGGACCGTCTACGTGCGCTCCGTGGGCACCAACCAGAAGGGCGAGACGGTCCTCGAATACTGTCGCTGGGTCATGGTCCGCAAGAAGGACTTCGGCTCCCCGGCCCCCGAGCCCGTCGTGCCGAAACTGCCGAAGGTAGTCGCGGTCGAGGATCTGGTCGTCCCCGAAGGGCTGGATTTCTCCAATTACGACACCGACTTGGCCGGCAGTCCCTTCTTCTGGGAGGACTACGAGGCGGACGAGAAGATCGACCATGTGGACGCCATGACAGTGGAGGAGGCCGACCACATGATCGCCACCCGGCTCTACCAGAACACCGCCAAGGTGCACTTCAACCAGCACACGGAAAAGGACGGGCGCTTCGGCAAGCGCATCGTCTACGGCGGCCACGTCATCAGCCTGGCGCGCTCCTTCGCCTTCAATGGCCTGGCCAATGCCTTCAAGATCGCCGCCATCAACGGCGGGCGCCATGTAGCGCCCATCTTCGCCGGCGACACCGTCTATTCCTGGTCGGAGGTCCTGAGCAAGGACGAACTGCCGGGCCGAACGGATATGGGCGCGTTGCGCCTGCGTCTCGTGGCCGCCAAGGACCAGGATTGCACGGCATTCCCGTACAAGAACGATGAAGGAAAATACGATCCTGCCGTCGTGCTGGATTTCGACTACACGGTACTAATTCCGCGCAAGCCGTAGCACGGCTACGCTCCGGGCCGACGAGTCACGAAAATAACCACGATGGGCACGAAGGCAAATGAATCCTTCGTGATCTTCTTGCCCTTTTCCTGCTCGTTCCCACGCTCTGCGTGGGAACGCCTCGTGCGACGCTCCGCGTCGCGCACCTGTCGTGCAGGTTGCCGTGAGCTTGCGAACCCCAACACGAAAGGCTTCTAGACCACTCGATGGAAGCTCCAAGGATTGACAAAAATCCGGGTACCTACCCATCCGGAACGCCGATAACCATCACCACCTCGGAACCGGACGTCGCCGTTTATTACACGCTCGACGGATCGCCTCCCTCCCTGGGGAGCAAGCGCTACCGCGGTCTGATCCTCCTTGGTCCGGACACGACCAGGAACGGAAAGATGCGCTTGCGGGCCATTGCGGTGGGGCCGGACGGGTGCAGATCCCCAATCGCCGAGGCAGACTTCGAGCGAGCGACCGGTATTTCGATCCGCTTTCGCAGGCCCGACTCCTGGTCATCGTCCTACATCCACTACTGGGAAACCGAACCGGACGGACTTTCCACTCAGTGGCCGGGGCAGGCCATGTCGCCGGGGCCGGATGGCTGGGATAACCTGAAGCTGCTTGGCCAGACTTCCGCGAATTTGGTGTTCAACGACGCCGGTGGTACCCAAAGTGAGGACCTCTCGGTGAATACTCGCGATGCCTGGTTCCTCGACGGCGAGCGCTGGGAGGTCGATCCGACAAGATTTTCCAACTTCCTGTTCCCCGGCGGAGTCTCCAAGGCCCTGGTCCTGAGCATGGACGACGGACCGGTCCAGGACCGCCGGCTGGTCGAGCTCCTGAATCGCCACGGAATTCGCGGAACCTTCCACCTGAATTCCGGGCGCCTTGGCGAGCCGGGTCACATCAGTGCCGATGAGGTCGCCTCGCTTTATTCCGGGCATGAAGTATCCACCCATTCGGTTACGCACCCGTACCTCGACTCCCTTTCGCGGGAAGAGATAGCCACCGAGGTCGGTTTTGACCGCACCGTGCTCTCTCAGATCTCGGGCGCGGACGTGCGCGGGCACGCCTACCCCTTCGGCGCCCACAATGCCACGGTGATCGAGGTGCTGCGCGAGAGCGGCATCGCCTATGCGCGCACCGCAGGCCAAACGCGAGATTTCCGATTGCCGGCAGATCCATTCGCTTGGACGCCAACCTGCCACCACACGGGGGCAGGCGGGCTCGCCGACACCTTTTTTGCCCGACCTGACAACACCTTGGCTCTGTTCTTCATCTTTGGTCACAGCTGGGAGCTCGACGCAGGGGAGCCGACCAACAGCTGGGCGTACATGGAAGCCCTCGCGCAAAGACTCGGCGGTCGAGATGACATCTGGAATGCAACGGCTATCGAGGTTGCGGACTATGTCCGTGCTATCTGCTCGGTTCAATCCTCACTCGCCGAGGACAGGCTGTACAATCCCTCAGGTATCGACCTGTGGTTGCGATGCAAGCAATCTGTTATTCAGTTGTCGGCGAGAGGAAGCGCTGAGGGGTATTTCTCGCATTCCGCGCCGTGAGTTTAGTAGCGAGCCGCTGGACATGTTTCAACAAGAGGATGAAAAGGACGGGTCGGACCCTGGTCCCTGGACCCTGATCCCGTGTGTGTGCTGTTTTGCTCGTCCCCCTATGCGCTGTCCCCTGTGGGAATAGACGAATCTGTAGAAAAATGATGAACGCGACAAGAAAATCCCCATGCAGATCGCCCACATCAAGCTGAAAAACCGGCTCGATTTCCGCAAGGTGGATATCGATCTGTCGGCGTCGAGCTACTTGATAAGCCCCAATGCTTCGGGTAAGTCCAACTTTCTCGATGTCTTTCGCTAGCGGAGCCGGAGAAACACAAGAAACCT
>JAJDOL010000266.1 GCA_022340195.1 Chromatiaceae bacterium
GGGCCGCAGGGCCCGCGCCTTTTGCACAAATCGCGATCAGGCTAGCGACGAACCACGGGGCCGGCATTGAAATCGGTCAATCGGAGCGCACCGAACAGGCTGCCGGCGCGGTTCTGCGTCACTCCTCGGCAATCCGACGCAGATTGGGAATATCCAGCAGAAAGAAGTTCGGAGTTACTTCCACCAGAAGGCTCTGGCGCTTGTACTCCGCGATAGTACGGCTGGTGGTTTCGGTGGTGATACCGAGCATGGCCCCCATGTCCTCGCGGCTGAACAGCTCGCACTCGCTGCTATCCTGGTCGCGCACCAGGCGCAGCAGCAATCGGGCGACCCGTTGGCGGGCCGAGCCCGTGGACAACTCCGTCAGCCAGGCATCCGCCTCGGACAGCGCCCGTTGCCAACGGGCCATGAGCTCGCGATGCAGCTTGGGATTATCCCTGCCGAGCATGCGCACGACCCGCGCCGGAAAGCGGCATATTTCCGTCGGTTGCACGGCGACGGCATCGTGCTCATAGTGATCTTCGACCAAGGCCTCGAGTCCGATCACATCG
This sequence comes from Chromatiaceae bacterium, assembly GCA_022340195.1. GTDB lineage: Bacteria > Pseudomonadota > Gammaproteobacteria > Chromatiales > Chromatiaceae > Thiosymbion. The sequence continues at coordinate 552 of JAJDOL010000266.1, forward strand.
GTCGTGCGAGCGAGACGAACGATGCGCTGTCCACCATCGGGCAGATACTGAACCAGCTTGCAGGTTCCGCTGCGAACAGTAAACAAATGATCCCCGTCGTCCCCGGCATGATACAAGGCGGTGCCCGGTTTGATTACGAATTGGTCGATGGGATCGTGGATGCGCTCGAAGTCCTTTTCCTCCAAACCGGCGAATAGCACAGACGCGCGCAGCGAGCAGTTGCGGCAGTCCGCCTCCCCTGACCAGGCCTCGCGCAGCGTGACATTCTTCACCATCGGATTTCGGAGTGCAGAGTAATCGAGTGAGATTCTAATGGTCGTCGCTAAAGTGTAACCGATATTCCGCGCCCGAAGTCTGTACGATCGGGAAAATCCCAGCGACGCAGCAGCCGCACTCATGTGGGCGCAGACCCGATCCGGCCACTACTCGATACCTGTGCCGACGAGGCCGTAGTAGCGCCTGTTGAGGTAGCTCGCCACGTCGGCGACGTCCTCCGGCTTCCAGCCGAGATTCATTTCCGCCTGCCACACAGCTACCATTTGAAGCAGCTTACCCCAGGAATCAACCTTGCTGTCGACCCGGAAGTGGATCTCTGTCAGGTGGCAGTGATAGCACCAGTTCTCATACAGCAGCTGACCACGCATCGGGTTTGCGGCGTGCGCCGCAGGCATCAGGAAAACGACGATGATCGCAGCGGCGGCAAGACGTGGCGTTTTCATGTGCGCTGGCCTAGATTTCCGGGTTTCCTTTGAAAGACGCTGATTGTTGGCCATCCTGGCCAAAATCAGCGCGGCAATCGAAAATGCGGTTTCCGATTGCCTTCATTTTACCCGCAGCTTCCGATTCGGATCGAAAACATCGCCATGCCGTTAGTCAACCTGCGATCGGTAACCCTCTCCTACGGCATTCCGCCCCTGCTCGAGCGCGTAAGCTTCAGCATCGATAAGGGGGAGCGCGTCTGCCTGGTCGGGCGCAACGGAACCGGCAAGTCGACTCTGCTCCGGCTGATATCCGGAGACATACAGGCGGACGGCGGTGAGCTGCGGGTGACAGAAGGGGTGAGGATATCCCACCTGGCTCAGGATCTGCCGGCTACCGCATCCGACAGCGTCTTCGACCGGGTCGCCGGCGGTCTCGGCGAGTCCGCAGACCTGGTCCGCGAGTACCACGACTTGGGTCGCGGCCTCGGGGACGGGACGGACGAGCGGCTGCTGGCACGGCTGGCGGAAGTCCAGCACCGATTGGAGGCGTCGGACGGCTGGGGTATCGAGCAGCGCACCGAGCGTATCATCTCGCGCCTGCGCCTCGACCCGGACGCCACCTTCTCGACCCTCTCCGGGGGCCTGCAGCGGCGGGTGTTGCTGGCTCGAGCCCTGGTATCGGACCCGGACCTGCTCCTGCTCGACGAGCCCACGAACCACTTGGACCTGGAGGCCATCGAGTGGCTGGAGGCTTTTCTCGCCGAATTCCAAGGAGCCCTGCTGTTCGTCACCCACGACCGTGTCTTCCAACAACGGCTTGCCACACGCATCCTGGAGCTGGATCGCGGGCATTTGACCGATTGGCCAGGTGACTACGAGAACTACCTGCGCCGGCGCGAGGAGCGCCTGCATGCCGAGGCGCTCGCCAACGAACGTTTCGATCATAAGCTCTCCGAAGAGGAGCTTTGGATCCGCAAAGGCATCAAGGCCAGGCGAACGCGCAACGAGGGTCGGGTACGGGCACTCGAGATGATGCGCGAAGAACGGCGCCAGAGGCGCGAGCAGGCGGGCAAGGCGCGCCTTCGCCTGAGTGAAGCCGAGCGCAGTGGCGCCCTGGTGGTCGAAGCCGAGGCGGTCTCGTACGACTGGGGCGGAGAGCCGGTGGTGAAGGATCTGAGCACCCTGATTCTGCGCGGGGACAAGGTCGGCATCATCGGCCCGAACGGCGCCGGCAAGAGCACCTTGCTCAAGCTGCTCCTCGGCGCGCTCCCCCCCAGCCGCGGGCGCATCCGCCTGGGTACCAATCTGAAGGTCGCCTACTTCGACCAGCTCCGCGCCAGTCTGGAAGAGGACAAGAGCCTGCAGGACAACGTGGCAGGCGGCAGCGACACCGTGGTCGTCGACGGCCGCAGCAGGCATGTCCTCTCCTATCTGAAAGGCTTTCTGTTCACGGCGGATCGGGCCCGCCAACCAGTGACTGCCCTGTCCGGCGGCGAGCGCAACCGACTGCTGCTGGCCAAGCTCTTCACGCAGCCCGCCAATCTTCTGGTCATGGACGAGCCGACCAACGACCTGGATGCCGAGACGCTGGAGCTGCTCGAAGAGCTTCTGACCGGCTTCAAGGGGACTCTGCTGTTGGTGAGCCACGACCGTGCCCTGCTCAATGCGGTGGTGACGAGCACCCTGGCGTTCGAGGGCGATGGAATCGTGCGCGAATACGTGGGTGGATACGACGACTGGCTGCGCCAGCGTCCGGCCATCAAGCCGACGGGCGAGGCGAAGAAGCCGAAAACCAACCAGCGTCCACGACAAAAAGCTCGGTCCGAAGACTCATCCGGCAAACTGAGCTTCAAGGAACGGCGTGAGCTTCAGGCGCTGCCGGCACAGATCGAGGCCCTGGAGACGGAGCAGGCGGCGCTGCATGAGCGCATGGCGGACCCGGCCTTCTACCAGCTGGAAGGATCCGCCATCGCCGCGGCAAAGGAGCGGCTCGCCACGGTGGAGAAGCAATTGGAGCAGGCGTTCGCACGGTGGGAGATCCTGGAGACGCGACAGAGGTAGAGAAGATGTTTCTTGCGCTGCGTTTCCCGCGGCGCAAGGGTGCATGGCAAGTGCGCGCGTCTCGCTAGAGCTCACGAGCCCTGTCCACCCAGCGCCAGACCGCAAGCCAACCCAGGCCCGCGACCATGGCCGACAGATCGAAGGTGAAGGCCGCGCCGGCACTGCTCCAGAGTATCCCGCTGAGCAGGCTCCCGACAGCACCCCCGGCACCGAAGCTCAGACTGCTGTAGAGGGCCTGTCCGCGACCCTGGGTGCGGCCGCTGAAATAGTGATGCACCAGATAGATGGCAGCGGCGTGAAAGGTCCCGAAGGTGGCCGCGTGCAGGGACTGGGCGAAGATCTGAATCGCGAGATTATCGACGAAGCCACCGGTCAGCAGCCAGCGCAAGACCGCGAGAGCCATACTGACGAGCAACACGCTGCGAGCGCCGAAGCGCTCCAACAGGATATGCATGCGCCAAAAAACGACCACCTCCAAGACGACTCCCCAGGCCCAGAGGCCCCCCACGGCGGCGCTCGAGTAACCGGCCTCTGTCAGGAAGATGGAATAGAAGGCATAGAAGGCCCCATGGCTTGCCTGCATCAGAAAGCAGGCGGCCAGAAGGGCGGCGACCTCGGGTTTCCTCAAGAGGCTGGACACCGAGGTGGACTGCTGGCTCCCGTGGGGGAGTCCAGGATCCGGGACTGCCAGGCTACTGAGCCAGATTCCCGCGTACAGAAAAAGCACCGATCCGGGAACCGTGGCGGTACCCCACCGTTCGATGACGGATCCCAAGGCAAGCACGGCGATGATGAAGCCGATCGAGCCCCAGAGTCGGACGGACGCGTAGCGGCGAACCCGAGCTCCGAGATGATTGCAGGTGACCGCCTCCATCTGTGGCAGGGATGCGTTCCAGAAAAAGCTGAACAGGGTCATCACCACGGCGATACCCCAAAAACCGTCCACCGCGAAGATACCGGAGAAGATGAGCAGCGACAGCAAAGAGGCCAGGCGCACAATCGGCAGGCGTGCGCCCGTCCGATCCGAGATCCAGCCCCACAGGTTGGGCGCGATGATCTTGGTCGCCATGAGGATCGCCATCAGCTCGCCGATGGCGAGCGGCGAAAAGCCGAGGTCCTTGAGATACAAGCCCCAAAAGGGAATCAGGACCCCGAGGGAGGCGAAATAAAAGAAGTAGAAGGACGAAAGTCGCCAATAGGGCATTATCCCCCAACCTTGGCCGGTATAGGCGGAGTCTCGACATCCACCTCGGCGTTCTGGCCCCGGTGACGCAGCAGGTGATCCATGATCACAATGGCCAGCATGGCCTCGGCGATCGGGGTCGCCCTGATGCCGACGCAGGGATCGTGTCGCCCCTTGGTAACAATCTCGGTGGCGGCCCCGGATCGGTCGATGGTGCGCCCCGGCAGGCGCAGACTGGAGGTCGGCTTCAGCGCGATGCGCGCAACAATATCCTGACCGCTGGAGATCCCTCCGAGCACGCCGCCGGCGTTGTTGCTCAGGAAGCCCCCCGGCGTCATCTCGTCCCTGTGCTCCGTACCCCTTTGCGCCACGCATGCGAAGCCGGCACCGATCTCCACACCTTTGACGGCGTTGATGCCCATCAGCGCGTGGGCGATGTCGGCATCGAGTCGATCGAAAATGGGCTCACCGAGCCCTGGCGGGACGCCATCGGCCACCACGGTAACTTCCGCACCGACCGAATCCCCCTCCTTGCGCAAGGCGTCCATGTAGGCCTCGAGCTGCGGAACGGCCGAAACATCCGGGCAAAAGAACGGATTCTTCTCCACCTGCTCCCAATCGAATCCCGAAGGACGGATGGGGCCCAGTTGGGAAAGATAGCCCCGGACTCGGATCCCGAGCCGGTCGCGCAGGTATTTCTTGGCAATCCCCCCCGCCGCGACTCGCACAGCCGTCTCCCTGGCCGAGGAACGGCCGCCGCCACGGTAGTCACGCACGCCGTATTTCATCTCGTAGCTGTAGTCCGCGTGCCCGGGCCGGAACTTCGCGGCGATCTCGCTATAGTCCCTCGAGCGCTGATCCTGATTATGGATGATCATCCCAATGGGCGTGCCGGTTGTCCGGCCTTCGAAAACCCCGGAGAGAATCTGCACCTGATCGGACTCACGCCGCTGGGTCGTGTGGCGGGACTGCCCCGGCTTGCGCCGATCCAGATCCGACTGCAGATCCGCCTCCGCCAGCTCGAGGCCCGGCGGACAGCCGTCCACGATGCCACCGATGGCGGGCCCGTGACTCTCGCCAAACGTGGTCACGACGAAGAGTCTACCGATGCTGTTGCCGGACATATGAGCGAGACTCTCGTCTTGAAGCGGAAAGCTCGGGAACCGGCGAGCTACTACCCCACCGGCAACTCGGTCTCCCGGGCGGCGATCCTCTGGCCATGCCATTCCTCGTCGCTGGAGGTCCGCACAGCGGACCGTTCAGGTCGATGGTTTCGGGACTTTCGCCGCTGCGCACCGGGCTCTCGGCGTTTCCCGGATCTCGACCGATCCTGATCGGCTCCGCGCGGTGAGCCTAGAGCTCACAGGGTCGGCGGTTGGACCGTATCCTTGGGGTTTAACCAGGCATTGCCCTTCAGCAGCACATCCCGGGAAAGGGTACTGGTCGCCTGATGCAGCAGCACGCCGTTGATGATGTAGTTGTAGCGCGAGTCCAAGTAGTCGAATTCCGCCTGGAACAAACGCTGTTGGGCGTTGAGCACGTCGACCTGGGTGCGGGTGCCGACCTCCAGTCCGGCCTGGGTGGATTCAAGCGCGCTACGTGCCGAGACGACGGCCGCCTGGCGTGCCTGCACATCACTGATGCTGGAGATGATACCGCGAAAGGAGTCCTTCACGGAGTTCAGCACTCTGCGGCGCTCCTGGTCGAGCCGGTCCTGCGACGCCCGGAAATCATAACCCGCCTGGCGTGTGCGGGAGGTGACGGCGCCGCCTTGATACAGCGGCAGGCTCATGTTGAGGGCGACGAAGCCCGTATCTCGGTCGGTTCCGAACTCCGCGCCGGTCCTGGCCAAGTCATACCCCGCCTGCAGGTTCAAGGTGGGAAAGTGCCCGGAGCGCGCGATGTCGATTTGTTTCTTCGCGGACTGAGACGCCTCCAAGGCAGCGATAATGCCGTAGTTGTTCTTGAGCGCAGTATCGGCCCAAACGTCGATGTCGTTGGGTTGTGGGGGCGTCAACGGAAGCCGCTCGCCGAGCCGCGCCAGTGGAACGCTCACCGGCCCGATAATCCGCCGCAGTGCCTCCCATTTGTTATTCAGATCGTTCTGCGCGGTGATCACGTTGGCCCGCGATCGGTCGTAAGCCGCCTGTGATTCGTTCACATCCGTAATGGCGACAAGGCCCACGTCGAATCGCTGCTTGGACTGCTCGAGCTGGCGTTCGTTGGCGCGTTGCAGGGCCTCCTGGACGCCCACCGCATCCGCGGCCCGAAGCACGTCGAAATAGGCCAGGGTGGTGCGGACCATGAGCTCGATCTGGGCATCCCTGTACTGGGCCTCCGCCTGCGCGATGGTGTCGTTGGACTGATCGAGCCTTATCCAGTCCGCACGATTATAGACCGATTGGGTTATCGAAGCCGTCAAGCCCTGCGAGTCGTAGGTGTCGTTTCGTGCAATGGGCACCGAAGTCCCGTTGAAAAAGGAACGGCTGGTGGTTTTGTCGTTCTGGTACTGTGCATCGGCATTCACGCTGAAGTTGGGCAGCAAAAGCGCACGGGCCTGGGGCTTGATCTCACGGGTGGCGTACAGAGACTGCTGCGCCTCCTTGATAACCGGGTCGCTCTGAACCGCCAGGTCGTAGATCTGGATCAGGTCCTCGGCCGGAGCCCAAGCGGCGAAACCGAGCCCGATGGCGACAGAGATGGCGATGAGAACCGTGCGCATTTATTTTCAACCCGGATTGAAGCGGTCGGGAACCCCCACCGCGATAGGATGGCGCGATTATAGGCGACCGAACGATTCGCACTCAAACCGTTCGCTTCAGACCCAACCAGGATCTACAGGGGCTTTTCCAACCCGTGCATAGGGTTAGCTAACAAATCTCGGCTCGATATCACATCATCCGCGCACTGAGGTTTTCAGCCGATACAGACCCTGAACCCCGTGTCGAACGCCCCGGTCCCGGCAAAGCGACTTGCAGCGCCGTCCGAGCAGCCCAACCTGTTACCCTAGAAACGGCGGCTGGACGATCATTTCGGAGCGGTCAACTTCCGTTTCCAGGATGACTGTGATCGGGTCCAGGATATCGGTTTAAGCACGCATGCCCTCCCCTATGCCCACGGAGCTTCCCCTTTTGCGGGAACAACCGTACCAATGGCGCGACCTGGCGACGATGACTCTGCGCCACCGCCGCGAGATCCTGTTGGCCAACGTCATCGCAGTGCTCGGCGCCCTCGTCAGCGTACCGATCCCCCTTTTGATCCCGTTGCTGGTGGACGAGGTGCTGCTCGCCCAACCGGGAGCAGCGGTTCAGGCCATGAACCGAATCTTTCCCGCAAGCTGGCAGGGGCCCGTCCTCTATATCCTGGCGGTCCTGTTTCTCACGCTCGCCTTGCGCCTCGCCACAGCCGTGCTGGGGGTGTGGCAGATGCGCCAATTCACAGCCATCTCCAAGGACGTGATCTACCGTATACGCCGGGATCTGTTGCTCCGCCTGCAACGGGTTTCCATGGCCGAATACGAGACCCTGGGCAGCGGCAAGGTGGCCTCACACCTGGTAACGGACCTGGACGCCATCGACGGTTTCCTGGGCAGTGCCACGTCCAAATTTCTGGTCGCGGTGCTGAGCATCATCGGCACCGCCGCGGTGCTCCTGTGGATGAACTGGCAGCTGGCTCTGTTCATCCTGTTCCTGAACCCGCTGGTGGTCTATGTCACGACCATCCTCGGTCACAGGGTCAAGGAGCTCAAGCGGCGGGAGAACGCCGCTTACGAGACATTCCAGGAGGGGCTCTCGGAGACACTGGACGCGATCCAGCAAATCCGCGCCAGTAACCGCGAGCATTTTTACATCGATCGAACGGTACGCAGTGCCGCCCGAATCCGCGACTTTTCCAGTAGCTATACCTGGAAAAGCGACGCCGGCAACCGGCTGTCCTTTTTGGTGTTCATGTACGGTTTCGACATCTTCCGGGCGCTGAGCATGCTGATGGTGCTTTTCTCGGACCTGACCATCGGGCAAATGCTCGCCGTATTCGCTTATCTCTGGTTCATGATGGGTCCGGTACAGGAGGTGTTGGGCATCCAGTACGCTTACCACAGCGCGAGCGCTGCGCTGAACCGCATCAACCGCCTCTTCGATATACGGCTGGAGCCCACTTTTCCCCATATGCGCAATCCCTTCAAAGGCAAGCGCACCGTCTCGGTCGAGCTCGACAGGGTCTGCTTTGCCTACGGCGCCGGTCCACCGGTGCTCGACGGGGTTTCCTTTCGCATCGAGCCCGGGGAAAAGATCGCATTCGTCGGTGCCAGCGGCGGCGGCAAGACGACCCTGGTACAGATCCTCCTCGGTCTTTACCCGCCAGGCTCCGGGAGGGTCTTGTTCGACGGTGTTCCGGTGCAGGAAATCGGTATGGATCTGGTCAGGGACAATGTGGCCACGGTTCTCCAGCATCCGGCGCTCTTCAACGATACTGTTCGCATGAACCTGACGCTCGGGCGCAAGGCTGCGGAGGACGCGCTGTGGCATGCCCTGGAGATCGCCCAGTTACGAGAAAGGGTCGCGGCGTTGGACCAGGGCCTCGACACCCTCGTCGGCCGCGGCGGCATCCGGCTGTCCGGTGGGCAACGCCAGCGTCTGGCCATCGCGCGCTTGGTGTTGTCGGATCCTCGGGTGGTAATCCTCGACGAGGCCACCTCGGCACTGGACACGGAGACGGAACGACAGCTGCACCAGGCGCTCAGCACCTATCTCGCCGGCCGGACCACCATCATCATCGCCCATCGGCTCAGCGCGGTACGCCAAGCGGACAGGGTACTGGTGTTCGAAGACGGCCGCATCCAGGAGGAAGGGCGCCATGAGGAGCTGATTGTCGGCGCAGGACTCTACGCGGCTCTCTATGGTCGGCAAGCCAATTGACACGCGCAGGATTCACGCGGATAAAGCACCCATTTGCGCCTGTCTAGCCACGGAGGAATGGGGCATAATGACGGCCGCGACTCAGACTAGGCTGATGAGGGGAACGATTGCGATGGTCCGGCAACGCAGGTTTTTAGGTTGGGTTCTGGCGGCCACCCTGACGCTCGGGCTGCCGGCTCAGGCATCGGAAGCGGAACAGGAGCAGGAAACGGTGAAGGCCGCCGAGACGCAGCCATCGACCGACGAGGCCGCGGCACAAGTCGCCGAGACGGCTCCCTCCAACGAGATGAAGACCCTGGACGCGGTGGCCGTTCGCCCCGTAACCTTCATCTCCTCGGTGTTCAGCGCTGGAGCTTTTGTGCTCGCCCTGCCTTTCGCCGCCCTGGACCCCGCAATGAACGTCGAGACGACACGCAAGAACCTCGTCGATTACCCGTTCGGTGAAACCTTCAAACGCCCCCTGGGCGACTTCAACGGCTCGGCCTGGTAGTGCGCTTCCCCGGCGTGCGCATCGCTGGTTGGCGCGAGCGGCAAAGTGACATTGGGTCCGAGCGTCAACGCTGAACGCCGCCGCGAACATTTTCTGCCACAAAAAAAAGGCCGCGGAAATCGCGGCCTTTTTTTCACTCGGGCAGGATATGCAACGCGAGGTCGGGCGCTCTGAAGACCGGCTTGATTCCCCGTCGGCGAGCCGATCGTGCTAAGCCGGCAAAAACACAAGGGTGGTTACGCGCTGGTGCCGACTGCGTGTAACAGAGGTCGCGCCAAGAAGCGCTTCAAACGCCAAGCGCGCATGATCATCCAGAAATGCAATGTGAACAAACCCAGAAAGCCCAACAGCATCCAGCGCTCCGGGATGCCGAGAAAGTGCCCGGCCAGCCCAACGCCCGCCGCCGTGAAGCCGAGAAGCACCATCAGAGCGAGCGTCTGCTTGGGGCTGAATCCTGCGGCGAGCAGGATATGGTGGAAATGTTCCCGATCGGCCGTGAAGGGCGAGCGCCCCAGCAACATTCGGCGAACCATCAACGAGACCGTATCGATCAGCGGCAGCGCCAACAACCAGAGCGCCGTAACCGGCGCCAAGAGGCGCTGCTCGCCTTGCGAGAGCCGGACCAAAAACCACGCAAGCACGAAACCGAGGAACAGGCTGCCGGCATCGCCCATGAACACCAGCGCACGTCCGTCGAGGCGCAGGTTGAATAAGAGAAACGCGAAGATCGTCGCGCCGAGCACGCCCAATACGCCGATGACCCGCACATCACCTCTGGACCAGGCGATGACCCAGAGGGCCGTGATGGTGATCAGCACCAGCGACGCCGCGAGGCCGTCGAGGCCGTCGGCCATGTTCACCGCGTTCATTACACCGACGGCTGCAAAGAGGGTGACGGGGACGGCAAGTATCCCCAGAGACAGCGTTTCGTGC
>JAJDOL010000287.1 GCA_022340195.1 Chromatiaceae bacterium
CGCGACTAGGATGGAAGGGACTCGAGCACGGCCCGCTCGATTGCGTCCATATTCGGGATCCATGCCGGCTGTTCCGCCAAGGTTACCCCATGCAGAACGAACGGATTGTCAGGTGGTATCGGTGAGGGCTCCAACGATTGCGGACTCAGTCGCATCAAACGCGGTGGTCCGACCGTGGATATTCCGACATAGGGCAGCGCTTTGTTTCCGGACGGTGTGTAGCAGATCACCGATCGCGCTCGATGCCCGTACTCGACCTCGATCGGCTGCGCATTCGCCATCGAGAGCGAGATCAGGGGAATGGCAAGACCACGCCAAGTCACGGCGCCGAGAAGCCAACCCGGTGCCGAATCATAGCGAGCGGGATTCTGGTACCCAATGACCTCCGCGACAGCCGCGGTGGGTATCACCAAGTCCTCGACACCTGTAGGCAAGGCAACGCACCTGACCTCTTCAGGCGACGATGCAGTGCCAGTCACAATGAGGCCTCCACCAATACCGAGCTGATCTCATCGAGTAAGTCCGTCTCCTGATAGGGCTTGCCGAGATAACGATCCACACCCAGTTCCATGGCGTGGCGGCGGTGTTTTTCTCCGGTGCGGGAGGTGATCATGATCAGCGGGATTTCCTTCAGGCGTTCCGAGCGACGAATGTGCCGGGTGAGCTCGTAGCCATCCATACGCGGCATCTCGATGTCGAGGAGGACGACGTCGGGCACACGCTCTTCCAGCCGCGTAAGGGCGTCGATACCGTCTGTTGCCGTGATCACGTCCATGTTTTGGCGCTGCAACATCCGGCTTGTTACCCTGCGCACGGTCAAAGAATCGTCTACAACCAAGATGCACGGTCGCTGTTTGCGCTCCTGCGGCTGAGGCTGCACCGGCAACCGGTACTCTTTAATGGCGGCTGACCGGAGGAGCGTCAGCAGGTCGAGGATCATGGCAACGCGGCCGTCGGCGAGAATAGTCCCTCCGCTGAGCCAGCGGACAGTACTCAGCTCGGGACCGAGCGGTTTGACGACTATGCGCTGACTGCCGATCAGCTGCTCCACATGGAAAGCGACTCTCTGCTCGCCGGACCGGACCAGCAGTACCGGTAGCCAACGGCGTTCTCCAAGCTCTGGAATACCGCTGAGCTGAAGCATGGATCCAAGATACATGACGGGGAATTCGTGGCCGCCGTAAGAGAAATCCTCGCCTCGCCCCTCGAAACAGGCCTCCAGGTCCGCGCGTGAAATGCGGGATACGGCCTCGATGGTAGCATGGGGAATAGCGAATACCTGGTCGCCCAGCTGCACCAAAAGCGCGTCGATAATAGCAAGGGTAAGGGGAAGACGAATGCTGAAGCTGGTCCCGTGGCCGGGATGCGTCTGAAGCGTGAAGGTTCCGGAGAGCTGTTTGACCTCGGTATTTACTACGTCAAGACCAACCCCTCTCCCAGCGATTTGGGACACTCGATCCGCGGTGGAGAATCCCGACTCCAGGATCAAGCCTGTAAGCTCTTCTTCTCCCGGTTCCGCGGACTCGGTGATCAAACCCTTGTCCAGGGCGCGTTTGCGGATAGCCTCCAGGTCCAGGCCGGCACCATCATCCGCAACCGTTATGACCACATCGTTGCCTTCCCGGTTGAGCACCAAGGAAATAACGCCTGAAGACGGCTTGCCCGCTCGAACCCGCTGCTCCGGCAGCTCGATACCATGCGCGACGGCGTTTCGCAGCAGGTGCTCCAACGGTGCCAGAATGCGCTCCTGGATACTGCGATCAAGCTCTACCTCGGGACCGTACACCTCGAGCCTTGCTTTCTTACCCAACTGCTGCGCTGTTTGACGAACCACCCGGTGCAGGCGCGGCACGATCTGCACGAAAGGCACCATGCGCATGCGCAGTAGGCCATCCTGAAGATCATTTGAGATTCGCGCCTGTTGCAGCAACAGCGTATCGGATTCGCTCTGCAAATCGCGTAGCAGCGTGCGTAGGCTAACCAGATCATTGACGGTCTCAGCCAGACTTCGTGAGCGCTGTTGCAGAGTGGAAAACCGATCCAACTCCAATGGGTCGAATCCGTCTTGGGCCGGCGCCACGGCATCGGAATCGCGCTCGTAGCGGTGCAGGATCTGCGCCTCGGTCTCCATCTCGAGCTGTCGGAGCTGCTCCCGCAAGCGGTCCACGGTGCGCTCGAACTCACCCAGGCGAAAAGCCATCAGGCCGCCCTGCTGAGCCAAGCGGGATCGATAGATGCTTATTTCGCCTGCGTTGTTGACTAGGCGATCGATCAGATCCGACCGCACGCGAATTTGGGGGGCTACTACGGCCTCGCTCGCGGAAGCGAGTGCCGATGCCGCCGTTTCCTCCGGAGCCGGGATCTGCCGTGGGATTCCGGCTCCTGGGGGGCCCTCTGCCACGGCCGGAGAAGGCGCCATGACAGGTACCTGGGGGGTCATCTCCGTAGAACCCGCCAGCCCTTCCTCGAGTGCCAATGCCAGGGCCTGCACCAGATCATCCGTACGTCGCAGATTCGCGCGCCCCTCGACGGCATCTATTTGCCCGGATAGGGTGTCAAGGGTTCGTTGGGCAAGCTCGAGGGTGTCGTCGGCGACTTTCGCGTCACCGTGCGTGATTGCGGTCAACAGGGACTCGAAGGCGTGGCTGAGATCACCAATAGGGGCAAGCCCGGATAAACGGGCACTGCCTTTTAAGGTGTGCAAGGATCGCTGCATCTCCTCCAACGGCCCGGATTCCGTTGGTGCAAGCTGCAGATCCCTCAGGCTCTGATCCAACCGGTCAACGATGTCCCGGGCATCCTCCAGAAAGAGACTGATCAGCTCCGGGTCTTGCGTGAGCGGCACCGAGCCAGCAGCAGCAACGGAAGCGATTTCCCGGTCGCTGGGCTCGGCGACGGTGGCGACCTGCTCCGGCGATACCGGCTCTTGTACCTCGCCCTCGATGACCTCTGATGGGGGAAGCAACTCCTCAGGCACCTCGGACGCGGCGACCACCTCCTCGGCGGACATTTCTGCGGCGATCTCCGGTTCGGAGATCTCCTCTGGCGCCTTCGCCTCGTCTACCAGCTCGGGGATCTCGGCCTCCTCTTCGCCAGCCTCGGCGTCCGGGACCGCCGGCGCCTCTTCCTGCGGCTGCGGCACCACGGCTTCGACCTCTCCAACCGGCGCCTCTTGTTCCTCTGGCACAGGCTCGACAAGCGCCAGACGGGTCTGAAGCTCGCCGGCGATCGACCGTAGGGTGGCCATTTCATCACCGCAACCCGGGAGCTGCTCCAGACGCATTTCGATGGCAGCGATTGTCTGATCCAGCAGCTGGATCAAGGAGTCGTCCGGTTCAGTACCCTGCTCTTGGTGGGAGAGGAACAAGCGCTCCAGCGGGGCCGTGACCTTGGCGGTCGACTCCACGCCCGTCATGCGCGCGCTTCCGGTCAAGGTATGCAGTGCACGAACGACGGGCTCATTCGGTACCGCGGACGTACCTGCTTCTTCAACTCCCTCGAGGAAGGAGCGCAACACATGCAGATGGTCACGTGCCTCCTCGCAAAAAAACTCGAGCAGCTCACCGTCCGTCTCGGCCAAAGCGGCAGTTTCGGCGCTATCCACCTGCTCCAGCGGTTCCTGCGCTTCAACCTCGTCCGGCGCCGTAACCGGCACAGGCTGCTCCTCGGGAATCTCCTCCGAAGCAGCGGAGGGGGCTGTGGTGGGCCAGGGGATGACCTTCGCAGCCTTGCGCTCCTCGGCCTCGGTTGTCGGAGCCCCGGCTTCAGTGGTTGTCGGCAGGGTCAGAGATTCCGCGCGGGCAACGAGATCGCTGACCTCAAGAGGATCCTGCTTCGCCTCGGAGGCAATGAGATCCGGCAACACGCGGACGGCCTCGGCGACGAAGCTCATGATCTCCGGCGTCGTCATCAGGGTACCGTCGATTACCCGGTTCAGAAGCATTTCGACAGCGCGCGCGAGCTCGCCCACCTGCAAAGCCCCGACCAAGCGTCCGCTTCCTTTGAGGGTGTGAAAAGAACGCCGCAGCGTCGCAAGCGCCGCGTCGTCTTCCTCGTCCTGGCGCCAGCGGTCGTACTGGTCGCAAATCGTCCGCTCCTCCTCCTTGGCCTCCTCCAGGAATACATCCAGAAACTCCGGATCTATACCGGTCGCGGCTGACGTCGACTCCTCGGGCGCGATCGACTCCCCTGCAGCGACCTCGTCCCCCGGGTGCGGCGCTTCTACAGCTCTCGCAACCGAGGGGATCGGCACAGCCCTGAGCTCATCGACGGCATGGCGCGCCTCGGCGACCAGGTCGGCACGATACGGCTCGCCTTCGCTCATTCCCGCCATGTAGAGGTCGATTCCGGAAATAGCTTGGGCCAGCAGCTCAAGCTCGGTCTCGTCCGGTGTCCGCGAGGACTGCAGAAAACGCTGCTCTATTTGGCCAGCAACCAATTCGAGCACCTGAGCCGCATCGTTCTCGGAGAGGACGCGCAAGGCACCCACCACCCGATGAAAAAGATCAGGCAGGTCCCGCAGGGCGCCGAGATCGGTGGGTGTTTCCACGAGCCCGCCAATCGCCTGTTCGGCTTTTGCAATATCCACGCGAACTTCGCGCAAGGTGCTGGAGATCAGCGCGCGAGCCTCCTCGTGTCCCCCATGGGTCACGCCACCCGATCCCAAATCACCAAGCGCCCGGTCGACGGACAGCAGCTCCTCGGCGACCGTCATCAGGTGCGGGTCGTCGGTAACCACGCGCCCCTGGCCCATCTCCTCCACCTGGTTACCGCAACGGTGCAGGCGATCCACCAAATCGCCCGCTCCCATGACCGAAAGCGCGTTGGCCAGGTTGCGCAGCTGTGGAACCAGTAACAGCAGTTGTTCTCTGTCCTGTCGATCTCCACGCGCGAACAGATCCAAAGCGTCCTTGATCGGTACCAGCTCCTTTCGAGCCTCGACAACCAACATGCCGATTGCTTCCGGCCCGGGGCCCGCAGGCATTGACGCCTGCTCGCTCCCTTCGCTGCGCGCTTGCTGTGTTAGTCCGTAGGAATCTAACAGCTCACTGATACGGAAGGATGACGAGCTGCAATGGGTAATGGTCGAGAGCAGCTCCATCAATAGAGCCTGCGCCTGCGCCTGAGGCCAGCTCTCGGTACTCGTTGCAAGGGGTTTAATGACTCGGTCGAGGTGCGCGATAAGGGTCTTAAAACGCTCCTCGCCGGAAATGCCTCCCTCTTGCAGCGCCTCCGCGACGGCTTCTGAAACCAGGAAGAGCTCGTGAAAGACGCCTTCCTTGGTGTATTGTTGCAGCTGGTGAAAGAGTCGACCCAAGGCAGCGAGCCCTTCCCGTGTGGCGTCCCCCTTGAACCATTGCAGTAGGTACTGATGAAAATGCGGCCGAATCCGACGCGCAATCTGTCGCAATGAAGCCTGGGCATCCGGGCCCGGCGCCACAGACTCGGCAAGCAGGGTGATGGGTACCAGTAGCTCCGCCTCGGACAGGGGCGCAGCGCCGCGCGACACACGCAGGTCGTTGATGGAAGGGAGCAGTGCAAGGGGGGCGTCCGCTTGGCCCGCTTCGATTCTGGCCAGGTAGTCCGGAAGTTGGATTAACGCCAACATCAGCGCTTCTGACGCGTCCTGCGTGTTCGATACAGACACATTCCCCAAGTCCTCGCACAGCGCCTGCATTTCTTCGGCCAGGCGCGCCGGGCCTGTCAGCTGAAGCGCGGAGAGCACCCCCCGCACTTCGCTGATTGTGGCAACGGCCTCCTTGAATTCGGACCGCCCGGAATCAGAGCCATGCTCTGCAAAGGTTTCCAAGCGACCGCGCACCTGGCGCAGGCTCGCAAAAATCTCGTCCTTGACCCACTTCAAGCCGCCAATGGCGTTGGTATCAGCCATGTCATCCGGTGCTCAGTGAGGAACCCTTGCGGTCAGTCAAGGTAGACGAAAACCCGAAACGGATTGCTGCAGCTCCACAGCCAAGTCCGCCAACGTCTTGACCGACTCAGCCGTGTGCCTGGTTCCCTCGGCATTGCGCTTGGTAATCTCCTGAATGCCGGTTACCGTAGCACTGATCTTTCCTGCTTCCTGCGATTGACTCTGGGCCGAATCGGCTATACGCCGCGTCAGATCGGCGATGTAGTTGGAAACGTTTTCAATCTCCCGCAGCGCGTCGCCCGCGTTCTCAGCCAGGGTCGCACCCTCTACAACACCAGCGGTACTGGCTTCCATTGAGCTGACTGCTTCGTTGGTATCGGCCTGAATGGTACGCACCAAGGCCTCGATTTGCTTAGTGGCGTTGCTGGAGCGCTCCGCCAGACCCTGTACTTCGTCCGCCACAACCGCAAAACCGCGACCCGCCTCACCTGCTTGAGCTGCCTGCATCGCGGCGTTCAGCGCGAGAATGTTGGTCTGATCCGCGATGTCATCGATGAGCTCTACGATCTCGCCGATCTCCTGGGAGCTCTCGCCGAGGCGCTTAATCCGCTTCGACGTCTCCTGAATCTGCTCGCGGATCGCATCCATGCCGGAAATAGTGTCGCGTACCGTCTGAGCGCCACGACCCGCCACTTCTACGGAGCGAGACGCGACCTCCGCCGACTCGGTCGCATTATTCGCCACCTCGTCGATGGCACTAGTCATCGCTTTGATGGCTTCCGTGGCGCTTGAAATCTGTTGCGTCTGCACGTCGCTCGCCTCCGCGAGTGCAAGGGTGGTTTTCCGGGTCCCCTGGGCGGAGCTGGTGACCTTTTCGGCTGTTTCGTTGATGGTGGTTACAAGGTTGCGCAGGGCGTCAACGGCATAGTTTATGGAGTCGGCGATTGCGCCTGTGATGTCCTCGGTCACGGTTGCCTCTACCGTGAGGTCGCCGTCGGCGAGGTCGCCCATCTCGTCCAGAAGTCGCAGGATCGACTGCTGATTCGCCTCATTTTGTGCCTTGGACTCAGCCTCGCGCCGGCGCGCATCGAGAAGCAATTGGATACCCAGCAACACCAGAAACAGGGCCGCGAACGCCGCAAACAGCAGTGCCGTCGTGGGACCCACGGTAATAGGCCCAATGCGCATGCGGCCAGGGATCTCACGGTAAGCCTGAACAAGCTCGTTCAAGCTGTTGTCGAGCCGTGTCGCAGCCGGAACCACGCGCTCGACGTTGTTCAAGGATGGCGTAACCTGCGGCATCAAGTCGAACAGCTCGTTTGCGCCCGCGCGCATGGTCTTGTAAAGCAGACCGACGTTCTCGAGTACACCACGGACTTGGCTGTCCTCGACCGGCGCCAATCCGCGCGCCGGATTGCCCTGCAGAAGGTCATCGAGATTCAGCGCAAATTCCTCTGCCGCTGCCGTACCGCTGTCGATCGCCTCGACGCTTGCTGTACCGCCGCGCAGAAGACTTCCGAAGGTACTCCCCATACGTTCGAGCAGGGCCGCTTGTTGCGCCACCACGAGCACCGCCGCAGGTGGCGCTTCCTTCTTGACCATCAATTCCGCAGCCTCCATCGTCGCATCCCTCAGCTCCGGCAGCAGGGCACGCGTCGCCTCGGCCAAGGCGCGGACGCTGTTGATCTCATCCTGCGACGACAGCAGTTCATCGACCGCTTCGCGCATCGCCAACCAAGCGCTCTCCACATCACGTAGCTGTTCTCCGACTTCCGGCGGGGAAACGGGTAGACCGGCATCCGGATTGCCATCTTTCAGGACCGCGAGGCCGCGCTCGAACGCATTGGTTCGCTTGCGCAGATGCTCGAAGGCAGCCTCATCCCCCTGCGCCGCATCCAAGGCGTCGTTCGAGATCTGAGGGACAAGGGTCTGCTGCTCGATGGTTTCCAGGAGGAATCGTTCGTTGAACTTCTTCCAGCGCTCGTTGTGGAGGAAACTTGCTAACGCCAGCCCGATCGAGATCAGGAGCAGCACGCCCAACAGGACTACCATCCGGTTGGCCTTCCCTGGATTCGGTTTTGTTTTCTTTGCCATTTAGTGCCGTCTCCTCTCGCCGAATCAAGATCTTGTTTGTAACCCCACCAGTTGCTTAGCACGCACAATCTGGCACCTAACGGGAATTCTCCTGGGAAGCGCTTCGTACCTTACGATTCAGACTCCGGCATTGTTGGTACCCGTACCGCCCGCCGATGGAACGACGCGAACGCAATGGTTCGCTTAGCATCCTGCCCTCGGGTTTCGATCTCCCCGATCCCCAAAGCACCTGCGGCGCACCCGCGCAACGCCCGACGCTACTTTCGCAGGCTTGTCACCAATGGCAGAGATGTCAAAAAGAAGGCTGTTTGCGCCCATCTCCACTGTTACCGGCTCATGCCCCAGTGACGCTGAATTCCGGGGCCGACGTCAAGCGGCGCACGCTGAACACTGGATGGGAAACCGCTCCCCGAATGAAGCTACCCATGGAAAATGGCTTGAGCACGTCTGGCAGCTCGGGTACCTGCTGGTTTTGGTATTTCGAGTCAAAATGGCGGATACCGGTAACATCGTCGACGAGGAGTCCGACAGGGAACTCCTCACGTTGCACGACGAGGACGCGGTTCCTGCCGCTGCGGCTTGTAGCGGACGCGAATAGAAAGCCGCGCAAATCGAAAATGGGTAGTAGAGTGCCCCGATTATTCGCAATTCCAAACACCCAGTCTTTGGTTCCCGGAACCGGCGTGATCTCACGCGGTACCTCCAGAATTTCGCCGACTTCCTCCATCGGCGCGAGCAACGAGAACTCACCGATCCGAAACAGCACACCAGCCCAAATATCTGACTGGGCCTCGCGCTGCGGAAGACCCGCTGCGTTATCACGGCAACGCACTTCGAGGGCGCACAGCGCATCGAATAGCTCCTTGCCGCCGGGCGCGGCAGATTCACTGAAACCCTCAGTCACCAAGTACCGTCCTTATTCTCGCCACGAGCTCCGCGGTATCGACAGGCTTCACGATATAGTCCAGCGCGCCCTGGCGCAGACCCCAAGTACGATCTGTCTCTTGATCCTTGCTGGTCACCATGATGATTGGGATATCGGCGGTTTTTGGATCCCGCTGCAGTTGCCGCGTAGCCTGAAAGCCGTTCAAGACCGGCATAACCACATCCATCAGGATGACATCCGGATGCAGGCGCCGCGCCGCGCTGACGCCTTCCTCACCGTTGGGGGCGGACTCGACGCGAAAGCCCGCTTTTTCCAGGGCGCCGACGAAGATCCGGGTCTCCGTTGGCGAGTCGTCAACAACCAGCACCGTCCCTTTGGAGCCGCAAGTTGCGCCTTTATCCTGCTCAGCACCGCCAAGTCTTCGAAATATACTTCTCATCGCTAACACATGCAGGGTTGGAATATGGGTCTACGGGACGGCATCCCGTCAGGCCGCCCGCAACGCATGGCGGCGAATGGCACCCAACAGCTCGTCTTTGCTGAATGGCTTGGTCAGATACTGTTCGGCACCCACCATCCTGCCCTTTGCACGGTCGAACAATCCGTCCTTGCTCGACAGCATGATAACGGGTGTATGACGCAATGCACTGTTGTTTTTGATCAGGGCGCAGGTCTGATAACCGTCCAGGCGCGGCATCATAATATCGACGAAGATCAGGTCCGGCCGGTCGTCGACAACCTTACCCAGCGCCTCAAAACCATCCGCCGCCGTAATCACTGCGCACCCGGCCTTCCTCAACAGGGTTTCCGCGGTTCGGCGTATGGTCTTGCTGTCGTCTATGATAAGGACCTTGACACCGGTCAGGTCCATGCTGTCATCGCCGATTGTCATGGGCTTGGTGTCTTTGTGCTGCGGGGTCGGAGTCCGTCATTCGCTAGCAGGGACTACCGTCGTCAGTCCCCAAAGCTCCCACATTTGCATACCGCCACGGAAGTAGAAGAGCTTCTGGGCAGGGTATCCAGCCGCCAACAGGCCCTTGATCGCGTGCGGCGATTGACCGCAAGCCGGACCGTTGCAGAAGAGGACCAGGTTCTTCGCATTCGAAAAATCCCATTTGCCCGATTGGAGCCTCTCCCCACTGAGACCCATGCCCTGCATGGCTTTCTCTATCAATCCAGGATCTTGGGCCGGTTTGGCACCGAATTTGACGAAAATCTCTTCCCATGCAGGATCTTCCGGAGGCAAAGAAAACTCAGTGAAGGGATAGTTGACAGCTCCGGGTATGGTTCCCTTCTTGTACCAAGTCGGCGTGCGGGCATCTATCAATACCCCTGTTCCATCGCGCAGCTGTGTCTCCATAAACTCGAACAGCTCGACCTCGCCGATGGTCTCTACATCAGGTGCAGCCTTCATCGGGTGGATACAAAACGGAGGGCATTTTCGCGCTGTCTTCGCGAAGTAGCCCTTGAGCTCGAACTCCGGATCCTGAATGCGTTCAATGCGAATGGACCGTCCCTCGTGCACGACATGGATATATGGCTTTCCCTTGGTCAACGGGACCGCGTACTCTTCCTGCGTTTCATCCGCGCAAAACCCGACCCACGACCAGCCCGCGAGCAAAAGGAAACAAATCGGAAAAACCCTGCGTACCATCATCTACCTCCGGCTACGCCCTGAAGAGACCCTCGTCAACCCGTGCCTTCGGCTCTGGGCATCGCTCCAGCGCCTTGCATTTCCGGACAAAATAGAGCGGTTGCGTCCAAAGCCCGAAAAATAGCGCAGAAAGCCACCCGCGCCGCATCGTCAATACTCTTATCGCCTTTACGAGCACCTCAATGGCTATGCAAGTAACGGTTCATAATGGTCTTCCTGACTTCGTCGATGGAAGCACCCTGCTGGCGCTCGCGAAAAACCTCTTCTTGGCTCTTCGCTGGAAGCTTCGTATAGAACAGAAAGGTACCCCGATAACTCGCCTCGAGCTCATTCTCAAACTTAGCCCGCTGATCGTCAGACGACGCAACCGACTCGGACTTGACCTCGTCTCTGTCGGCGGACTCCTTGTCATTCAGTCTTTCCTCTTCGAGCCGCAGGGCGTCCAAATAGGCATCCTCGGAATGGAGGATCGGTGAAACCAACAACAAGCAGGCGGGCACCAGCAAGCTCACAAAGCTTAGACCCACGGTGCGGGACCTCGCTTTCTTGGGAAAGATCCGGCGAAGCATCGGCAGCTCCTCATCGCATCCACACTTCTCATTGTTATAATAACGATGCTGAGGTCAGCTCATCCTTTAGCCGTACCCACACGGATTCCTGTACTGCTGCAGACTCGACGCGCGATCGCGAATGACTGCGAACCTCAGCCCATTGGCAGAAAGCCACTCTTTCTGCTCGGCGCACAGGTTCCGGCAACTCCGACTCTCTGCCGTTACAACTCCTCCGAGCGCCTTGGCACAGTAAGATAGGCCACTTTCCGCGATTCCGATGAGACTTGCATCACATTAGCAAGCAAATCCAAGCGGCGCAAGGCCCAACAGCGTCGCGCGGAACCCCGAGATTCCGCATCGATTCAATTACCCGTCCCTTGGCAATTGTGGGCGCGTCCCCAATGCCTGAATTACGGCAGCACCCTCGGATCCGGGCACCCCGTTATTCGTCCTGACAGCGGAATCCCGCGTGCGTTAAGATGGGCGGATGCTGCGAGAGATCGGTGTCATTATGGATCCCATCGGGTCCATCAAAATTGAGAAGGACAGTACCTTCGCAATGATGCTGGCCGCAAGCCGAAGGGAATGGCGTATCCAATACATGGAGCTATCCGACCTGTTCATGCACTGCGATCGCGCGTGGGCACGGATGCGCGAGGTAAAAGTCCGAGACGACCCGAAGCGTTGGTTCCGCTTTTGCGATGAGCAAACGCGCCCGCTCGACACCCTGCCGGCGATCCTCATGCGCAAAGACCCTCCATTCGATATGGAGTACATCTACGCAACCTATCTGCTCGAGCAGGCCCAGCATCGAGGTTCCCGGATCGTCAATGACCCGCGCAGCCTTCGGGACGCGAACGAAAAGGTTTTCACCGTGCAGTTTCCCCAATGCGCACCGCCGACCTTGATAACGCGGCGACATGCGGACATTGCGGAATTCCTCACCCGGTACCAAGACGTCATCCTCAAGCCGCTTGGAGGCATGGGGGGCTTTCGCGTTTTTCGGATTGCGATTGGCGATCCCAATTTCAACGTGATCGTCGAAACCCTGACCGATCACGGAAATCGTTATTGCATGGCCCAGAAATTCATCCCGGAAATCGCTCAGGGAGACAAGCGGATTCTGTTAATCGGCGGCGATCCGGTTCCCTACGCCCTCGCCCGCAAACCCAAACCCGGCGAGACCAGAGGCAACCTCGCCGCTGGTGGAATCGGCGCCGGGCAACCTCTGAGCGAGCGCGACCGCTGGATCGCCGCTCAAGTAGGGCCGGAACTGCGGCGGCGCGGCATCCTCTTCGCCGGCCTCGATGTGATCGGCGATTACCTCACCGAGATCAACATAACAAGCCCGACCTGCATCCGGGAGCTCGATACCCAGTTCGAGCTCGACATCGCGGGCGATCTCATGGACGCTGTAGAGGAGGGAGTAGGTGCCGGTTAAGGCGGGAGCTTACCTGCTGATCGGCTCATTTGATGGTGACGGTACCGAGCGGCTGCCGCGGAGGGGCTCCGGTCTACAGCACACGCTCCTTACCATTGGCATCTTGCTCGACTTGACGATCGTCGGAGTCGATAGAGTGCAAGCTGATCGAGCCGGCGAGTTGGTCAAACGCGACTTCGCCTTCATGCACCCGGCATGGAATGCCTGGGAGCCGAGTCCTCTCGCTCGGACCAATCGTTTGATCTCGAAAAGGCAAACCAATGCAGCACCGCCGTCCATTCTGCCTGTGATCCGCAAAAGCCGGGACTGCGCCGAGCGGAGCAAGAACGGTTTCAATCCGGCAATAGCCGAGCACTTAAAGCTCTTCGGCGAGGATGTGGATGTCGAGATAAGCGCGCGCTTTCCAAGGCGATTACCGGAATCCGGTTGAAGACCAGATGGCAGCAAGAACCGCAGACACGTCCTGGTCATGGATCGACGACCCTGCCACGGACACGTCGTCATACCTTTTCATCGCGGCATTGCTGACCGCCTGCTTTGTCCACCTGATTCTGATCCTGGGAGTGGGCTTCGCCTTTCCGAATGCCGCTCGCGAGAATCAGACGACCCACCAGCTCGAGATCATCGTGCTGCGGCAAGCAGCCCCCTCGAACGTAACACCCGAGATCGCTGATGCCTTCGCCCAGGTCGACCGCGAGGGAGGCGGCGTCGAAGAGGCGCAAACGGCCAACGACGAACCCAAGCCCGAACCGGCACCCGATTTTTTCGAGCCTGAACCGGAACCCGCTCTTCTGGAGCCGCTTCCTGTGCAAGCTCCACCGCCTCTTCCCGAACCGGTCGATCCGGAACCCGCAGCAACAGAGCAGCCGACCGATCCGGCGATCTTGCTTCAACCCGCCCCCGAATCAGCCCCCGTAGCCGAGCGGCAGCCCTCTGCGCTCATCGCCCCCCCCCCACTCGAAAACACACGAACGAAGGTCACCACCGCCGAGATTCTGGCCAGCCGTAACCTGGAAATCGCGGAATTGACGGCCAGAATTCAGCTCAACTCCGCCGCTTACGCCAACCGTCCGCGGCGCAAGGCCATCAGCGCCAGTACGCGCGAGTACAAGTATGCAAGCTATCTCGAAGCCTGGCGCCGCAAGGTCGAACGCGTCGGCAACCTGAACTACCCGGAAGAAGCGAAACGCCATAAAATGTACGGCAACCTCATCCTGCACGTTGCGGTTCGTGCGGACGGAAACATAGAGCGTGTTCGCGTTCTGCGCTCTTCGGGCTTCGACCTGCTCGACGAGGCCGCTGTCAAAATCGTCGAGCTTGCCGCTCCATACGCACCCTTTCCTCCCGACATCAGAGCCGAGGCCGACGTCCTGGATATCACGCGCACTTGGCAATTCCTGAGCAGCAACCGCCTAGGCTGGGAGAACTAATGTGGATGCATTCGAAGCGAAGGCGCTTGCCACCGATCCGACCCACCCGGATACTATACCCATGTCGTTCACGACCTCCTTGACCAATCACTTTCTGATCGCGATGCCGGGACTGCAAGACCCGAACTTTGCGCGCACCGTCACCTATGTCTGCGAGCATACGGAGCAAGGGGCCATGGGAATCGTTATCAACAGGCCTATGGACATACGCCTGGGTGAGATGCTCGACCAGCTCGACATAACGAGCAGCGATCGCCAGGTGCTCGATGCCTTGGTATATCTGGGAGGACCGGTGCAGCCGGAGCGTGGATTCGTACTCCACTCGGCCGGCGAGGGATTCGACTCAACCTTGAGCATCACGCCAGAAATCAGTGTGACCACTTCCCGAGACGTCCTCGAGGCCATCGCCGAAGGCAAGGGACCGACCCACAGGCTGATTGCCCTCGGCTACGCGGGTTGGGGTGGCGGGCAGCTCGAAGAGGAGATGAGCGCCAACGCCTGGCTGAGTGGACCCGCGGACGAAGAGATCATTTTCAGCCTCAAGGCCGACGAGCGCTGGCAGGCAGCTGCCCACCTGCTGGGCGTCGACATGAATCTCTTGAGCGGCGAGGCGGGACACGCATGAGCACCCTGCTCGGCTTCGACTTCGGTCCGCGCAAGATCGGCGTCGCCGTCGGCCAAACGATCACCACCTCGGCCTCAGCGCTGACCACTATCCGCAGCCGTCGGGACAAGCCTGATTGGGAAAGGATCGGTCGGCTCATGCAAGAATGGCAGCCCGATGGGGCGATCGTCGGCCTGCCGTTCAACATGGACGACACGGAGAGCCTGATCGCTCCGCAGGCAAGACGCTTTGCGCGTCAGCTCGGGGGACGTTTCGGTATCGAGGTGCATCTGGTAGACGAGCGCCTCACCTCCCTTCAGGCGCGCCGGCAGCTCGGCCGGCGCGCGACCGCTGTGGAGGAAATCGATGCCATGGCGGCCAAACTGATTCTGGAAACCTGGTTGACGGACAAGGGATGCCTACCCCTGTTAGAGAAGTGAATTGATGAATCATCCCATTCGCTGTACTCACACCGACACTCCTCCGCTGGGAAAGGGGAAAACCAGCGCCTCTTGCGCGAGCTCTGATTGCACGTGAGCGGAACCGACGTGTGGAAAACCGCCTCCGAGGTCGAGACCTGCATCCACGCGATGGGCGACGACTTAGTGGCACTACTGAAAGAGCGGAGAATCGAGGATCCGCTGATGATCGGCATCCACACCGGCGGGGTGTGGTTAGCGCAGCGCCTGCACGAGCAGCTCGACCTGGCCGAGCCCTTAGGCCAGCTCGATATCTCCTTCTACCGGGATGATTTCACCCGCATCGGCATGCACCCGCAAGTTCGCCCCTCCCGGCTTCCAGCGCCGGTGGACGACCGCCACATCGTACTGGTGGACGACGTGCTGCAAACCGGGCGCACCATACGCGCCGCCCTAAACGTCCTGTTCGACTATGGTCGTCCAGCCTCCGTCCTGTTGGCTATCCTGGCCGAGCGCGACGGCCGGGAACTGCCCATCGAGCCCAACCTGGTCGGTTCGCATGCCCGACTCAAGCCTGGTGAGCAGCTCAAACTCACCGGCCCCGACCCGCTCCAGCTCGTTCTCGGTCAGATGCCGCAGTCGCGCAGGAAGACACACGGACCGGCAGAACCCGCTCCATGAGCCGGGCCAACGTCCAGCTCGACGCCCAGGGAAATCTCAAGCACTTTCTCACCATCGATGGCTTGAGCCGCGAGTTGCTGACCGAGATCTTGGATCAAACCGAAGGCTTTCTGGGCGTCGCCGAGCAGGCGGTCAAGAAGGTGCCTCTGTGCCGAGGCAAGATCGTCGCCAACCTCTTTTTCGAAACCAGCACCCGCACCCGCACCACCTTCGAGCTTGCCGCCAAGCGGCTCTCAGCCGACGTGCTCAACCTGAATATCGACACCTCGGCGACCGCCAAGGGGGAGACCCTGCTCGACACCCTGCGCAACTTGGAGGCCATGCACGTGGACATGTTCGTCGTGCGCCACGCCGCGAGCGGTGCGGCCCACTTCATCGCCGAGCATGCCAACCCCCACGTCAGCCTCATTAACGCCGGCGATGGTCGCCATTCGCATCCCACGCAGGGGATGCTGGACATGTTCACCATTCGCCAGCACAAGGGGAATTTCGCCGATCTGTGCGTGGCCGTGGTCGGGGACATACTGCACTCACGGGTTGCGCGTTCGCAACTCCTTGCATTAAAGACCCTCGGAACCGGAGAGATCCGGATCATAGCACCGCGAACCCTGATCCCCGCTCAGGCGCAGGCTTTGGGGGCGCGGGTTTTCTACGACCTTCGCGAGGGCGTTCGAGATGCGGACGTCATAATCATGCTGCGCCTTCAGCGCGAGCGCATGCAGGGGGGCATGCTCCCGAGCGAGCACGAATACTTCCAGCTTTTCGGCCTGACAGAGGATCGGCTGAGCACCGCAAAGCCAAACGCCATCGTCATGCATCCCGGGCCGATCAACCGCGGAGTGGAGATGGACTCCCAGGTAGCGGACGGCCCGCGCTCCGTGATCCTGGAGCAGGTCAGCAACGGCATTGCTGTGCGCATGGCGGTCATGTCCATGTGCATCGGGACCCAAAATCTGCAAGGGCAAGGAGAAACGGGTGTCTGACGGCCCAAATATCAGCATCCGCAACGGCCGCCTGGTAGATCCGGCAAACGGAATCGACGCCGAGAGCGACCTGCATATCCGCGACGGGCGGGTCGCCGCCGTCGGTTCGGCACCAGCCGGGTTTCGCGCCGACCGCACGCTGGATGCCCGTGGACTAGTCGTCTGTCCGGGACTGGTGGACCTGTGCGCCCGGTTGCGGGAACCCGGGCTCGAGCACAAAGCCACGATCGCGAGCGAAACGGCCGCCGCCGCGGCGGCGGGTATCACAACCCTATGCTGCCCGCCGGACACCCACCCGGTCATAGATACCCCCGCGGTGGCGCAGCTCGTAGCCCAAACCGCCGAGCGTCACGGCAACGCCCGGGTCGTACCTGCCGGCGCTCTCACCCAGGGCCTGCGGGGCGAGCAGATCAGTGAGATGGCGGCGCTCAAACATGCGGGCTGTCCGGTCATGAGCCACGCGGATCGACCCATCAAAAACACGCTGGTCCAACGCCGGGCGATGGAGTACGCAACCACTTACGGCCTGACTGTCTTCCTGCGCCCCGAGGACAGACACCTGCGGAATCAGGGGTGCGCCCATGAAGGGCGGGTGGCAACACGACTCGGGCTACCGGGTATCCCCGAAGCCGCGGAAACGGTCGCGCTCGCACGGGATCTAGCCCTCGCCGAACAGACTGGCGCCAGAATCCACTTTGGCTGTCTGTCCACCGGGCGCGCCACACAAATGCTCGCCGAGGCGGTCCAACGAGGCATTAAAGCCACCGCCGATGTGAGCGTCCATCAACTCTTCCTGACCGAAGAGGATATCGGAGAGTTCGACAGCAACTGCCACGTTACACCTCCGTTGCGCACGACGGAAGATCGGGAGGCCCTGCGGGCCGCCTTGTCCCAAGGTGATCTGGTGGCGGTGTGCTCGGATCACCGGCCGCATGAAGAGGACGCTAAGCTCGCGCCCTTTCCCGCCACTGCCCCGGGCATTTCGGCGCTCGAGACGTTTCTTCCTCTGGTGCTGCGCCTCGTGGCCGAAAACGTGATGGATCTGACAACCGCCATCGCCCGCATCACGGTGGGACCGGCGCAAATCCTGCAACTTCCCTTGGGCCAACTGGATCCGGGACGAGTCGCCGATGTCTGTGTCTTCGATCCCAATGCACGCTGGGTGCCCTCGGGGTCAACGCTAATCAGCGACGGCCACAATACCCCATTTCTCGGGCAAGAGCTCAGAGGCCGGGTGTCCTGGACGCTGCTCGCGGGCCGTGTCGTGTTCCACCGCGAAGCCACATGACTCCGATAAACAAGCGCAACAGCATCTTTTTGGAGGACGCCGAAATCCTCGTCCACGAGGCCCATGCAGCGGATCAGTACCTGCTGCGCCTATGGGCCCCGGAATGCGCGCGGCACGCCCTCCCCGGCTCATTCGTACACCTTCGGTGCGATCCGCTGCTACCTATGCGCCGGCCGCTCTCGATAATGCGAGCCAGTCCGAGCGAAAGCTGGGTGGAGCTCCTCTACAAGACTGTCGGCGAAGGCACCGGACTTCTGGCTTTGAAACGGCCAGGGGAACGCGTCAGCATGCTCGGCCCCATCGGCCATCCCTTCCACGCCCATCTCGAGCACCCGCGGCCGCTTCTTATCGGCGGCGGCATTGGCATTCCCCCCATGATCTTCCTGGCCGACGCTCTGCGTTCAGACCAGCGCTTCCGACCTTTCGCCATCCTCGGCTCCGAGGTACCCTTCCCGTTCCGGATTCGTCCCTCGAAGCACCTTGTCCCAGGATTGCCGCCCCATGTGATCGCCGCGATGCCCCTACTGGACGACTGGGGGATACCAAATCGACTCACGAGCCTTATCGGCCTGCCGGGTTGTTTTGAGGGCTATGTAACGGATCTCGCGCGCAACTGGCTGGAGGATCTGGAGGAGACCGTCCGCGCCGAGGTGGAGGTCTTCGCCTGCGGACCACACCCGATGCTCGAGGCGGTGTCCGCACTAGCACGCGATTTCGGGCTACCTTGTCAGATCTCCCTGGAGGAGTTCATGGCCTGCGCGGTGGGCGGCTGCGCCGGCTGTGTCGTTCCGGTCCGATCCGCAGACAAGGTGGCCATGAAACGCGTGTGCGTTGACGGGCCCGTTTTCGACGCCTACGCGATCTTCGGCTCGTAGTTGCTTCAGAATAGCTATGAATTCACCGGATGAACTGAGAACGGGGAAAGGAAGTGCAGACCGGCTGCGCAGCGAGTTAGGTGAGGAGCGGGCGCTTTTTGCCGATCCTCAAATTGCTCCCCATTAGTTTTATTCGTCGTAACCCCAGCCGTTCCTCGACATCTACGACAGCAAGGCACCGACATGCCAATACTTAGGCTCGGCGTGCCCAAGGGCAGCCTCGAATCAGCGACAATCGCCCTCTTCGATCAGGCGGGCTGGAAGATCACTCCCAGATCGCGCAACTATTACCCAGACGTGAACGACCCGGAGATCAAGTGCGCGCTGGTTCGCGCCCAGGAGATGGCACCCTATGTGGCAAACGGCACCCTCGACCTCGGGCTCACCGGGCTGGATTGGATTTTGGAAACCCGGGCTGAGGTGAAACAGATCCGCACCCTCACCTATTCCAAGAGCCTTGACCAACCGAGCCGTTGGGTGCTGGTGGTTCCGAAGGAATCGGCCATCGAGTC
>JAJDOL010000322.1 GCA_022340195.1 Chromatiaceae bacterium
GTTCGTGATAAGGCACCGTACGTGAAAATGGGCGGAGTTTAGTGGACTAAATGACCCCCATTTTCGCGTACGGCAACGCAGTCACGGATGTTCAGGGACGTCCGCAGTAGGCATCCGATTTCTTCACAAGCTCTCAGCTCGGTACTGGCCCAGTTGGCGATCAACGAGCTCTCAGGATGCGCCCCGCGGTGGCTCACACCGTGAGCCCCCCGAAGACGGTTTCTAATCAGGTACCAGCTTGCTTGTATCCTTCTCCGTCTCGTTGCTGCGAAAACAGTTGTGAAGTCCGCTACACGCCTGTATTTGCGTCGAGAAGATGAAGAATAATCCCGCGCAATTTTGTATGACATTTCCCGTCAACCGGTTTGATCTCGACCCCGGGTATCGAGAAACGCGTCTATCCCCGCTTGCGATACGACCTCGTCCTGATCCGGTGTGCCTGAGCTGCATCCCACGCCCCCCACGATCTGACCGTCTACGAGCACAGGCAGCCCGCCAGGAACCGTACTGAAGCGGCCGCCATTCGACGCATTGATGCCGTAGGCGAGCGATCCCGGCTGGGCAGCACTCCAATAATCACGGGTCGACTTTCGCGCGGCCGCGGCAGTCCAGGCCTTGTCGATCGAGATGTTGATGCTCGTGATGCGTGCTCCGTCCATGCGCTGGAAGGCGATCAGGTTTCCGCTGTCATCCGTAACGGCGATATCCATGTCGACGCCGATCTCGCGAGCCTTCAGCTCGCACGCGGCGAGTATGGAACGGGCATCTTCAAGGGAAAGTCTCTGGGTGCTTATCATCTGAATGTACTTTGCTGACGTGTTTAATGGTTGACCACGGATCCCGCTTTCGCTGACTGCGAAGCCCTGTCAATTTTAGCGTGCTCGGGGAGGCTTGTGGCCGAGAAAGGCCAACCCCGGCAACAAAATGTCGCCGAGGGTGGTGGGGATAGGTCGTCTATTTTTCGGTGCGGGCGCCGGGTCTACGCAGTCGACCTTGGTTGGTCCCGTACCGGTGTTCTGGACAAAACTGACTCACCGTCGGGCGTTGCGACGAAGTGAGGTACTCCAGCCGGTTCGTATGGAAGCTGCCCACGGGCAACGCTTTCAGCGCATCATTTGTTCTCCGTATTAGCCAAAAAATCACCTTTCCCGCACTCACAACATGACCTTTCAACGCTCCCCCCAACGATCGACGGAATGGATCGCTTCCGAACATGTGCGACAGCGCTCGAAGAGTCTACGTACGGCGGGAACGGCGAAGGAGGCTCCGAAATCCTGAGTCTCCGGCGGCATCGGGCGGGCGAATCGAGCTTGGGTGATCCACTCCAGGATCTCGACGCGACCGTCAGATTCAGCGCTGCCCCTACCGGCGGGCTTCTTGATCTCGTTCAGCAGGACGCCTCTCGCCAACGAATCCCAGGAATCTGGATTCGTTTGGCTCTGATAAGATCAAAGGCCCCATACTGGACGGACCGTCTGACCCGATCTGCCTCGCGAAATCCCAGGTGCCGGCTCAACTCCCTTTTCGAGAGGCTACACTGCGGTGGTTTCAAGACAACTTCCGCGAGCCGACAGACGTTCAGCGCCTTGGCTGGAAGCGCATCAGCGAGGGGGACCATAGTCTACTGGTCGCACCGACGGGAAGCGGCAAAACGCTGGCCGCCTTTCTCGCAAGCATCGACGCGCTCGGCAGACTTCCGCCGAACGCGCCACCCGGCGTCCGAGTGGTGTATGTTTCACCCCTGAAGGCCCTTGTCTACGACATCCAGCGCAACCTGCGTGCACCACTGATCGGAATAGCCCGCGTCGCCGAGAAGCTGAACCTTCCGCTTCGCGCGATCAGGGTAGCCGTACGTACGGGCGACACGCCGCAGCGTGAGCGTCGGCGCCAGGGCCGGGAGCCGGCCGAGATTCTCGTCACGACACCCGAGTCCCTGTTTCTGATCCTCGGCTCGAAGGCCGCGGAAACGCTGGGGCTGGTCGATACTGTCATCGTCGACGAGATCCATGCCCTGGCGCCGACCAAACGCGGCGCTCATCTGGCCTTATCGCTGGAGCGGCTGGCCGAGCTCGCCGCCCGCGATCCGCAGCGCATCGGGCTGTCGGCGACGGTTCGGCCGCTCGACGCCGTCGCCCGTTTTCTCGGGGGAGAGCGGAAGGTCAGCATTGTCGACGCCTCGACCAGGCCCGCACTGGAGCTGGCGGTCAGCGTACCCGTTCCGGACATGCAGAATCCGCCCGTGCCGGCGGCCGAGACGCGCCCGGGCGGATCTATCCTGGGTGAGCTCTACTCGCGCGAGGTCGGCACGCCACGGGCGGAGCGCGGCATCTGGCCCGCGATCTACCCGCAGTTGCTCGCGCGCATCAAGGCCAACCGCGCGACCATTGTTTTCGTCAACAGCCGAGGCCTGTGCGAGCGACTATCCCAAAAGCTCAATGAGCTGGCGGACGAGGACCTGGTACGTGCGCACCACGGCAGCCTCTCCCACGAAAAGCGCGCAGAGATCGAGGAGGGGCTCAAGGCCGGCGGTATCCGCGGCATAGTCGCCACCAGCTCTTTGGAGCTCGGCATCGACATGGGTGCCGTGGATCTGGTGTTGCTGGTCGAATCACCAGGATCGGTCGCGCGCGGGCTGCAGCGGGTCGGACGCGCCGGCCACGGTGTCGGCGAGATCAGTGCCGGCTGCATTTACCCTAAGTTTCGCGGCGACCTGCTCGAATGTGCCGTTGTCGCCCAGCGCATGCTCACGGGCGAGATCGAGGCCTTGAACGTACCCGCAAACCCGCTCGATGTACTGGCTCAGCAGCTGGTCGCCATGTGCGGCCAGGCACCCTGTTTGATCGACGACCTCGAACGCGTCATCCGACGATCCGGGCCCTTTCGGAATCTGTCGCGGGCGGCCCTGGAGGCGGTGCTCGACATGCTCACGGGACGCTACCCTTCGGCCGACTTCGCCGATCTCAAACCCTTGCTCTCCTGGGATCGCTCCAAGGACCTGGTCTCACCGCGACGCGGCGCCGCCATGGTCGCGCGGCTGAACGCGGGCACGATACCGGACCGCGGCAACTACGCCGTACATCTGGGTGAAGACGGACCCCGCGTGGGCGAGCTCGACGAGGAGATGGTGTTCGAGACTCGACCGGGTGACAACATCATGCTGGGGGCCAGCACTTGGCGGGTGGAGGGCATCACGCGCGACCGGGTTATAGTGACAGCGGCACCGGGAGAGCCGGGCAAGCTCCCGTTCTGGCGCGGCGACGGACCCGGCCGACCGATCGAGCTCGGCCGGGCCCTGGGCGCCTTCGTCGGCCGGATCGGACGGCTGGGGCGGGCACGCGCGGCCGAATGGCTCCAAGCCAATACGCCGTTGGACCGTTTCGCGGCCGAGAACCTGGCCGCTTACGTCGCCGAGCAGAAAGAGCACACCGGGACGCTGCCGACGGACCGCGCCATCACCATCGAACGTTTTCGGGACGAGCTGGGGGACTGGCGCGTGTGCATCCTGACGCCGTTCGGGGCGCGCATCCATGCACCCTGGGCCATGGCGCTGCAGCGGCTGCTCGGTGACATGAGCGGCTTCGAGATCCAGGTGATGTACACCGACGACGGCATCGTGCTGCGCTTTGCCGACGTCGAGGAGCTGCCGGCGCTCGAGTCCCTGGTCCCCGATCCGGTCGAGGTGGAGGAGCTGGTGACCGACCAGCTTGCCGGCACGGCCCTCTTCGCGGGCCTGTTCCGCGAGAACGCGGTCCGCTCCTTGCTCCTGCGCCGCCGTCGACCGGGCCAGCGGTCCCCCTTGTGGGCGCAGCGGCTGAAGGCGCAGAGCCTGCTCGCCACGGTGCGCCGATACCCGAGCTTTCCGGTCGTCATCGAGACCTATCGGCAGGCGCTCGGGGACGTATTCGATCTCCCCGGACTCGTGGGTTTGCTCCAGGAAATCCGTCGCCGCGTGGTGCGGGTCGACGAGGTCGAAACGCCGTCCGCATCGCCCTTCGCGCGCTCGCTGGTATTCGCCTATGTGGCGGCCTACCTCTACGAGCAGGACGCGCCGATCGCGGAGCGCAAGGCCCAGGCACTGACCCTCGATCGCGCTCTGCTCGGCGAGCTGCTGGGCCAGGCCGAGCTCAGAGAGCTGATCGATGCGCAGGTGCTGGCGACACTGGAGAGCGAGCTGCAGCATCTGGCGGAGGGCTATCGCGCTCGGGATGCCGACGAGCTGCACGATGTGCTGAGGCGGCTCGGTGACCTGGGCCCGGGCGAGCTGGTAGCCCGCGCCGACGCCGAGCCATCTGCCTGGCTGCAGCAGCTGCAGGACCAGCGGCGCGCTATCCAGGTGACCATTGCGGGGAAGCACCGCTGGATTCCCGCTGAGGATGCGGGCCTGTACCGCGATGCCCTGGGCGTCAACAGCCCGCCGGGGTTGCCGGACGCCTTTCTGGTGCCCGTCGAACAAGCCCTCGACCGCCTGCTTCAGCGCTACGCCCGGCACCGGGGTCCGTTTCTGACCCGCGAGGTCGCAGTCCGCTACGATCTGTCCCCCGCGCAGATCGAGCCTGCCTTGCACGCCCTCGAGTCGGCCGGCGTGCTGGTGCGCGGCGAGATCCGCCCCGGCGGCGCCGAACTGGACTGGTGCGATGCCGAGGTGCTGCGGCGCCTGAAGCGCCGAAACCTTGCCCGGCTGCGAGACCAGGTAGCCCCCGTCGACACCCCGACTCTGGCCCTCTTCCTGCCGCAATGGCAAGGATTGACGCACGAACGGCAGAGCCAGGAGGGACTCATCGAGGTCATCGGCCAGCTTCAGGATTTGGCGTTGCCTTGGACGCTATGGAGCGGGGAGCTTCTTCCGCGACGGGTCGTCGGCTTCAAGCTCGACATGCTCGACATATTGGCCGCCTCGGGTGCAGTCATATGGATCGGCCGCGGCGCAATCGGCGCGCGGGATGGGCGGGTGGCGATGTACCTGCGCCATCAGGCTCCTGATCTGCTTCGGGTCGACCGCACCTTCGAGCCGCCGACCGAGCTGCACCGAGCGATTCTGGTATGCCTGACCCGGGTCGGCGCCTCCTTTCTGGTGCAAATCGAGGATGAGGTCGAGAATGGGGGCCTGGACTTCTCCACCGAGGAGCTGCGCCAAGCGCTTTGGGATCTCGTCTGGGCGGGACAGATCACCAACGATACCTTTGCTCCCTTGCGTCATCTCGGTCGGTCGACGACCGGATCAAGCAGACGCAACAGACGGGGTGAACCGATGGCCGGCGGGCGCTGGTCCCTCGTCTCCGGGCTCGTGCCCAGGGATCCGAGTCCAACCGCACGAGCCGTTGCGCAGGTCGAGCTGCTGCTGAACCGATACGGCGTCGTCAGCCGCGAGTGCGCCGCGGCCGAGGAGATTCCGGGCGGCTTCGGGCCCTTGTACAGGGTTCTCAGGGAGATGGAAGAGCAAGGACGGGTGCGCCGCGGCTACTTCGTCGAGGGACTCTCCGGTGCCCAATTCGCTCACGCCGGCGCCATCGAGCATCTGCGGGCGGCGCGCCTCGCTTCGGAAGAGCGTGATCAGCCGGTGTCAGCCGATCAAATGCTCGCCCTGGCCGCAATGGATCCGGCGAATCCCTACGGCGCGCTCGTGCCCTGGCCTGAGATCGGCGGCGTGGAACGGGGGCAGACCGGGCCGCGGCGGGCGCCGGGTGCCTGGGTTCTGCTGATCCGCGGGCGCCCGATTCTTTTCGTCGCCCGGCGTGGACGCAAGGTGCTGACATTTCCAAGTACACTTCGCGACGAGGAGGACGCCTTGCCTTGCGCACTCGAATGTCTGCGAGGTTTACCCAAGAGCGGAGGCCGCGGAATGCTCGTGATCGACAACATCGATGGGCAACCGGCGTCCGAGTCCCCACTTATTGGGAGCTTCCGCGCGGCGGGCTACGAGCTCGACTATCGCGGCCTCATCGACATCCGGCCGCCGGGATCAACCGGGAATAGCCACGGCTAAGAGCCGCATCGCCCACCTGTGGTCTCGTGAGACGAAGTCGACAAAGGTGCAGCGGTAGCCACTGAAATCCGATAACAGCTCGGAATATGCCCGAAGGGGATACGATCCATAAAATCGCGCGCTATCTGGCATCCAGGCTTACGGGACGGAGGGTGCTGCGATTGCGCGTCGCGAACGCCCCCGCTCGCGACTGCTTGGCAAACCGGAAAATCCGCAGCGTTTTCGCCCACGGCAAGCACCTGTTCATCGAGCTGGACAACGCCTGGTTTCTACGGAGCCACTTGGGCATGTATGGCACCTGGCACCGCTACCGCGAGGGGGAGACCTGGCGCAAGCCACGGTGCCAAGCGTCACTGGAGCTCCTGACGGACGACGATGTCTTCGTCTGCTTCAACGCGAAGGAGGTCGAGCTCGTTGCCACAGCGAGCGTGCGCGAGCGAATTCTGAAAACGCGTTTGGGACCGGACCTGATCGACGCCGAAACTAACCCGAGGATTGTCGTGCGTCGGGCGCGGGCGCTGCTCTCCGCCGAAACGCCCATGGTGGACGTCCTGCTCGACCAACGCGTCGCCGCCGGCATCGGCAATGTCTACAAGTCGGAGGTCCTATTCATCCGGCAATGCCCACCACTAAGGTCTCTGGAGAGCATCAACGACACGGCGTTGGAGGCCTGTTATGCAACCGCCGCCGATCTGCTGCGGCGCAACCTGGGCGGTGGCCGGCGCATCACCCGATTCGAGCGCGACGACGCCGGTCGACTCTGGGTTTACGGCCGGGGGAACCTGCCCTGCCTGCGTTGCGGTACCCGTATCAGCTACGCCCGCCTGGGGAAGGATCTCCGCGGGACCTACTGGTGCGCGGGCTGTCAGACCTGACCATTCTCAGACCCAATCGCGGGGCGGCAAGAAGCGCTCGTAGAGCTCGGCCTCCGGACTGTCCGGCTCCGGATGCCAGTCATAACGCCAGCTGACCTCCGGCGGCAGGGACATGAGAATGGATTCAATTCGCCCACCGGACTGGATCCCGAACAGGGTGCCACGATCGTAGACCAGATTGAACTCCACGTAGCGCCCCCGCCGGTATTTCTGGAAGTCACGCTCGCGCTCACCGTACTCTATTCCCTTGCGACGACGGACAATAGGCAGGTAAGCGGGCAGGAAGTGGTCGCCGACGCTGCGCATGAACGCGAAACTGCGCTCGAAGCCCCACTCGTTGAGGTCATCGAAGAAGAGTCCACCGACGCCGCGTGGCTCGTTGCGGTGCTTCAGAAAAAAATAGTCGTCGCACCAGCGCTTGAGCCGCGGGTACACCTGATCACCGAAGCTCGCACACGCCTCCTGCGCTGTGCGGTGCCAATGGATCACGTCCTCTTCGAATCCGTAATAGGGCGTCAGATCGAAGCCTCCACCAAACCACCAGACCGGATCCGCGCCTTCCTTCTCCGCGATGAAGAAGCGCACGTTGGCGTGGGACGTAGGCACGTAAGGATTGTGGGGGTGCATGACGAGGGACACGCCCATGGCTTGGAAATTTCGGCCCGCCAGCTCCGGTCGACTCGCTGTGGCCGAGGGCGGCAACCTGTCGCCGAAAACCCGAGAGAAGTTGATACCTCCCTGCTCGAGCAGGGCCCCGTCACGCATCACCCTGGTGCGACCGCCACCTCCCTCGGAACGCTCCCAGGCATCTTCATGAAAGCCTGCTCCGCCGTCCTCCACCGTTAAGGCCGCGCAGATATTGTCCTGCAGACGCAGCAAATACTGCTTGACGGACTCGGCGCTTGGGCGCTCACCGGCGTTGTGGCCTTGATCCTTCCGGGTAAATGTAGCGTTCAAAATCCGCTGAAGCTGAGGAAAACGAAAAACCGGCGCTCGGGCCGGCCCTCAAGGCGATTGCCGGAAGATGTCGTACCAGGAGGCGCCGAATTGACGTTCCTGTTCAAGGCGTGCCAGCCAGTGCATAGCAGGCTATGTTACGGTTGGCTCAACACGGAAGACGCAAAAAACACAAGCAGGCTGGTACGCCATTTGACAGAGACCGCGCCAATCAGGACATGGCCTTGATGTGGGCGTTGAGCCGACTCTTGTGACGGGCCGCCTTGTTCTGGTGGATGAGTCCCTTGCCGGCCGCGCTGTCGATGATCGGAACCGCCGCCTTGTAGGCATCCGCCGCCGCCTGCTTGTCGCCCGTCTCGATTAACTTGACCACCTTCTTCATGGAAGTGCGCATCGTGCTGCGAAAGGACGTGTTTTGCCGGCGACGCTGCTCCGCTTGGCGGGCGCGCTTGCGGGCTTGGGTTGAGTTGGCCAAGCTGAACTCTCCTGGGAATCTAACGGCTTGTTTGACAAGTAAACAAGGCATTTTGTTGGTGCACGCGCGGCTTGTCAACCCAATTTTCCCGCTCGGATCGGCGGCGGCCAGGTCGAAACTGGATGCCGAGCTCCAGCGGTCGCCACCGGCGAGCTCTCTAGCCCAACGGTTTGAAGTGGGGTGAAACCTCGTGAAGGTGCGCGCCTGCGTGCTGGCTCTTGCAGGGACGACAATCAGATCCCGAAGCCACATGTCGAGCATAACGAAATCCGGCGTGCGAGCCACGACTCGACCCTAACGGAAAGCGGCTCGCTGGTATTTCGTCCGAGTACAGGGAAGGCTACCATAGCCGAACATGAGACCATATCCGGAGCCAGGCTTTTCCATGCACGCGGCCGATCTGCTCACTCATCGCGCCTCACTGACACCGGAGCGCGAGGCGCTGGTAGAGCTGGAGAACCACCAACGCTATACATTCGCCGATCTGAACGCCCGTGCCAACCGCCTTGCGCATTTTCTGCGCGACCGACTCGGCATGAACAAGGGCGACCGGGTGTCGATGCTGGCGCACAACTGTGTCGCCTACATCGATCTCTTTTATGCGGTGGGGAAGATCGGGGCCATCCTGGCACCTCTGAACTGGCGGCTGGGGGCGCGCGAGCTGGCCTACATTGTCAACGACTGTCGACCCAAGGCGCTGTTTTGCGGTCCCAGCTTTGCCAACACCCTCGCATCGCTTCGCGCCGAGGTGGACATCCCCGCTTACGTCGCGTTGGAGGGCGCCGCCATCGAGGGCGCGCTGGACTACGATGCGAGTCTCGAGGCGGTGCCGGATATCGAGCCTGCGCGTCCACAATTGGACGCCGAGGATCCCTACTGCATTCTCTATACCTCCGGGACCACAGGGCAGCCAAAAGGGGCTGTGATCCCGCACCGTCAAGTACTCTGGAACTGTATCAACACGTCTGCCAGCTGGGGCCTGTCGGAACAGGATGTTTCCCCGGTGTTCGTCCCCTTGTTTCACGCCGGTGGTTTATTCGCCTTCCTCACGCCGCTGTTTTACCTCGGCGGCAAAATTATCCTGGCCCGCGGTTTGGAGGTCGACGAGTCATTGCAGGTTATCGAGCAGGAAGGCTGCACGGTTATCCTCGGCGTACCCACGATCTACCAGATGTGGATGAAGTCTCCGCGCTTCGCAACGGCCGATTTTCGCCGGGTACGTTGGTTCGTCAGTGGCGGTGCACCCTGTCCGGAGGCGATCATGAGCGACTGGCGGAAGCGAAAAGGCGTCGTGTTTCGTCAGGGTTACGGGCTCACCGAAGTCGGGCCGAACTGCTTCAGCATGACGGATGCCGAATCCGTCACCAAAAGCGGCTCGGTGGGCAAGCCGATTTTCCATACCGAGATGCGCATTGTCGACGCGACGGGCTCGGAGCGACCGGCCGGCGAGGTGGGCGAGCTGCTGATACGCGGGCCGCACGTCTGCAGCGGATACTGGGAGAACAAGGAGGCGAGCTCGCAGACCATCCGCGACGGCTGGTTTCACACCGGCGACATGGCGCGGTGCGATGGTGACGGTTTCTACTACATCGCAGGCCGCTTCAAGGACATGATCATCAGCGGGGGAGAGAATATCTACGCCGCCGAAGTCGAGGCCGCTGTTCTGGAGCACGCCGATATAGCAGAGGCAGCACTCATCGGCCAGCCGGATGAGAAGTTCGGTGAGGTCGGGCTGATTGTAGCCGTCGCGCGCGAGGGCACCTCACCGACAGAGGCATCCGTGCTCGATATCTGCGCCGAGCACCTGGCGCGTTACAAGATCCCCAAACGGGTCATCTTTGCCGATGCCTTGCCGTATTCCCCATACGGTAAGGTGCAAAAAGCCGAGCTGAAAAAGCGCTATCTACGCCAGGGAGACGGCTGAGGCCACGCCTCGGTAGAGATACGCCAGCATGCCTAGTTCGACACTCTCCGACGTAATCGCGAAACGGATCACCACACGTGTCCTCTTTACCGGACCGTCGGGTTCCTTTTGCCGAGCAACTGTCCGAGCCCAATCGGGCCTTTCACCCTCACCTCCATGCCCACCGGAAGTAACCGTCACATGCATCCTGGAAGCCGCAGCTTCATCGGCGCAAACGCGCTCAGGTCGCGACGGTTGCCCGTCCCGTTAGGCAAGTAGGTGAACAAACCAGGTAGGAATGAAAATGAAGAAATACGGTTTTGTCGCCTCCGGCGGTGGTTACAGAAGCTTCTACACCGAAGGGGCGTTGGTCTGGTTACGGCAGAACGGGATCTCCGTATCCCATATCGCCTCTACCAGCTCCGGGAACAACATCACCCTGGACTATCTCCTTTGGGATCACGAGAAAGAGGAGCTACCGCCTGTCCTTACCCAGACACTCCGATTGAGCGTGGGGGACATCTTTCACGTCTTCAAGAACTTCCTGGGTCTCAGGCCCTCGCTGATCCCGAATGGCTCCCATATGTTTACCGTAGACAAGGGTACCTGCCGGAAATCCCTCACACTCGACGAACCGGCGAGACGGGAGACCCTGATCAGAAGCCTCGAATCGGTGCAATGGGATATCTTTACGACGAACTTGACGAAACGGGAGGCGCGATCTTTCCGGATCAATCAGATACTCTCCGAAATAAACACCGAGACGCTGGACCGGTTTATGGATGTGTTTCTCGCGGGTATTACGACCATCCCTTATTTCAAGGCGATCGAGATCGGCGGCGACTATTACATGGAAGGTGGGTATATGGATAACACACCGCTGAGAACCATGTTTGAAGATCCTGAAGTCGATGAAATCATCGCTGTCGATTTTACCGACTACGATTACCACACCGAGCTAAAAAAGCTTTATGCGACCCAGGTCTTTACCCTGCCGCTAAACAGCATCGACATGCTGCTCCTGGTAAGCGACATCCAATTGAGTCTTCCGAACATCAAGATTTTTGACCAAGCCAACCGGATCAACCGGCTGCTCGAGGAGGTCGGAAAGACCTCCATTGAGCTCGACGGTAAAACCTATTACCGCAAGCCGATCCATGTGCTGAGCCCCAAGAATCTGGAGAGCATGACTATCGCTCTGAAGGACAGTACGATCCAGAGAAAATACTTCGAGCTCGGAAAAGACGATATGGCTGAATTGAGGAACACAAGGTTGAAGTAACCCCGGTCACCTCATCAAATCCCCGCCCACCTCCGAAAAAGAGCCGTGGTGGGGGTGCGGGACAGGTAACGGGATAGGCGCATGGAAAGGGCGCGTCCCTGCGCCCGGGCGGCAAACGAACGGGTGTCCCTCGCAAGCTCAGTAACGGCTCCCTCTGGACGGACGGTCACCGCGTGGCTTCGCTTGGTTGACCTTCATATTGCGGCCCTTCAATGAAGTATCGTTCAGGGCCTTGATCGCGGCGTCGGCCTCGGTGTTGTTCGGCATCTCCACGAAGCCGAACCCTTTTGACTCGCCGGTAAACTTGTCGGTGATCAAACTGGCGCTCTCGACTTGGCCGTAGGCGCTGAAGGCCTCGCGCAATTCGTCCTGGGTCACGCCGTAGGCAAGGTTGCCAACATAGATATTCATCAGTCTCTGTCTCGCAAAAAATGTGCATCGAAGAAAAGGAACCATCAACCCGGCCGATGCACATGCGGGCAGAGGGGCTTGCGGTGCGGCCGAAGCCGACACGCGGATATCGTGTATTCGTTTTGATCGGCCCGACCGGGGTTTTGCCGGACGGATCTATTACCTCGTTTTGCCTCCAAGCTGCCGGTTGACTGAACCCCGTCATCCCGGATCGGACCCCTGGGACCCGGCCGTCCAAGAACGGCGAGGAGCGACGCACCAATCACGCAATTCAAGCTGAAACAGCGTACTAAGCGAAATGGTGGATCGTTCCGGGTGATCCTTGGAGAAGGGAAGTCAACCGAGAGCGGGGACGCGCGGAGCGCCGAACGTTCGACACCATACGCGAAAAGCGGTGGGATGCAAAGTAGAGAGATGGGCTGGCCGGAGCACGCA
Organism: Chromatiaceae bacterium; assembly: GCA_022340195.1. Classification (GTDB taxonomy): domain Bacteria; phylum Pseudomonadota; class Gammaproteobacteria; order Chromatiales; family Chromatiaceae; genus Thiosymbion. Next base: position 12,322 of record JAJDOL010000322.1, read on the forward strand.
ACGCACTGCGGTCACCGTATACGAGAGTCACGGGGGACACGGCCCGCTCGCGTAGTCGTATACGGCTTCCGCCGAGCGATGCGGGCTAACTCAAAGGCGAAACCGACTTGATTCGGATTCGATCGATCCAAGCCTTGGCCGACACCTCGCTGCAAACGTTCGCATTAGCAGTTACCTCGAACGTCAGGGTCACCGTTCGATCGGCATACCGACTTAGATCGATATCCGATCGCTGGAGCCATTCCGCCTCGACGTGCTCCATACCGACTGCTGAGGCCTCATCCACCGGCGTGCCATCCACCAAAACGCTGAAGCTCGCACTGGTGTAATCGTTTACAGCGGCGTTTAGATTGAGTCGGCGCACGTAGCTCAGCTCCGGCCTAGGACCTAATGAAACCTTGCGCGACGTCGATCGAACCTTCTTGCCGACGTCACATTCCTGGCCGGACGACACCTGCCCGAAAAGCATAGGCCCGTCCCGAAACGTCCCGGGGTCGTTGGCGAGAAGCTGCCAGCCCTCTCCTTCCCAACCGGAATCGGCCGTCTCTTTCCCCGATCGCCGGGTGTCGGTATCCGAAACGGACTCCCTGAAGACACCCGCCGCTTCAAGAGAGGTACCTATGATTCCAGGTATATCGAGCCCGAAAGGCATCCCTCCGAGACCGCGCGCGCCCTCCCCGCTTTGCGCACCTTCTTTAATCAGGCCGGCCGCTTCCAACGACTTGCGGACGATTCCGTGCACATCGATTCCCAGGGGTAGAGATCCCTGATCGTTTGCCCGGTCATCGGACTCTCGCGTTGTCTGCCCTTCCACCGGCTCCGATGAGTCGACGAGAACGCCACCAGCAGCCGACTCGGACGGACCGCCCGTCTCGCCCGACTCCGCTGCCGCCCCCTCATCGCGCGGGGGTGTGGATGTCGCTTGGACTTCGTCAGTGTCATCCTGAACCAGGACTTGCTCCGGCGGCTCCTGTCCCGGTTCTTTGACGACCGACGCCCGGGACAGGTCGATCACTTCCGGTTGTGCGCGATCGTTGGTCGACGTCGACGCCGAAACGGACGCGTCCAACGTCATCTCCAGCAATCCCCAAAATTTGGCGATGTGATAGGCAGAAGATATGCCTACGTCATTGAAAAAGGGGGCCGCTGTTCCGCATTGGTGGGGCTGATCCCCGGTGCTCAGGGGAGCGCCATGGGACATCCCGGATATCGTGTAGGATTCGACCAGATGCTCCCTGTCCGCCCCGTGCCACACCCGGTGGGGATGACCGTCCAGGGTTCGTTCGAGGTGAGGGCTGCCGGCAACGCCGTGAACGTCGGTCCACTGCTTGACGATCTCATCGGCATTTGTCGGCTTTACGGCGGAGTCTGCATCCCCGTGCCAGACCGACACCCTGGGCCAGGGACCCTGATGCGGGGACGCCTCCCGTACCAGATCGCCCCATTCACGCGGGGTACGGTTGCGACCCTGAAAAATGCTTTCGAAGGCCTCCTGCATATTGTCTGCAGAGCGGTAGGGTACGCCGGCGAGGACCGCTCCCCCAGCGAACACGTCCGGATAGGTCGCCAGCATCACGGACGTCATGGCACCGCCCGACGACAAACCGGTCACATACACGCGCCGGGGATCGAGCCCATGGTCTTTGACCGCGCGGTCGATCATCTGTCTGATCGACAAGGCCTCACCCGAGTTCCTGCGCGTGTCTTCAGGGCGAAACCAGTTGAAGCAACGCAAGGGGTTGTTGGTCCAGTGCTGCTCTGGCAACAAGAGGGCAAAGCCATGCCGATCGGCAAGCGTCGACCAACCGGTTCCCTTGTCGAAAGAGACCCCGGACTGGGTGCAGCCGTGCAACAGGACCACGAGGGGCGCCGACGCGGGAAGATGGTCGGGTATGTAGGTGAGCATGCGCAGCTGCCCCGGATTCGATCCGAAATCCCTGACCTCGATGAGCCTGCTATCCCGCGTATCGATCTGATCTGTCCACGCCTGAACGGATGCCAGGGTTTCCAGCAGCTTCTCCCAGCGACCGCGAAAACGAGTCTGGCGAACGAGGTCGGCAAGCTTCGAAATGCGCGCCATCTTAGGTCCAAGGTTGATCATGGGGGTTCTCTCTTTGTCCAAAAAGCTGGTGAGCTTACCGATCTCCGCCAATTTGGCGGCCGGTAAGAAAACGGTGTGGTAGAGCCCGGGATCGGCGTTGCCGCCCCGTTCCGGATCGAGCCAGGCGGGTGGGCGGTCCCCCTCGGCCAGTTCATAGCGCTGGGTCACGACGTTTTTCTGCCCATCGGACCAGGAACCCAACTGCACGGCACTCACGGGACAACTGCGACTGACCCAAATACCGAAAAGCTCGCGCACCAGATCCTCTCGGCTTTCTTTCGCTGTAGCGAGCTCCAGTAATCGGGTTAGCACGTCCCCAAAGCTACGGTGACCGGAGAGCAGCGGGATCGCCGGTGGGTCCCTCCGTCGCTCCGACAGGTCCCCTGAACGCAGGATGACCCGGGGCGCCGCAGCCTCGGCCGTTCTAACAGTCGGGCGCAGTCGGTCGTAGCACTTGATAGCGTCGACCGTGTAGGACTGCTGGGGCGCCGCCATAGACCCGAGCAACAACTTGGCAGCATACGCCGGCGTCGCCGGTGGGGAGCCGCGCCCTCGGGGACCGGGCTCTATCAGCCCGCCCGAGACCAGCATGGTCACGCGAAAACGCAGATCGCGACGGGACTCGCCGAGGATGTCGGCCAGCCTTTCGCTGAACTCATAACGCTTCAAGCCAATTGCCATGGAGCAGAAACTAGCAGGTTCCGATCCAGGTCGCAATAAAAATTTAGTAAGTGTCGTCTAATAATTTTTTGCTTGTTCCTGAGAATCGAGACCTATCCTGGGCTTGCTCGACGCGTCGGGAGGCCCTGGAACTTCAACCGCTCAACCGGATCTCGTCACCGGATCGCCCGAATCCCACAGATTCCGCGAACCCGAAAAACACCCTTTCTGTCGGCTTTTCACCGACTGTTCGTTTCAGATTCCGCGACAGGACATAAGGGATTATCCCTACAGAACACCTGATCCTATGTACTAACCTCAATCTGCGCTGCAGAGGGCGTCGGCCACCACCGGTGGCCGTCCGCGCAATCCGTGAATCGCAGGCGCTGGTTGCCCTACATTGGGCATTGGGCCATTCATGAATAAACAACGGAAGGAGACACGAGGTGAAAAGCAAAACTGCATCGTTGCAGGCCGCGGCAAGCCTGTTGACCTTATCAACGACCGTCTTACTATCCCAAACGGCGTTGGCCGAGGTCCAACGCGTCAAGTTTCAGTCCGACAGCAACTACCTGATCGTCGAGGTGCTCGACGACGATTTGGTGCACTTTGAGCTGTCGCCGTTCGGGCCTGGACCGGACCCGGCGGACGCGGTTTTCACATCGCCCCAGGTCTTGAAGAACGATTACACAGGTCCGACCAGCTTGAGCCAATCCGGTCCCGACGGGAACAGACTCGAAACACCGGAAATGCGCATCGACGTTGCTACCGATACGCTTTGCGTGACAGTCGAAGACCTGGCGCGCAGCGTCGAGCTCACGACACTCTGCCCGTTCAATCTCGTTACCGAGCTCAAGGGGCTCAGCATCGCGACCGGCACGATGCAGCACGTCTACGGACTCGGCGAGCAGTTCATTGAACAGAGCACGGACGGCGACTGGACCGGTCGGGTCCGCTCACCGGGCGATGATTTCGGCAATCAGATGACCGGTTTCGGCGGTGGCGTCTCCGGCAATGCCCTGATTCCGGTCATGTACGCGGTCGGCCCCGCCAACGCGAACTACGCATTGTTCCTGGACCATGTCTACCGGCAACGCTGGGATTTCACCGATAGCCCGTGGCGGGTCGAAACCCTCGGCGACCACATTCGATGGTACGTCATGACCGGTCCTGATCTGCCCGATCTCAGATCGGACTACATGGAGCTGACGGGCCATCCACCCGTACCGCCCAAAAAGATGTTCGGTCTTTGGATCTCCGAGTACGGCTACGATAACTGGGGCGAGCTGGAGGACAAGTACGCGACGCTGCGCAGCAACGATTTCCCCGTTGACGGCTTCGTCCTCGATCTGCAGTGGTTTGGCGGAATCACCGCCGGTTCCGACGACAGCAATATGGGGCGTGTCGACTGGGACCTGAACGCCTTTCCCGATCCGGCGACGAAGCTCGACTCCTACCGTGACGACGACGGCCTCGGCATCATCGTAATCGAGGAATCCTATGTCAGCCGCAACCGTCCCGAGCACGCCGATTTGGCAAACCAAGGCTTCCTGGTCCGGTCCGGCTGCGCGACCTGCGCACCCGTCTACCTCGACAACAACAGCGACAAGAATAACGGCAACTGGTGGGGCAAAGGCGGCATGATCGATTGGACGAACGATGCGGGAGCCGATTTCTGGCATGATCTGAAACGCCAGCCCCTCATCAGCAGCGGTGTCATCGGTCATTGGATCGATCTCGGTGAGCCGGAGATGTACGACGCCTTCGACACACCGGGCGACCCGGCCGACTGGGCCGTCGGCGTCCTCCCCGGCAGACATGCGCACGCCGACTACCACAACATCTACAACCTGAAATGGGCCGAGAGCATCGCGCGGGGCTACGAGCGCAACAACGTGCAGCAGCGGCCCTTCCTGATGGCGCGTTCCGGGGCGTCGGGCATCCAGCGCCACGGCGTCGCCATGTGGTCGGGCGACATCGGAAGCAACCTCGGAAACCTCGCCGCCCACATCAACGCGCAGATGCACATGTCCCTTTCGGGAATCGACTACTACGGCTCGGACATCGGCGGTTTTCACCGGGGCGCGCTCGGCGGGGGCGATCTCGACGAGACCTACACCCAGTGGTTCGCGAATGGAATGATGCTGGATATCCCCGGTCGGCCGCACACGGAGAACCTCTGCAACTGCAAAGAGACGGCACCGGATCGCATCGGTAACCTCGACAGTAATCGCGCCAATGTCCGGGAACGCTATGCGCTCGTGCCCTACCTGTACTCGCTGGCCCACCTCGCGCATCGCGACGCGGAGCCGTTTGCGGCACCGCTCGTCTACTACTATCAGAATGATGCCGCAGTGCGCGAGCGCGGAGCCGAAAAAATGTTGGGCCGCAACCTCCTCGTCGCGACGGTGGCGCAGTCCGGCGCGACCCATCATGACGTGTACCTGCCCGCCGGTACCTGGTTCGATTACTGGACAAATCAACGGATCGAAAGCACCGGTCGGGTATTCGCGGCGCAGCCGCTGTATCGCGACGGCCTCTTCCGACTGCCGACCTACGCGCGCGCCGGCGCCATCCTTCCGCGCATGCATGTCGATGATCAGACGATGAACGTGCTCGGGAAGCGCGCGGACGGATCGACCCGCGATGAGCTCATCGTGCGTGTCTACGCCTCCGAGACGCCGTCGACCTTCACCCTTTTCGAGGACGATGGCGCTTCGCTCGACTACCTCACCGGCACCGTACGCACCACGGAGCTGTCACAACAGCACTCGGGGGATCAGGTGTCGGTACTCGTCGCTGCTGCAAACGGCACCTACGACGGCGCAGCGCCGAGCCGGAATACGCTGGTCGAGCTCGTCGGTAGCGGGGCTGCAACCGAGGTCACGCTCAACGGAAGCCCGTTGACGTCGCACCCCAACCGCGCAGACTTCGATGCGGCCGACAGCGGCTGGCTCAATGTCGGCGGTGGCGTCGTGCTCGCCAAGTCCGGCGATCTGGCTGTCGACACGGACAAAGCGTTCGTCGCGACCGTCGAGCCTATCGAGGTGATCTCAGTGACCTTCCTTTGTCACAATGGAGATACGGCCGTCGGGACGTCCGTCTATGTCGTCGGCAACACCCTCCTGTTGGGTAATTGGGATCCAGCGCTCGCGGTCGAACTGGACCCGGACGGCCCCTATCCGACCTGGACAGGGAGCATCGGGGGGCTGCCGGACCGAACGGCAATCGAGTGGAAATGCATCAAGCGGCTCGAGGCGGCACCTTCCCCCGTCGAGTGGGAACCCGGTAACAACAACAGGGTCACTACCGGACCTGGAGTGACGACGGTCGGTGATTTCGCTGCGGATCCACAAGCGGGCGTTTCCCACGAGTTCGTCTGCGACAACGGGGACACCCACCCCGGACAGTCTGTCTACGTCGTCGGCAGCATTGAACGGCTCGGTAGCTGGGATCCCACCCGGGCGGTAAAGCTGGAACCGAACGCCTATCCGCGTTGGAATGACAAGATCGACAACCTGCCGGCAAGCACGGCAATCGAGTGGAAATGCATCAAGCGCCGGGAGACCGGCGACACCAGCATCGTCGACGCGTGGGAGCCGGATCCGAACAACGGATTCACCTCGGCGGCTGCGGGCATGGGTGACCCGACCTACGGGAACTTCCTGCCTTAGCCGTCTTTTGTTCTTCTTTGATCCAAGCCGGCGGAGCCTCGATTCCGCCGGCTTCCTTCGACGAGACACTCTATTGACAAGCTTACTGTCGAGATCAGAGTTGTTGTCAACTTGTAATCTCATCTATAACAACTCGATGATCGAGAAGATCCAGGGTGTCGTCGCCTTTCGTGAATCGGTACAGTAAGGTTTTCGATAAACAATAGAGGGTCATCTCTATGTCGGCCGAAATCCCCCACGCGAACCCCATTCGCGGCCGTTTCAATTCGTGGTTGCTGGCGAAATACGAAGACGATCTCCACGAGGAAATGGGCCCACGCAAGGCCGAGCATATCGGGTCCCTGGCGGGTACAGTAATTGAGATTGGCGCGGGTAACGGCGTGAACTTTCGCTACTACCCACCCGGTGTGAGGGTAGTGGCCTACGAGCCAAATCCATACATGCACGATCGGCTACGTGCATCGGCCAGAACCCACGGCCTGGAGGTGGAGCTGCGCACCGCCAGCGCAGAAAGACTCGACTTCGAAGACGGCGCGGTCGACGCCGCCGTGTGCACGCTGGTGCTCTGCTCCGTGCCGGATCCAGTCCGGATGATCAGCGAGGTGCGACGCGTGCTGAAACCGGGCGGGCGCTTCTTTTTCATCGAACACGTGGCAGCCGAGCGGGGAACCTTTCTGCGCCGCATGCAAGATGTTCTGCTCGGGCCCTGGCGCTACGTTTTCGAGGGCTGTCACACGAATCGGGAAACCGGCACCCTGCTGGAGGAGGCCGGGTTTTCGCGCGTGGAGATCGATCGCTTCACCTCCGAGACAATGCCGCCGGTGGTCGTACCCCAGATCGTGGGTGTAGCTACGAAGTAGCTGGTGGTGGGCTAAGCCCAGGATTGGCCGCTGGCGGCCGCGCGAAAACCGATCCGGTGCTCGAGCATAATAATTGGACCACCCGGGCTATCTGGATCAAGCACTCCTTGGACCGAATTGAAACGCGGTGTCTGTGCAGGTTCGGGCTAACGGACAAGCTGTTCACGTCGCTTGCGCCGCCGCGAATTGCTCGGCAAGCGAGTCCATCTGTTCTTCGAGCACCGCACACGCCGCCTCGGCGTCGCCAGTCTTCAGTGCTTCAAGCAGTCGATGGTGCTGGTCGATGACGAGCGAGCGCTCGCGAAACCGAAACACCACCATGTTCATCACCGGTTGCAGCGCCTCAATAACGCTCACCATCACAAGCTGGAGGATACGGTTGTTCGTGGCATCGACCAGGGCGCGGTGAAAGCGCACGTCGGAGGCGCAGAAGGCCTCGTCGCTCAGATTGCCCTGAGCTTGCTTTGCCAGCTCATCGGCCATGATGGCGAGCTGCTCAGGATCAGGATTCTGCGCGGCCAGGCGACAACAAACGAGCTCCAATTCACGGCGCGCCTGAGCAACGTCCGCCAAGTCCAGCTCGCCCAGCCCCACCCCGAGCATGACGGCTGTGGCAAGCGCATCACGCATCTCCTCCTGGTTGGGACGATTGACAAAGGTGCCTCCCGCCGGCCCACGCCGCGATCGGATCAGGTTCTGAGCGGCCAGCCGTTTCAGTGCCTCCCGGATCGTCGGACGCGAAACCCCGTAGCGTTCAGCCAGCTCATCCTCTCCAGGCAGGCGATCGTCCGCCCGCAGGCGACCCTCGACAATCGCCTGGCGTATCTGCCGAGCGATCTGCTTGGGAAGGGTTTCAGTCTTCAGCGGCTTGTAGTCGATCACCATGGAGGCTATTTTACATATTTGTTTGACATTTACCAAATTGACGTCTAGCGTATATCAAGCAACACAACCCCCAGCGGGGACAACAAACACCAGAGGAACCACCATGTCCAGTACCTTCAAGGCCCTGATGCTCACCCAGGACGACGCCGGCAAGACCATCGCCGAGGTGCGCCAGCTCAGCAATGACGATCTCCCGGCGGGCGATGTTCTGATCGCAGTCGACTACTCCAGCCTCAACTACAAGGACGGCCTGGCCGTAACCGGCAAGGGCAAGATCGTGCGCACCTGGCCCATGGTACCTGGCATCGACCTCGCCGGGACGGTCCTGGAATCGGATTCCCCCGACTATGCCGTCGGCAACAAGGTCGTGCTCACCGGTTGGAGCGTGGGTGAAAAGTACTGGGGAGGTTACAGTCAGCGCCAGCGCGTGCAGTCCAAGTGGCTGGTTCCCTTGCCCGACGGGCTCGATTCTCAGCGAGCGATGGCCATCGGCACCGCCGGCTTTACGGCCATGCTCTGTGTCATGACCCTTGAAGAGGCAGGCATTACGCCGGCCAAGGGCACGGTGCTGGTCACCGGCGCCGCCGGCGGCGTGGGCAGCGTAGCGACCGCCATTCTCGCCAATCTGGGTTATAAAGTAGCGGTGGTGAGCGGCCGCCCCGAGGCCGAAGACTACTTGCGACAACTGGGCGCCACCGAGTTTGTCTCGCGCGAGGAGATGAACCAGTCTCCGCGGGCCCTGGAGGGGCAGCGCTGGGCCGGTGCCGTCGATACGGTCGGCAGCACCTTGCTCGCCAGGGTGTTGGCGGAGATGGACTACGGTGGCTGTGTCGCGGCCTGCGGTCTCGCCGGAGGCGCGGACCTCCCCACGACCGTGATGCCCTTCATCCTTCGCAATGTGAGCCTGCGCGGCGTGGATTCGGTGATGTGCCCGGTGCAGCGGCGCAAAGCGGCCTGGAGCCGTCTCGTGCAGGACCTGCCCGCGGACGCACTCGGCGAGATCGGCCAGACCGTCAGTTTGGAGGAGTTGCCGGAGATGGCCGAGCGAATCATCGCAGGAAAGGTACGCGGCCGCGTGATCGTCGACCTCAACCGTTGACAGCTTGAATGCAGGCTACGGCCAACCGATCGCTCTCGAGGAGGACGCCGTCCATACCCCTTGCCATTACCAATTCTCGACGCCTTCGTCCACAAAGCGCCATGCGACTCCCGGCTCCGGTGGGTCACTCGCTTCGATCCGGCTGGCACGGGTAAAGCTTCGTGAGCATCTCGGGCACCACAGAATCTATACTGGCGGTCGGTTCGGGATAACGGCGCAGCTCGGCAACGACCTTCCGGACCGTCTGTTCAATGGGTTCCGATTTTGGGATACACCAGCCCGGTATATCCGCACTCGCATATCGGCTGCGGCACTCGCAAGGGACCGCAAACCATTCGCAGGCAGCAGCGGCCACTCCGGTGTTTCCCCGTGCAAACCCGCGGTCACAGGTTGCCAAAAGCGTTGCTACGGAAGGCCCCGCGGCCAAAATCATGCTGGGCGCGAACAGTGCGAGACAGATCGCCGAAGCGCAAGTGATCAACC